>JADGBU010000057.1 GCA_015231295.1 Magnetococcales bacterium | reverse complement strand
CACCGGTGATGTGATTCAGTTCCAGAACATTGATAAAATCGAATGGTGACAGTGCTGAGAAACGGTAAGTAACCAAAGGCCCGGAGGGAAAGTTCCTTCCGGGCCTTTTTTTATGGCGCGCTCTGCCGGATGTACCATAAAAAAAGCAGGAGAACGGTCACTGCCGTCTCCTGCTTTCATGGAATCATCAAAACTTCCAAACAAGTCCAAAAAATTCGATCTGACGATGCGCGATATCTTGGATGGAAGTTTTGGTGTGGATTAAATCACGCCGCAAAATTCTGGGCAACAAATTCCCAGTTGACCAGGTTCCAGAAGGCTTCGACGTATTTGGGACGAGCATTGCGAAAATCGATGTAATAGGCATGCTCCCACACATCACAGGTCAGCAGCGCGGTTTTGCCCTCGGTCATCGGAGTGGCCGCGTTGCTGGTACTCATCAGATCCAACGATCCATCCGCGTTTTTTACCAGCCAAGCCCAACCCGATCCGAAAGTCCCAATGGCCGTATTGGTGAATTTCTCTTTGAAACTCTCGAACGATCCGAATTTGGCGTTGATGGCATCAGCCAACGCTCCGGTGGGAGCACCACCACCACCCGGAGTCAGGCAGTTCCAATAAAAACTGTGATTCCAAACCTGCGCGGCATTGTTGAACAAACCACCCGATGAACCCTTGATGATCTCCTCCAGAGATTTTCCTTGATTCTCCGTGCCTTCGATCAGTTTGTTCAGATTGGTCACATAGGTCTGATGATGCTTGCCGTAATGAAATTCCAACGTCTCCGCAGAGATGTGGGGCTCCAGGGCATTCTGGGCATAGGGAAGGGCAGGCAATTGAAAACTCATAGTGATAGTCCTCATTGTTGATGTGAATTCAAGATGATCCAGATATCCCGGTATCAGGGATATTAATAATTATACCGCAAGATTCATTCGGATGCCATATTGCAAGAACGAGTCGGCAATAATATATTTTATAATTTATAAAAATTAATTAAAATAATCAAGATCTGCTGAATCGTCTCTCGTTATTGTTGACAATGAAATGTTAAATAATTTTTCAATCAGAACAAACAACAAAATAAAGAGACAAGAGAGGAGAATGCCATGTTGAATCCGCTGGAATTGCAGAACCGAAAATTTGCCACCGCCATGGATGGGCATCATTTGTTGATCAATCGTACCCATACGGTCACGGAAGGAACCACGCAATACATTTATATGGGTTATGCCTATCCGGGTAGCGGGGAGAACGACCCGGTGTGGATGATCAAGCGGGTTGCCATCGCCGCAGATGGCTCTTCCTCGACACTGTTTGCCGGAGGTGAGGCGCGATTCAATCAGATCTGGAGCGATTATACCTCCCTGTCCTACGCCTGAAGGAGAAAAATCATGTTTCGATATGCGTTGAATCCGATGACCGGTCAATTCAATCTGGTGCGGGATGCGCTGGATTTGGGAGCGGCCTTTCAGGGCGTGTACAGTGCTGAAGTGACCTATACGGTGGGTCAGGCGGTGGAAAAAGAGGGCAAGCTCTTTGTCGCGCTTCAGGCCGGGAGCGGCTTCGATCCGTCAAGCAATCCGACCTGTTGGGATGAATTGGAACTCCGAGGAGCAGAAGGCCCTCAAGGCCCTGTCGGACCTCAAGGCGTGCAGGGCGAAATCGGACCGGTGGGACCACAAGGGGATCCGGGTCCGCAAGGCCCTCAAGGCGAAGTCGGATCCGGTGATGTGACGGGGCCGACCTCGACAACCGATGGAGCGTGGGCCCAGTTCGATGGAACCAGTGGCAAACAACTGAAATCGGCCACACTCGCTTCCGGTACTCTGCTGGGTCGCACCTCGGCGGGAAGCGGGGCGGTCGAAACGCTGGCGTTGTCCCAGGCCGGAGCGGCGATGGTCGCGGCTGCGGATGCGTCGGCACAACTGGATTTGTTGGCGGCCTCTTCGCCCCGATTGGCCCTCTACGTCCCGGCCCAGGGAATGGTCGTCAGAACCACCAATGGTCCCGCTTCAGGCAGTGTCGAAACCTCCGTCAACAAGGTGATGCTCAAAACGCTCGACTTCGATGCCGCAACGGTCGAGTACGGACAATTCGCCGTTCGTATGCCGTTGAATTGGAATGCCGGTTCGATGACCGCCTATTTTGTTTGGAGCCATGCGGCTACCACTACCCATTTCGGCGTCTCCTTCGGCATTCAGGGGGTGGCCTTGCATGATGACGATCCCGCAGATGCCGCGTTTGGAACCGGCGTGGTGGTGGATGATGTCGGTGGTACGACCCATGATCTTTACATGACCCCATCGACAGCGGCCATGACGGTGGCCAATACCCCGGAACCGGGAGATTTTGTGGTGTTCCAGGTCTATCGGGAGGTCTCCAACCCGCAAGATACCCTGGCGATCGACGCCCGTTTGCACGGCGTTTATCTCAACTATACCGTCGATTCCTTCTCGGATGCCTGAACTATGTTGACCTTGACGAATTTGACAGGCTTTGGAGTGGGGGGCGAGGATCCGTCGGCCCTCTACTGGAAATGGGTGATCGACTCCTTCAATTTATCCAACTTGCAACGAACCGGGATTATCGAAGCCTATCGCTCCAAAGACGGCAGTGGAGAAAATTTGTTGGTGAAGGGCAGTTTCATCGTCACCGACTATACGGTGAACGACTATAACGGATTGATGAATGTACTCCACAAGGTGACGGGTACCGAACGATGGGTGCATAGCAATGGAGCCGGAAAATATTTTGTCACACAATTCAATACACCGGTTCGGATTCATTCGGTCCGGGTCAGCAAGACCGATGAGGATGGGTATTATATCAATACGATGTCTCTTTATCGGTCCAACGATGGCGTGACATGGATCCCGCATGCCCTGAATTTCAATCCCCAGGCCAGCGGTGCCTATGTGACGCCCAATCTTGGAATCGTCGGCGATGAGGAGATCAATCTTCCTGGTCATTCCGGAATCGATCGCTATTGGAGATTGGCACTGCCTTCGGCACAGTGGGGACGGGTCGGTTATCTGGCCGAAATGCGCGCTTTTCTGGCGAATAATGGCACCGGAAGCAATCTCGCGTTGAGTCCCACCGTCGTCAAATATTATCACGGTGCCAGCCTGATCACGGACACTGCGCTCAACGATGGCAGTACAACGGTGTATGTGGCCCAGGTCGGTTGGGCCGGATTGGTCCACGCCGTCCTCGATTTTGGATCTCCGACGGAAATTCACTCCATGAGCCTCCATTTCACCTCGGGCGGCTATCCATGGAGCTGTTTCGATGTGCAATCCTCCTTGGATGGGGAGTGCTGGCGGACCAGACGGAATTTGATAGTCAATCTTTTGGGACTGTAGGAGCGAAATCATGAAATTTGCATTGGTCTTGAATGGAACCGTGATCCGAATGCAGGAGTTGGACGAAACCCCTCCCGTTCTGGCGGCGCACAAGGGCCGGTGGATGCCGGTGACGCAGCAAAGCGAACCCCAGCACGACCCCCGCATTCAGGATGTGATCGAAACCCTCTCCATCACCGAAACCGGAGTGACGCTGGTGAAAAATCTCCAGGACAGGCCGTTGGATGGGGTGCAGACCCATTTGGTGACGCAACTCAAGGCCGAAACCCAGGCGGTCATTCTGGCGCAGGTGCCGGATTATAAACAGCGTAATGCCGCATTGGGCGGCATCCATTCCCCAGAAGAGGAAGAGGCGATTCGTGTCGTGATCCGGCGTTGTCGCGATGAATGCAACCGGAAAGAGGCGGCCATATGGGCGGCTGAAACCGTACAACAGGCAGTCTCTGCCATGGATTCTTGAATCTTTGACTGGATCGAATCCGTTGTGTGAGAGTTCCGTGGTGAAAAATGAAACTCTGGAGGATGAATCCTCCAGAGTTTCATTTTTTGGAGGTGCGTCTGGTTTGGCAGAATGGTTGAACTTTATGGTTGCAAAGCCTTATCGGATCGATCACTGGCCCCAATCGGGAAAGGAGTCGGTCCTGGGCGGTCGATGTTGGTTGAAGGGGGAAATTCATGACAGTAAATTAAGATATAATTCAGGTGGCGTCGTTTAATTTTTCGATTTGATCGGCTCTATCCATTAATGAAATGTTTTTCCTGTCGGAATGTTCTGGTATGATCGAGAACTGCTTTGCGTTGGATTTTCCGGGTTGATGGGGGTTGATTTTTGTGTCATGTTTTGAGAATGATTGAACGATATAGACTCAGCGAGTGACGAATCATGCCGATCGAACCCGATGGGCGGGAGAACCGTCACGGAATGAAAAATGTCTGGAACGGATTCAAGGTGGCTCTGGCCTTGATTCTGGGCTGGCCGTTCATCGCCGTACTTCTTCCTATGTGGTTGATTTATAGCTGGAATGAACACCGTCTGGGACGACCCGTTCCCCATGCGCCCTGGTCGCTGCTGATGCAGGCGTTCAGAAAGTCCCGCAAAACGACGGCACGATCGGCCTCGGTGAAGAGGGCCGAAATCCTGCTGGACGATTTCGCGGAGGAGGATTCCGGTCATTCCTTGGCCACGGCATACCCGAAAGCGTCCACTCCGGAGCGTTTGCCTTCGTGGGCGATGGCCGAGGAACCCCCCTCCGGCGGCGTGGCCCTGGTCACGGGAGGGGGAAGGCGACTCGGGGCGGCGATCTGTCGCGATCTGGCCCGGATCGGTTTCGATGTGGGAGTGGTCTATCATCGGGATCTGGAACCGGCCCGGAATCTGGTGGATGAAATTGTCCGCAGTGGTGGGGTGGCCTATCCGTTTCGGCTGGATTGGCACGATCCGACCAGTGCCGAGACGCTTCTGGAAGAGGCGACCCAGGCCCTCGGAGGCGTGCCGCGTCTGCTGGTGAACAATGCCAGCCGCTTTCAGCCGACCGGAATCGAGGGCACCTCCTGGGAAGAGCTGGAAACGTTGTTCCGGGTGAATCTTCAGGGGCCGATGTGGTTGTCGTGGTGTGCGGCGCGACGCATGATCGGTCACGGCGGCGGGCAGATCGTCAATATCTGCGACATCTGGGGCGAGCGTCCCCTGGCCGGATACGCGGCTTATGGAGCCTCCAAGGCCGGTCTGATCATGGCCACTCAGGTGATGGCCCGCGATCTGGCACCCGATGTGCGTGTGAATGCTATCGCGCCCGGAGCGATCCTGCCTCCGGAAATCAACGATGGCCCGGAAGCCGAAGCGTTTCAACGGTTGCTCTCCCGCACCCCCTTGGCGCGGCAGGCCGGACCGGAGGCGGTCATCCGTGCCTTGCATTATCTGTTGACCGCCCCATATGTCACCGGAGAAATTCTCCGCGTGGATGGGGGGAGAAGTCTGTCTTGAAACCAAAATTGTGTCCCATTCGCTGCGTCACGGAGTATCCGACATGAGTCTCGATATGTCGTCACAGAATCGCATCCAGGCCGCTTCGCAGGGTTATCTGAACAACTTCGACGATGTGCAACGGGGATGGGCCCTGGTAGGCTTGTTGTGCGTCGCCGCCGTTTTCTTGATCGGTTATCTGCTGATCTCCCGCTCCCAGAAGATCAGAGCGGAACGCGAGCGTCAACAACGACGCCAGGAGCGTCAGGTCCGTTCCGGAACCAGGAAAAATTGATGGCGTCTTGAAGTTTCTTTTGGGTGCCGTGGGCACGCTTACATCGGATGGATGATTTTTTATGGATATCGCAACAGTCATTGGGTTGGTGATGGGGTTTGGCTTGCTGGGATGGGCCATCCTGATGGGTGGTTCTTTCATGTTGTTCGTCGATGTGCCCAGTGTGATCATCGTGTTTGGGGGCACGATCTGCACCATGTTCATCAAGCACACCATGCAAGAGGTGTTCGGCTCGGTGGGCATCTTCATGAAGGCGATTCTCAACGAACCCAAAGTCCCGGAGGATTATGTCAATCAGTTGACCAATCTGGCCAATCTGGCGCGCAAGGATGGCATTCTGTCGCTGGAAAAGGTCCGGGTCGATGACAGTTTCATGCAATTGGCCATCAATCTGTGTGTGGATGGCGCGGATCCGGGCTTCCTGGAGGAGGTGCT
This sequence comes from Magnetococcales bacterium, assembly GCA_015231295.1. Taxonomy (GTDB): domain Bacteria; phylum Pseudomonadota; class Magnetococcia; order Magnetococcales; family Magnetaquicoccaceae; genus Magnetaquiglobus. The sequence goes on along the minus strand of JADGBU010000057.1, from coordinate 12,803 downwards.
CAACAAGGAGTTGGGCTACCTCAACGATCGTCACTCCAACTGGATCGGCATCTACGAGGGAATCGCCGAGGCCGCTCCGGCCTTCGGCATGATCGGAACCTTGATCGGATTGGTGCAGATGCTCGCGGATATGAGCGATCCCGCCAAGATCGGGCCGGCCATGGCCGTGGCGTTGATCACCACCTTCTATGGCGCATTTCTGGCCAATCTGGTGGCCATTCCGATTTCGGTCAAGCTCAAGGCCTACAGCCAGAAGGAGCAGGTGATCCGTCAGATGATCATCGATGGCATGGTGGGGATTCAGAAAGGGATCAATCCCCGCATGTTGCAGATTTCGTTGAAGGCCGCCGTGCCGCCGATTCAGCGGAATTTCGATTGATTGGTCATGGTCGCCGTTCGCATCGTCACGAAGAAGGGGATGACTCATGGCTGATTGTCCGCCGTGCAAGAAAGGGGCTCCGGCCTGGCTGTTGACCTTCGGGGACTTGATGTCCCTGTTGTTGACCTTTTTCATTCTGCTGATCTCCATGTCCACCACCGACAAGGTCAAGTTCAAGGAGGCGGCGGGCTCCTTGCGGGATGCTTTCGGGGTGCAGCGGGTGCAGCAGATCATTCCCTTGCCCACCGGTGAGGATTTTCTGGCCACCGAGTTTCAGCAAGAGGTGATTCTGGTCCATATCAAGGAGAAACTGCAACTGATTCTGGAGAACAATATCGACGCGGGCGAGGCGGAAATCGTGGCGTTGGATGAGGGCTTTTTGTTGCGGTTCGATCATGAACTGCTGATGGGATCCGGCACTCATAAACTGCGCCCCGAGGCCAAACCGATTCTGTTGCAGATTGCTTCTCTGATCAAGGACTTGCCCAATCAGGTACGGGTCGAGGGGCATACCGGAGACGAACCGCCACCGAGTCGTTACGCCAACAATTGGGAATTCTCCGCATTCAAGGCCGCTGCGGTGGTGGATTTTCTGGCCACCGAGGGGAGTGTCGATCCCAGAAAACTTCAGGTGCGCGCCATGGGTGCTTATGCTCCCAAGGTCAGCAATGCCACCAAAGAGGGGCGCAAGGAGAATGATCGCATCGAAATCATGATCTCCAGAGAACCCCATCGTCCCCCGTCCGAAGTGCCGGAGTTGAAGAAAAATTCGGGAAGTGGTGGGGTGTCTCCGGATCAGACGCCTGCGGCGACCGGCGGAGGGGGGGTGTCTCCGGTGGTTCCCATTCCGGGTCTGACGATGCCACCGGTCGGCAGATGATGGAATTCGGGGGGAGAACCCCTGGGGGATGAATCCCCCGGCCCCCTCTTTGTTTCTCAATCGTATTCGGAACCTTACATGGAACCTGAACTCTTTCTGTTCGATTTTTGTCCCTATTGTCAACGGGTCTCGATTGTGGTCGCGCATCTGTCGATTGCCCATCAGGCGATTCAACTGGGCGGCGGGGAGCGTCCCTCCTGGTTTGGGGAGGTGTCGCCCCAGAAAACGGTGCCCGCCTTGCGTATCGGCTCGCAATCGATGTTCGACTCTTCGGTGATCACCGAGTATTTGAATGACTCGGTGCAGGGGGGCATGCTGCCCGCCGATCCGGTGGAACGGGGGGTGTGTCGCTCCTGGATCGGGCATGCCGGCCAGTGTCAGGGGCTTTTTACCCGCCTGTGTCAGGCGACCGGCCAGGGCGGCTTCGAAACCGTCCGCAAGGAGTTGATCGATGCCCTGGAAAGGATCGAACTCGGCCCGCTGACTCAGGGATGCCACGGATTCAATGGTCGTGCGCTCTCTCTGGTGGATGTGGCCATGGCTCCGCTGTTCACCCGCATCGCTCATGTGGAGAACTGGCAGGCGATTCTGCCCACCATCGGTCTGGAGAGGGTGCGGAGCTGGTCGGAGCGTCTGTTGGCCGAGCCGGTGGTCGCGGCCTCGATCCCGGACAATTTTCCGATTCTTTTTCAGCGTTTTCTCAAGAACAAGGCGGCGGATGGCCATCTGGCGGAACGGCTGGGCGTGGCGGGATCTTGAGGCGTGGCGTGGGATTCCGGGGGTGGGCTTCGCCGCCAATCCCACCCGAGGAATCATGCTCCTGGATCCGTGAGGCTGCGGTTCAGATGGAGAAGAGATTTCCCGCGCAACGGCCAGGACGATCCGGCATGGCGTGGAGTCGCTCCCGGTCGTCGAGATGCGGTTTGGAGTGCTGCAATCCGATGGCCAGCGCACGAATCAGCATCAGGGCCCACTCGGGCAGTTCGGGATGCAGGCGATAGTAGACCCACTGTCCGGCGCGGCGGTCCAGGACGACATGATGTTCTCGCAACGTGCCGAGATGACGGGATATTTTAGGTTGTACCTCCCCCAGTGCGTGTCCGAACTCGCAGACACACAATTCGGTTTCCGCCAGCAGCAGCATGACGCATCTCAGTCTGGTTTCGTCCACCAGGGATTTCAACAGAATTTCGGCAGTGACCATCGAATACCTCATCCATCAAAATGGTCAACATATCGGATTGTTCCGTTCTCGTCAATCCCTTCGTTGCCGCTTGTCGGCTCGCGGTTTTTCGGTCAACGGCCTTCCGGTCGCCAACGGTTGGCGCACGGATTGACAGGCGTGCAACATCCTGAAATGATGCTTCAACCCGATTGGATTCGCGTGCGATTTCGAGGGAAGGGACGTTCAGTGCGTGTGTCGGTTGTCGGGAATGTATCGAAAAATATCTTTTTAAGGAGACTCCAGTAGTGAAATCCAGAGTTTTGATGCCGGATACTCCGGTGCGCAAGATTTGGAACTCTTTGATTCTGCTGGCCACCATTTGGTATGCCTGGGCCATTCCCTCCTTTTTGGTGCCCACCATCGGGGTGCCGGAGTGGTCGCATGGGGTCGATCTGGTGCTGACGCTGTTTTTCTTGATCGATCTGTTGTTGAATTTTCACACGGCGGTCATGGATGATGGCGAATTGCTGACCCATCCCGAAGTGATTCATGATCGCTATCTCAAGGGATATTTCGGATTGGATCTGATGGCGACCATTCCCTGGGATTGGATGTGTCTGGTGTTGGGATATTGGGATGCGGCGGTTTGGGCCAGTGCGATCCGCATGGTGCGTATTGTGCGGCTTCCTCAGTTGTTGCGGGTTCAGGGCACGGCGTTGCCGGCCACGGTCATGGAACAACTGTTCGTGATGAATTTCTGGATTCTGACCATCACCAGTTGGTGTGCCAGCATCTGGATGATGCTGATCGAAAAACCGGCGAACGAGGATTTGTATACCTTTATCGTCAAAGGCTATTACTGGACTGTCACCACCATGGCCTCGGTGGGGTATGGCGACATCACCCCGATCACCAATACGGGACGCATCTACGCCATGTTCGTGATGTTGTTGGGGGTGGCGATCTATGCGTATATTATTGGTCATATTTCTACACTGATTGTCAACGTCAATATTCTCCACAAGCAGAACAAGGAGAAAATCGAACAATTGGCCGCCTTCATGCGGCAATACGATCTGCCATCTTCGTTGCAGAGCGATATTTTCAGTTTTTATCGGCACTATCTCATGGAGCACAGTGCCGGTGGCGCGGCGATTTTGCGGGATCTTCCCAAAAAATTGAGTGAACGGATTCATCAACATGTCAACATTCATCTGTTGCGTCGGGGTCCGTTGTTCAAGAAGGCCAGTCCGGAGTTGCTGGAGGCTCTGGGAGCCAAGTTGACCACCGAAATGTTTCTCCCCGGCGAAGAGATCATCCGCATCGGCGAGGTGGGACATGAAATGTATATTCTGGTTCATGGCGTGGTGGCCGTCACCAACCAGGAGGGGGAGTTGATCGCCAAATTGCGTACCAAGGATGTGTTCGGTGAAATCGCGTTGTTGCACGATACGGTGCGCATGGCCAACATTCGCGCCATCACCGCATGCAATACCCTGAAGTTGGAGAAAAAAGAGTTTGATCTGGTGATCGCCTCGTTTCCCGAATTCCGCAAGGAGTTGCGCACGATTCAACTGCATCGCAGCGGCATGGATAGCGCGCCGGGTCGGAGAAGACACGACGAACCGACTCGGGAAGAGTGAGCGTGTCGATCGGCACCTGGTGGCGCGCTCATGGGTGGAGTGGGGGGGTGATGCTGGCCGTGATCGGCGTGGCGGCGGCCTCTCATGCCGGGTGGCGCACCCTGGATCCGGGGGAGACGCGGGAATGGCTGATCCGCTGGAGCGGCACGTTTCTGGGGATCAATCTGTGCGTGATCCTGGCCGCAGGCATCCTGGAGTGGGAACGGATCCGCAATTTGGCCCGTCGTCTGTTTCCGGGGCGACTGCTGTATCTGCCATTGGTTTTTCTGGTGGGGGGCACCCTCTACACCGCCCTGCTGGCTCCGCAAACCCATCGGATTTTCTACGACGAAACCCTCTATTTGAGTATCGGTCAGAATCTCGCCCAACTCGACCGGGCCCAGATTTGTCATGCCGGCGGGGAAACCTATGGGCAGTTCCGGTGTGATCAGGGGGAGTACAACAAACAGCCCAACGGCTACCCGTTTCTGATCAGTCTGCTGTTTCGGCTGGTTGGCACCTCGGAACAGGCGGCGTTTTATTTCAACAATCTGCTGCTCGGCACCGGGGCGGTGATCGCGTTGCTGCTGGTTTTTCCGGCGGGCGGGAGTTGGCGCGCCGGACTCTTCGCCGCCGGGGTGATGACGCTCGATCCGCAGAATCTCCATTGGTACAACACCACCGCCGCCGAACCCGCCTCCGCCGTGATGACGGCTCTGACGCTGCTGGCCGCTTTTCATTATCGTCGCGCTCCGACCCGGACCGCTCTGGCCCTGTTGGCGGCCTTGAGCGCGTTCGCCGTGCAGTTCCGTCCCGAGTCGCTGCTGCTGCTGCCGCTGGTGCTGGTGCTGGCGTGGCGTCCGGCGAGTCGCGAACCGGGGGTGCTGCTGGCCATGCTGCTGCTCTTTCTGGTGCTGACCCTGCCCCTCTGGCTCCATTTGGAACTGTTCCACAACCACCCCTGGGGGAGCGCGGGCAAACCGTTCAGCCTGGAATATCTGGGTCACAATCTGGCCGTCAACGGCTGGCACTATTTCGACAATCAGCGTTTTCCCCTGCCCTTCACCCTGTTGGCGGTGATCGGATTGCTGCGTCCGGGCGGACAGCGGTTCGAGCGGGGGGTGACGGGGCTCTGGTTTTTATTGTTCTGGGGGGTGTTTCTGTTTTTCTACGCGGGCAGCTACCGGTATGGTGCCGATGTCCGCTATGCGTTGTTGTCGGCGGTGCCGTTGGCGGTGCTGGCGGGTCTGGGAGCGGAAACGCTCTTTCGGCGATTGTCGCACCATCTGGGCGCGTCGGCGGTCACGGGAACCGGGCTGGTGGCCGCGCTGCTGTGGGGCGCGCATCTGCCTTTCATGCCCCTGGTGCGGGCCACTACCGATGAGGCCTGGGCCGCTCGCGCCGATCTGCGGTTCGCCCGTCAGATGGTCGCGCATCTGCCCCCGGAGTCGTTGGTGCTTTCGCACAATCCGAGTCTGTTTCAGTTGTGGGGCGCGCATGGGGCGCAACTCTCGCTGCTTCGCTCCGATCCGGTCTTTGTCCGTCAGGTGTTGATGCCACGCTATCGGGGTGGGCTCTATTTTCACCACAATTTTTGGTGCAACGTGCCGGATAAACTCCAGAACGACTTCTGTGATCATGCGCGCGCGGAATTTCACATCGAAACCGTCGTCGAATATCGGGAGCAGAAGGATCGTTACGGCCTTTATCGTTTGCGGCCAAAATCGACCGTTTCCGCCCCCTGATTCCGGGGGGGCTGTCGGGTCCGGTGGGCGCATTTCATTGACAAAATGATCGACTCCTGTATAACTCTCTCCCCAAAGGGCAGCCATCCATCAACCAAACGGATCATCCATGAAAAAATCCTCGGCCATGGCGGCATCATGCGCCCCCATCCCCCTGCGGGAGTCCTCTGCCGCCCCTCATTTTTCTCCGCTGCGGATTTCCCCAGATTTGGCAGTCCCGAGTTATCTTCAGCATACCTACTGGTGGGCCTATTTGCATCCGTATGGGGTGCGGTTTTTCGAGCGTCAGTGGTTGGTCAACGCCATTTTGTGGGGCAATTTCGCACGCCTGCGGGATGCGGCCCTGGCGGAAATGGGCATGCCCATCACCGGTCAGACTTTGCAGGTGGCCTGCGTTTATGGCAATCTCACGCCCAAACTGGCGGATCGTCTGGCTCCTGGTGCCAAATTGCACGTCGTCGATGTGGCCCCGGTGCAACTGAACAATCTGCAATGTAAATTGGGCCGACGGGCCAATGTCTGCCTGCATCATCAAGACTCCACCAGCCTGACCTTCGACGACGGGATTTTCGATCAGGTTTTGGTATTCTTTCTGCTGCACGAGCAGCCCGCCGGCGTGCGGGAGCAGACCGTGGCCGAGGCGTTGCGGGTGGTCAAGCCGGGCGGACGGGTGATCTTCGTCGATTATCATCGTCCGGTCTGGAGCAATCCCTTGCGCTATTTCATGGTGCCGGTGCTCGCGACTCTGGAGCCCTTCGCCATGGATACCTGGAAAAAAGAGATCTCCGAATGGTTGCCGGAATCGTTTCAGCCGACGGCCCTGCACAAGGAGACCTTTTTCGGCGGACTCTACCAGAAGGTCGTGATCACCCGATAGATCGTCATCCGGATTCACCTTTCAGCCTCAGGGATTGTCTCGCATGTCCGACATCGTTGCCCGGCAGGTCGTTCGTGTCACCGTTGGTCCCGAGATCGCCAGTTACGGTTTTCCGGATGGACATCCCTTTGGACCGCATCGGATGCAGGCCTTCTGGGACGAAGCCGAGGTGCAGGGACTCGATGGACAGATCGAAGTGGCCCGTCCTGTCCCGGCCACCGAAGAGGAGTTGCTGCGCTTTCATACCGCCGATTATGTCCGACAGGTGCGGCAGCAATCCGTGACCGGAACCGGTTATCTCGACTTCGGCGACACCCCGGCTTTTCCCGGCGTGTTCGAGGCGGCCTCCCATGTGGTCGGATCGGCCCTGGACGCCATGCGTCAGATCATGGCCGGCAACTGCGGTCGGGCCTTCGTGCCGATTGCCGGACTTCACCACGCCCGGCCCGAACGGGCGGGAGGATTCTGCGTTTTCAACGACATCGGCGTGGTGATTCACGCGCTGCGCCACGAATACGGCATTCGCCGCATCGCCTATGTGGATATCGACGCCCATCATGGCGATGGGGTGTTCTACGCCTTCGAATCCGATCCCGAGGTGCGTTTTCTCGACTTTCACCAGGATGGGCGTTATCTCTACCCCGGCACCGGGGATGCCTCGGAGGTCGGCAAGGGGGAGGCGGTCAACACCAAGCTCAACATTCCCATGCCTCCGGGGGCCGGAGATGTGCATTTCATGCAGCGTTGGTCCCAGGGGGTGCGGTTTCTGGAAGAGGGCCGACCGGAGTTCGTGATCCTGCAATGCGGAGCCGATTCCATCGCCGGAGATCCCCTGGCCCAGTTGCGTCTGTCGTCGAACCTGCACGGGCAGGTGACGACCCGACTGGTCCGCCTCGCCGAAGATTTCGGCCATGGCCGCATGCTCGCGCTGGGAGGCGGGGGGTATAATCCTTTCAACATCGGCAAAGGATGGTGTGCCGTGGTCCGCGCCCTGATCCATACCCCGTATGGTCACATCTGTTGAGCATGTGGTCATGAAGGTCATCATTCTGGGCAGCGGAACCGGTGTTCCTTCTCTCAGACGGGGTGCCCCGGCCAATTGGCTCGGGGTGGAAGATCGGCGGTATCTCATCGATTGTGGCAGTGGCACCCTGTTGCAGTTGGAACGGGCCGGACATTCTTTCCGGGAGTTGGATGGCGTTTTCATCACCCATGTCCACGCCGACCACATCGGCGATCTGACCCCTTTGGTGCATGCCTTGCGTCTGCCGGGTTCGGGACGCGACAAGCCGTTTCATCTCTATGGTCCGCCGGGTTTCTCCGACTTCTTCGCGCGTATCGTGGCACCGGTGGCCGCCCCTCCCGGATCGTTTCCCTTTCATGTGCTCGACGCCCCCCCCGTGTGGGAACTGGATGGCCTGACCATCCGGACCCATGCCACGCCCCATTCCGATCGTTTTTCCAGTTGCGCCTATCGCTTCGAGCATCGGGGGCGTTCGGTCTGTTTTTCCGGGGATACCGATTGGGATCCGGGGCTGGCGGCGTTCATGAACGCGGTGGATCTGGCCATTCTGGAGTGTTCCACCCTGGATGCCGACAAGGCGGTCGGCCATCTGTCCGCCGGATTGTGTGGACAACTGGCGACCATGGGCGGGGTCCGGAGTCTGCTGTTGAACCATTTTTATCCGATCGAGGGTCCGGACTCCCGGTTTCTGGAGGAGTGTCGTCGCCATTTTGCCGGGCCGTTGGAATTGGCGCATGACCTGATGGTGCGGGATCTGGAGGCATGAATACTTTGTTATTCAAGTGGAGCTGTGGAGTTCTGGTGGGATCGCTGCTGTGGATCGGATCGGCGCGGGCCGCCGAGGTCGATCCTCAGGCCGAATTGTTGCAGCAGTATCAGCAGGCCGCCGAGCGCGGCGATGCCGAGGCGCAAAACAATCTGGGCTTGATGTATTACGAAGGACAAGGGGTGCCCAAAGATCTGCGACTGGCGGAAAACTGGTTCCGCAAGGCCGCCGGACAGGGCAATGCGATCGCTCAGCAGAATCTGGGATTGATGTATGAACAGGGTCAGGGCATGAGCCAGGATTTCCGCATGGCCGAGCGATGGTTGCGAAAGGCGGCGGAAAAAGGATTGGCCAAATCGCAACACGCCCTGGCGGTCCTGTACAAGAAAGGACAAGGGGTGCCGCAGGATTTTCAGGAGGCGGCGAAGTGGTATCGCAAGGCCGCCGAACAGGGCGATCCGGAAGCCCAGAACAATCTCGGACTGATGCATGAACTGGGACAAGGGGTGCCGCGCTCGGTGGAGGAGGCGATGCAGTGGTATCGGCGCGCCGCCGAGGCGGGCAGTCCGGTGGCCAAGAACAATCTGGGCGTGCTCTACAAGAAGGGCAACGGCGTATTGCAGGATTATCAGGAGGCGGAGCGTTGGTTCCGTGAGGCCGCCGAACAGGGATATGCCACGGCCCAGTTCCATTTGGGCATGATGTTCCGCAATGGTCAGGGGGTGGGTCAGGAGAGTGTCCAGGCCCATATGTGGCTCAATCTGGCCGCCTCGCAGGGCGATGAGAATGCCATCCGGGAACGGGATCTGCTGGCCCGGATCATGACCCCGGAAGAGATCGCTCAAGCCCAGGAGTTGGCCCGCCAGTGGCGACCGAAAAACGCTTCGGGCTTCTGAAGCGTCAGGCGGCCTCCAGACGCGCATCGGAATGCCAATCTCAATCAGCCGGATCGGCCCTTGCGGGATGGTCCGGTTTTGTTTTTTTCGGGGGTGGTTTTTCGATGGAACCGCGTGGTGAATCTGGAAGGAAAGATCGATCCAGGACAAACTATCGTTAACGAATTGACAAAAATCGTTCGTACTGGTCATCATAATTCGTGATAAGGATTGCAAACATTGCGGAATTGATCTATTTTCTCAATAAATTGGCAAACGGAGCGTTTGGTGGGCTCCGGTCTAACGAAGAGCGAGGTCGATTCCCATGTCACGATTCCCACGGCGATTGCGTATTGTTCTGACTTTGTTGCTTTGGACCGGTCTGGCACAGTCTGGCTGGTCGGCGGTGGAACAACCGGAACACAACGGATCTGCACACAGTGAATCCGGCCTCACGTTGAACAATGGCAAGCAGTGGCCAACCGATCCCGCGTTGCGTAAAGGCATGGAAGCGATCCAGCGTGACATTCGGGAGGCTCTGCCCCGCATCCATGACGGGTCGATCACCCCCAAGCAATACGCCGCCTTGGCCAATCAGATGCAGACGCATGTCAACGAGTTGCTCAAGAACTGTAAATTGTCGCCCGAGGCCGATGCCCAGTTGCACCGCATCATCGCCGAGGTGAACCAGGGAGCCGAAGCCATGGCTGGGCAAAATGGTCGCGCTTCGGGTGCGGCCATGATCGTCCATGCCCTGGATCTGTATGGCCGTCACTTCGATCACGCCGGCTGGACACCGTTGGCCCATTAGGTCGATCCGGTTTCTATGGCGCGATAATTGCTTGAAAGGCTCCATTCTCTTGGCGCGTGGCGTCCGCGAAAGCGGACGCCACCGCCACTTCATGGATGGAGCACGCTGATGTCGAAACAAAATCTGCTGTCAAAAGACCGGATCACCCCTTGGCTGACCCTCTTGACACTGACGGTCGCTCTGCAAGGATGTGTCAATCTGGGGCCGATGTTTTCATCGACGCGCTTTCCTCCCAATCAGATTCATGTGCTCGACGACACCTCGTTGCCGTTGGAGCGGCAGGCCAAATCCGAGATCCATCGGGAACGTTCTCTGGAAAAGAGTCCGCCCAAGGTGCAGCAGGTGGTGGAGCGTTATGATGAGCATGTCCGCAATCGTCTGATGCGTGATTTCAAGCTCGCCGGTCTGCCTTATCCCACCACCCGGTTGGCCTTGTTGGGCTTCAAGAAAGAGCGGCGTCTGGAGCTGTGGGGCGGAGAAGATCACGGCCCGATGAAGCTGATCAAGAGCTATCCTTTCACCGCTTTCAGCGGGGAGTTGGGCCCGAAACGGCGTCAGGGTGATCGGCAGATTCCGGAGGGGATCTATCGGATCACCTTCCTGAATCCCAACAGCTCCTATCATCTCTCCATGAAGATCGATTATCCCAACGAATTCGATCGTGCCATGGCCGATCTGGATCGGCGTCAACGGTTGGGCGGGGATATCTTCATTCACGGGGATAACTCCTCGATCGGCTGCATCGCGCTCGGGGATCGTGCCATCGAAGAGTTGTTCGTGCTCACCGCCTGGGCCGGACTGGAGAATGTTCAGGTGATCGTTTCCCCCTACGATCTGCGGCGCGACAAGGAGATCCGTCCCCTGGCCGATGTGCCCTGGACCCGGGAACTCTATGCTCGCATCCAAGACTCCCTGTCGGCGTTCCATCCCTAATAAAACAATTGAAAAAAAAGAAGGGGTCTGGGGGATTCATCCCCCAGGGTTTTGCTTTTAGCGCGCCCTTTTCAAGAAGCATTTTTCGCGCTTTCTGCGAAAAATGCGCCGCGCGCAGCCTTCGCGTGATTCGTTTCCGCTTTTTGGAAACGAATCACGCATCATGCACACGGCCTTGAAAAAAACCAATCACCATAAGTGGACCCCGATGGTGTGGGTAAATTTCAGGATTGAGGGGTTCCATTCAGAATGGAGAGGCGATGTCGAACCGGTTCGGGATCGAATCGCGCCCAACCGCGTGCGCTCCGTGCGTCGAGCGCGGCCTGATAGTGCTCCAGAGCGGCGCGATTTTCACCGCTGCGATCCAGCGCGATGGCCAGATTGTGATGGAGATCCGGATTGTCGGGATCCAGTTTCAAGGCGGCGCGGAAGGCGTCTCGCGCAGCGCTCCACTCCTGACGGGCCGCCCGACGGGTGCCCAGCACAAAATGCAGCGGCATCGTCCCGGCAGACTCCCCGGAGAGCTGATTCAGACGCGCTTCCAACACCTGGAGATCGCTGTCGGGATCGAGCGCGCTCAGACCGGCTAGAGCCAAAGGCGACTGGGGCTCGATGCGCGCCAACTCCCGATAGAGTATTCGGGCCTGTTCGGTCTGTTGATCCCGCATGGCGAGCGCGGCCAGACCGGCCAAGGCGATCGGATTGTCGGGCTCGTTCCGCAAGCGGGTTTCGTAGTGGCGTTTGGCGGCGGTCGGATCGCGGGACAGCAACGATTGACGGGCCTGATCCTCCGGTGCCGGACGCCGGGAAAGAAACAGATAACGGGCCGGACGTTGCGCCGGTTTCAACTCCGGCGCGGGCAGTTGGGGTTCGATCCGGGGCAGTGCATGAATCGAGGCCATGGTGAACGAGTCGGCTTCCGTTTCCGGAGCGCGAATCGGAAGCGGCATCGGCATCGCTGTCGGCTCGCGACTCTTGAAACCACTCCTGGATGGCAAGGTTTCCCGTCCGATCCGGTTGGCCGGGGGCCACTCTTTTCTGCTCTCCCGGGGTTGGGTAAAGCAGGCCATGGTGAGAGAGGGCGGTGCGTTGAACCGTTCGCCGGGGCTGGATGGTTCCAGCGGCGACTCCTCGGCCAGGGTGCTGGCCAGCAGAAAGGCTCCCAAAAAGACACCATGCAGCACGGCGATGCGGGCACTCTCCTGCCATCTGCCCGCCGATGGACGGGACATCCGATTCGACACGGCTCCGACAGGAGCGGAATCGGCCTCGGGAGGCCGGATCGTGGACTGGGCCCGGATCGGGTGAGGGTGACGCCGAAGACGTGACGGCAAACGATAGAGATCCAGCGCGAGGATTCGCTCGGGCAGGGGATTTTCGGGCGGTTCCGGTTCCGGGGACGACCGGAGAGGCTCGGCGGCGGAACGCTCCTCCGCACGGTGCAGGGTGTCGAGCAGCAGACTCATGGGGTCATCCGTGATGCCACGCCAGAGGCCGGAAGTGCGCGGTTCGCCAGTTGATTGCCTGGCGTGATCGTCAGGGTGTTGCCCGCGCCGATGCGATAGCTCAGGCCGGTTTGCCGGGCGATCTGGTCGAGAATGTCACTCAGGGGGCGATTGGTCAGATTGAGTGTCACCTGACCCTCCAACCCGTTTGGCAGATTCAGATTCAGCCCGGCCTTCTTGGCCAGGGAGGGGAGCAGTTCATCGGCGGGAACGTTGGTGGC
>JADGBU010000056.1 GCA_015231295.1 Magnetococcales bacterium | reverse complement strand
TGTTGATGATGATGAATTCGATGGAAATCGTGTCCACGCTCATGTTTTTTGTCCTTACACGTTCTTTGGTTCTGAAAAAAGCCGGGGGTGGCGCCGCCCAAGGAGTTGCGGTGGGGGGATTCCCCGATTGGGTTTTGTATTGTCCCCAAGCCCCGGCTGTGACTCTCTTACCCCTTACATACGCAGCAGAGAGGTAAGGTGTCGGATTTTCTTTTTGGGACTCTTCATGCCGCCCAGGCTGAAACCCTTCTGGTTGCGTCTTTTCGTGCCCCATACCCCTTACATACGCAGCGGGGAGGTGAAGTGTCGGAATCTTTTTTTGTTTTTCCTGTAGAGAGCATCCGGCGGATTCTGGAAATGGCTTCATATACGGTCTGCCGGGCAACCCCTCCAGAACGAGAGGCCGAGGACACAGAATCCATCATGTAGAGAAGTGCCAGACGTCGAATGGATGGCGGCAGTCGTTTCAGGATGCGAGCGGCATCCAGACGATTTTCCACGCCTTCATGCCATGCGGCTTCGTGATGCGGCCAAAGGGAGTTGTCGGCAGAGATATCAGTGAGCCGTTCGCCTGTATCACCATTTTCATTCAGAACGGGTTCGTTTAACGAAACCAATTGAATGTCGCCAATGCCGCCGACCATCGTCTGACGATGGAGGGTGATGGTAAAATTGTCGATCAGCCGGGAGATGAATGTTTCCAGGGATGCCTTGGCTGGATTGTGAAGGGGGAGTTGTCGATGGATGTGGAGCATCATTTCCTGCTCGAGGTCTTCCAACTCTTCGGGCAGGAATCCTGGGCTGTGAGCAAGACGCCAGGCGTGATGGCGGACTGTCCCTACTGCGTAAGCGTGGAGGCCTTCGTAACGATTGTGAGATTCCATGGAATTCGCGCCTTTGATTTGGGTGGCGGGCCAACGCCCGAGTAACCCGCTTGGCGAAAATTCGTTTGGGCCTTTACATGGAGGTGAAAAATGGAGGTTTGTCGGTAGAGGGAATCAATCAAAAACAATGCATTGCGTTGGGATTTTGCAGCAAAAAAATTTCAAGAAATTTGTCCTCGACCCGGTGAATATTCACCGGAAAGCGCACAAAACCGCATGGATCTCGCGTGTTGCGGCACAGGAGCAGGCGCAGCAGTGACCCGGTGAATATTCACCAGGAAGGGCAGATTTCGGGAATGCAGACAGGAAAATGGGGTGGCCGGTTGGCCCGGCCTATAGGGAGGAGACTGGATTCAACAGTCAGGTTCGAGCATGAAGAGGGTGCGATAGGCTGATGCGTCTTTTTCCCAGACGATGGAATCGTCCGGGATGCCGAAATAACTGTGTAACGATTTTGTAAGATTCTCTTTATTCTTTCTTTTTTTCTGATCGAGATGGTGGTTATGGAACTCCATCTGACCATGCGTGTCCGCCATTTCGTACAGCAACATCCATTGCCGATTGGGCTGGCCGCTTCGGCCATCGCTCATGTTCATGTCGTGGTAGGTGGCGGTTCTGACCATGCCCTGACATTGAATCGATACCGTGTCCCGATTGAGAAAGCGGATTTTGATATGATTCCAGCGAGTGCCCGGGGGAGTGGGAAAACGGGAGCGTACCGAAGAGTCCGGCATCACGTCGGCGTGGAATGCGGCCAACCATGTTGCGGCGCTCTGGCTGGGCAGCAGCTCTTTGCCTGGACTGTCGGAGATCAGCAGATCAGCGAGGAAAACAATGCGCGATTTTCGCTCAGAGATCATCTGTCTCAAATCGGCGACCATGAAGGAATCGTCCGGGATCAGGAGGATGAACGGAATCGATTCCATCCTCAGCAGCATGAAGATGACATTCCGCAATTGGTCATGTGCCGATGGGAAGCTCATCAGAATCGGAAAGCGTTCCCCTTCAAGAGGGCGGTATTCCCCAACACGAAACGTCTCGCGCAACTCTGTCACCGGGGAAAAGGTGATGGGCGTCGCACCCATGGCCATCACAGCCAATAGCCCCAATCTGCGGCGGTCCAGTTCGTAAATGACCAAATCCGCCGCAGTCAGTGCGATATTCCGGCAATTTTTCTGCGCATCTCCGCAGACTGCGAGCAAGCCCTTTTCGCCGAGATCAACCACCCGACGTGGACAGCCATCCCCTCCGGGAGTTGGGCAGGGGTAGAATTCGGCGCGGTGAATGGTAGGCCGCAGCAGTTGGCGGACGATATCGAACTCATCCCCAAGCAGCTGCCGCCACTCCTCCATCACCGATGACAAACCCGACAGGATATCCAGAGTGTTCCACAGCTTCTGCAACCTCTTCATCTGATTCATCTTTCTCCACACCTACAAGAAAGCCGCGTTTGCCCATCCATTTTTCCAAAAGTGTGCTGTCCTCATCGCGAGTGTACAGGGCGTGGTTGGCCGGATAGATCGTCAGAGACCTGGGGCGTCTGGCGTTGCTGAACTTGACCTCGAAGGTCGCCATGACAAGTCGTGACGAGGGATGGATGGCAATACCTTTCTCCTCAAAGTACGCGAACAGATCGGTTGCTTTCTTGATGTCCAGGGCACTGTATTTCCCTCCATTGTGTATGCCGAGTTTGTTCAGGCGGATCCACTCCAACCCTTCCACGTCACCACAGGCGACAGATGCCTTCCCGTCAAACTTGAGTGGATCAAGAGTGTATTTTTCTCCACCCGGAAAGAAGGCTTCATCGCCGAACAGGTATAATCCGATTTTGGCGACGTACATCTCCCGCTCGCCTTTGGTTTCGGCGTTGATCGCGAGGTCAACCAATTTGCGGTCATAAATCACCACATCGTGTTTCTCCGGGCGGTAATGGACGGAAGATGACTCTCCTCCTTCCTTGATGGACCCCTCCCGTTTGGTGGGTTGACCGTGACGAACCAGAATGCAGACCTTGCGCCCCTGATCGAAAATGAAAACCTTGCACCCTCTGCCGCGTCGGTGTTCGGCAAACCAGTCATCCATGGCGCTTTCCAACTCCATCATGGTTTGCTCTGTCGGCATGGTAAACTTATGGCCTTTGATCTTGCCTGCAAAATGGGTGAAAGATCTGGGGTTGGCGATCAGCGCCGAAGCGTGTTGCGTCTCCAACAATACCCGGTCCTGGAGCCATACCTGGATGACGATGTCGGCTGGGCTGCTGTCCGCCTCGTATTCCAAGGCCAGTCCGTTTTCCCGTGCGGCTTCCAGAAGCTGATTCATTCCTTCCGGTGTCGCCATTTCATGCACGAAATACAAAGCATCCACCAGACGGTCCGGTGTGTCGTCGCCAGGATTCATCAGAATGGATGACAGCAGGACGTAATTGATTTCGCCACCCTCTGTTGAAAATGACAGTCCGCGCCCTTCTAGATAGTCACGAAACGGTTGGAGGAATGACAATAATCTGCTGTGAGTGATTTCTCTCAGCTTGTCCGGTTGAGCAAATCGACGGGGATTGAAAGTGGCCATTCTGTTCATCCTTGGTTGCAGGAGGTGGGAGACATGCTGCGAGCGGCCAAAACCTTTCCCAGAATTCTGAGTTCGTCCGCCTGTTCGATTGTGATGGGTCGATAGGCGGCATTGGCTGGTCTCAGCTCAATCACTGTATCTGAAATGTACAATCGCTTGACCGTCGTTTCGTCACCCAGCAACGCCACAACGATATCGCCATGCTCCGCAATCGGTTGCTGCCGGACGATGACATAATCGCCATCATGGATATCCGCGTCCACCATGCTGTCTCCTTTGACCTGCAAGGCAAAACAGGTTCCACGCACGATATGGGCATCCACCGACAACTCACCGACCTGATTCTCCACAGCCAGAATGGGCGCTCCTGCGGTCACCACCCCCAACACGGGGACCGGAACCAGTCTGGGAACCCGAAGGATTTCCTCTACGATTTCCAGAGAGCGCACCTTGTTGGGTATGCAGCGCACCAAGCCTTTTCGAATCATGGCGGTGACCTGTTCATGGACGCTGGGTGGTTTGATACCGAGGATCTCCCCTAATTCTGCAAACGTCGGAGACATGCCGTGCGCGGCAATGAATTCCTTGATGGCTGCCAACATTCTCTTCTGTCCCGGTGTTGGACCATCGGTTGGAAGGGGACCGCGTCGTTTTTTGGGTTCGGTGTTCATTGTTTGTTTTTACCTTCCGATAATAATCCAAACTCTGATTAGGATCATATACGGACAATTAACCCTTACGCAAGAAAAAATTCCGACAGATCGGAGATGCGAAGCGTATGTAAGGGGTATGAACGCATCACCATTCCTGACGAGGTGCCCCATGACGAATCATCCCATCGACCCTGATGACATGACCACCGAAGCCCGCTTGGACGAAGCCGCCACCCTCCTGGCTACTGCCATCAAGCGCATGAAAAAAAAAGAGAAAATGGAGAAAATTCGACTGGACAAGTCGGCCAACCAATGCCCTCATGCAAGAAAAACCACAAAAGGAGGAAGGGCATGAACAGTATCGAAGTGATCAGACAGGTGGCGGCCCTGCCGGGCATGACCATCGCCGAGTTGAAAAAGCTGTGGACGGATTTGCACCAGACGGAGCCGCCCGCTTTCAATCGGACCTTTCTGGAGAAACGCTTGGCGTACCGCCTCCAGGAGGTAGCTCATGGCGGTTTGAAAAGGGAGAGCGAAAAACGGCTGGAACGGATGGCCGTCTCCGGAGTGGAACCCTTGCAGGAACCAAAACGCCCACCGGGTGAGCAGCTTTTGCCAGGAACCAAGCTGGTTCGCGAATGGAAAGGAGAGGAACACCGCTGCACGGTCTTGAGCGACGGGTTTGAATACCAGGGGCGCAAATTCGGGAGTCTGTCGGCGGTGGCAAACTTTATTACTGGCACCAAGTGGAACGGCTTTGTGTTTTTTGGGATGAAAAAGCAAGGAGATAAGCAATGACAAGTAAACAGGCTGCAACACCAAAAGTAAGATGTGCGATCTACACCAGAAAGTCCAGTGACGAGGGCCTGGAGATGGAGTTCAACAGCCTCGACGCCCAACGGGAGTCCTGCGAGGCCTACATCGTCAGCCAGAAATCAGAGGGGTGGTTTCTGGTTGCGGACCGCTACGATGATGGCGGGTTTTCGGGTGGCAGCCTGGAGCGGCCCGCCTTGAAACGATTGATGGACGACATTGAGGCCGGAAAGGTCAACGTGGTGGTGGTCTACAAACTGGATCGCCTGACCCGCTCATTGATGGACTTCGCCAAACTGGTGGAGTCCTTCGACCGGCGGCAGGTTACTTTTGTCAGTGTGACCCAATCCTTCAATACAACCACATCCATGGGTCGTCTCACCCTGAACGTCCTCTTAAGTTTTGCGCAATTTGAGCGCGAAATCGCGGCAGAGCGGATCCGGGACAAGTTCGCGGCCTCGAAACGAAGAGGGATCTGGATGGGTGGGCATTTGCCGCTCGGGTACGAAGTCCGGGAGCGCAAGTTGCTCATTGTGCCGGATGAGGCGGCAACGGTGCGGTCGATCTTCCAGCAGTTTGCGGAGGGCGGGTCCGCCACTCAGATGGTCAAGACCTTGGCCGAGGCCGGTGCGAGAGGCAAAAACGGCAGGCCCATGGACAAGGGCTACATCTACCGGATCCTCTCCAACCGCATCTACCTGGGAGAGATCGTCATGGGGCAGGAGTCCTTCCCCGGTGAACACGAGGCGATCATCGACCGTGCGACCTGGGACAAGGCGCATCGCATCCTCTCCAGCAATGCCCCGCAGGAGAAATCGGCCAATCGGGTCCAGTCTCCGGCCATCCTGAAGGGGATCGTCCTTTGCCACCATTGCAACCGGGCCATGAGTCCCACCTTCACCAGAAAGAACGGTCGCCTGTATCGATACTACACCTGCCAGACCGCCGCGAAGAACGGCTACGACGCCTGCCCATCCCGCACCGTGCCTGCCGGGGAGATCGAGGCGGTTGTGGTCGGACAGGTGCGCACCATGTTGCGAACACCGGAGATGATCGTCAAGGCGTGGCGGGCGGGGGATGGGCAAGATGGCGGGATTCAGGAGCGTGACGTGGCCGACGCACTGCAGCGGCTCGATCCGGTTTGGGAGGAGTTGTTCCCGGTGGAGCAGAAACGCCTGGTGCAACTGCTCGTCGCCAGAGTCTATGTGGCCAAACGGGATGTGCAGGTTCATTTGCGGGCAGAAGGACTCGGCACCCTTGCCAGGGAATTGAAAGAGATCGGAAAGGAGCAGTGGCGATGAAAGCGGAGATGAGCCGGGATGGCAGGATCATTGTGGTGACGATTCCGGTCACCCTGCGGCGACGCGGTGGCCGGACGATGATCATCGCTCCCGAAGGGATGGCGGTTGCGCCTGTATCTTATAATGATGATGCCGTGTTGAAACTGGTGGTCCGGGCGCATCACTGGTTGCGCCAGTTGGAAAGTGGCCGGTTTGGGTCGATCAAGGAGTTGGCGGAACATGAGCAGCACGACTCCTCGTACATCTCCAAGATCCTGAGCCTGACGCTGCTGGCGCCCGACATCGTGGAGGCCATTCTGGACAGGCGGCAGCCGGACGTCCTGACCTGGGAGGAGTTGCGCAAGCCGTTTCCGATGATCTGGAGCGAACATCGCGCACGATGGGGTATTCCGGAGCCGGTGTAATGCTGGCATCCATTGTCCAATGTCGCCGCTTTCAGGTTCGCACCTGGGGCGGTGACATTCCTCGCAAGATTTCCTCGCCATTGTTTTCCTGCCACTTTTCTGTCAGAGTTGATGCAACCTTTCCCCTGGGCAGATTGGGAATGAGGGTCAGCATTTCTTTCATGAAGGGCAGGACATGACCAAATCAGACTTGATCAGAGAGATTGCGGCAAAAACGGAAACGTCCCGTCAGGAGGCCGAGGTGGCGGTCAACACCATTCTCGACACCATGAGTACCTCCCTGGAGCAGGGCAACCGGGTGGAGTTGAGAGGGTTCGGCAGTTTCGGGACCAAGGGGCGCCGAGCACGGGACGGTCGCAATCCGAAGACGGGCGCCCAAGTTCAGGTGGACGCCAAACGGGTGGTGTTTTTCAAGGCGGGCAAGGAACTGCGCGAAAGGGTGGACGTTTGACCCCTGTCGCAACCCGTCGCGCAGTGTCGGGTTTTTCCGACTGACGGCAAGGGCGTGTTGGCGGTTCTGGCGTCTCGCGACAGGGTGGCACACAGGCCGACCCGTGCGCGGAGCGATTTTCTCCCAAAGTTGATTGTCGTGCCGAATTAAATATCTAAATATATTTTTAACAACATTAAATCAAGTTTGACCAGGGTTCGTTTCCTGTTCGACAACCATCTTCGCTATCGAACTGGTCAAATATTAGAAACTGATGTTAAATATTGAAATCACGCACAAAAAGTCTGGTCCACAGGCTGTGGACCAGAAGGGTGTCTGGTCCACAGGTTTTGGAGAATTCCGGCGGAGAGGAGAAAAAAGAGGGCGTTTCCGACTCCTTCTGGTCCGGAGGCTACCGAGTGGAAATCGAAACGATATCGGCTATCTATTGAAAATATTGGACTTTTTAGGAACAAAAAAACCGCCTGGAGGGGCGGTTTGGAATCGAAGAAAAGCTCGCGAAATTTGAATGGCGTCCCGTACGGACTGCAAATCGTTAATTATTTATTTGATGTTTATATATATTTTTTATGTTAGTCTTGAATGTTACCCTGATAGTTACCCGTGAAAAATTTTTCTGCTCAATGATCGCTCGCAACGTCGGATTCGTGATTTCACCCAGTCAGTCGGCGGCGGTGGGAGAATGATGGCGTGGGGGTTGGGTCAACCAAAGAGGTGATCGGGCGGAACCTGTTGCCCATGGATGAAAATCAAAGAGTGCAGCCTTTCATCCTCGCCGCTCAGTATGGGGGAGCGGATACACTGCCGGTTATGGTTGCACGCATCCTGAATGATTGATAGAGTGTCCCGCCTAAAATTCTGCGCAGTTCTCGATGATTTTTGAAAAGTGCGTCGCAGCAACCTGTTGCCCGAGGTTTTGTTGTGGCTGTGCCGTGTCGCGCTGCGCTGAAAGGTATCGTATGCCGTTCCGCTCTATTCCCTCGGGGGAGTCATGGCCGCTAAAATCTTCATCTCCTGCTCTGAACAAGACTATTCCTTCCTCGCCGAGTTAGAAAAATACCTCTCCGTATTGAAGCGTCTGGGGAAGGTGGAAATCTGGCATGGCCGCAATTTGGACTTCGGTGAGGATTGGGATGGCATAACCAAACAGGAACTGGAAGCAGCGGATGTGATCCTGTTGTTGGTCTCGGCTAACTTTATCGCCACCGACTACATCTGGGATGTGGAGATCAAACGGGCCATGGAGCGTCACCGGGCGGGTTCCGCCGTGGTGATCCCCATCATCCTGCGCCCCTGCGACTGGATGGAACTTCCCTTCGGGGCTTTGAGTGCCTTGCCGGACAAGGCCATACCCATATCTACATGGAAAAATCGAGACGCGGCTTGGCTTAATGTGGTGGAGGGGCTCAAGCGCGTCCTGGCCGATCGCTCTACAGTGACTCAGCCTGTGAGACCACAAGCGCGCCATAATCTGGGGCGGCGCAATTCCTTTTTCACCGGTCGGGAACAGGAATTGGCCCTTTTGGCCCAGAATCTGGAGCAAAAGGCACCGGTCGCCATCATCCCGGTGGAGGGGCAGATGGATGTTTACGTTATCCAGGGGCTGGGGGGAATTGGCAAGAGTCAGTTGGCCTTGGAATACGCCTTTCGTCACCTTTCGGATTATGAGGTGATCTGGTGGGTGCGGGCGGAAACATCGCAAACCCTGATGGAAGACGTTGCCGCCCTGGGGAAGATGCTCAAGCTGGCCGGAAGCAAGCCCGAGGAACTCAGCCAAGCGGCCCTGAAATGGATGGGGAGCAACCGGAATTGGCTGGTGGTGCTGGACAACGCTCCCAGCCCTCAAGAGGTAAAGGAGTGGATCCCCTCCAACCATGATGGGCATCTGCTGATCACCACCCGTCACCGTTTTGGGTGGGACAATCTGGCCAACTCACTGGACATGCCTACCATGACCCGGGAAGAGGGAACCGCCTTCTTGCTGCGCCGATTGGGGTTATGGGAAACGGCCACGGAAGCCCACCGTCAGGCGGCGGGGACGTTGACGGATGAACTGGGGGGACTGCCTCTGGCCCTGGAGCAAGCCGCATCCTACATGAAGGAGTTGGTCCTTCCCCTGGAGGAGTACATCCGGCTTTATCGTAGCGAGGGGCTGGCGTTGATGGCGAGGGAGGAGTCCCGGCCCAGTATAGGGGGATATGACAAGACGGTTCTCACCACCTGGAGTCTCTCTTATGAGCGGGTGGAAACCAGAAGCCCCATGGCCGTGGTGGTGCTCAACCTCCTGGCCTTTCTGGACCCGGACCAGATTCCTCGGTTGCTCCTGTGGGAGTGGCGAGAGTGTTGGCTGGACGGGGGAAAGAACTGGGCTCGACACTTGTCGTATCAGGAGGCCTATGATCGGGCTCTGCGGGAGTTGAACCGCTTTGCTTTGATCCGTCTGGATGAACAGCAAAAGAATCTCTCTTTGCACCGCTTGGTGGGGGACGTGACCCGGGAGCGGCTGGGTGAGGAGGCTAACCGGCACTACGTCGCTTTGGCTTTGGCCATTTTGAGCAAGGCCTATGAGATTGATGACCGAGATATGCCGGTGAGCCATGAGGCGCGGCGGCTTTACCCCCACGCTCTGGCGGTGGCCCGCCATGGGGAGCGATTGGGAGTGGAACTGGGGCAGGTGAGTTTTCTTTACGACAGATGCGCTGCCTATTGGAAGAGCCAGGGTGCCTACGGCCAAGCGCGAGAACTTCTTGAACACGCCCTGGCCATCGAGGAGAAGAACTTTGGGTTTGAGCATCCCAAGGTGGCCACCAGACTCAACAATCTGGGTGGGGTGCTGCAAGCGCAGGGAGATTTGTCCGGTGCGCGGCGGCATTTTGCACGAGCCCTGGCTATCGGGGAGAAGACTCTGGGGCCGGAGCATTCTGCAGTGGCTACTAGGCTTAACAACCTGGGTTTGGTGTTGCAAGCGCAGGGAGATTTATCCGGTGCGCGGCGGAGTTATGAACGCGCCTTGGCCATCAGTGAGAAGATCCTGGGGCCGGAGCATCCCGAGGTGGCCGTTATTTTCAACAACCTGGGTGGGGTGTTGTGTGTGCAGGGAGATTTATCCGGTGCGCGGAGGTATTATGAACGCGCCCTGGCCATTTGGGAGAAGGCTCTGGGTCCGGAGCATCCCGAGGTGGCAACGAGCATCAACAATCTGGGTGTGGTGGTGCAAGCGCAGGGAGATTTTTCTGGTGCGCGGCGTCTCTATGAACGCGCTCTGGCCATCGGAGAAAAGACACTGGGGCCGGAGCATCCCGATGTGGCTAAGTGGCTCAACAACCTGGGCGATGTGCTGCAATCGCAGGGAGATTTATCCGGTGCGCGGCGGTATATTGAACGCGCCCTGGCCATCGGGGAGAAGACTCTGGGGCCGGAGCATCCCGATGTGGCTATTTGGCTCAAAAACCTGGGCGGGGTGCTGCAAGCGCAGGGAGATCTTTTTGGTGCGCAGCGTTTCTATGAACGCGCATTGGCTATCCTCCGTTCCAAATTACCTCCAGGGCATCCTCATATTAGCACCGTAGAGAAGAATCTGGCCCGGCAGAATAAGATTCCTCTCTGGACAGAGAAACAAAAGGGCGCAGCGTCCTTAACCACACAAAAGGGATCATCGTCCTCAACCACACCACTGAATTCCACGGAGATACTCCGACTGGCCTTTCATCTGGTCCGGTCCCGATATGCGCAACCCGAACTGTTGGAAAGTTT
Organism: Magnetococcales bacterium; assembly: GCA_015231295.1. Taxonomy (GTDB): domain Bacteria; phylum Pseudomonadota; class Magnetococcia; order Magnetococcales; family Magnetaquicoccaceae; genus Magnetaquiglobus. The sequence continues at coordinate 8,163 of JADGBU010000056.1, read as the reverse complement.
GGAGAGCACCGAATTTCGGGCGGCCTTAAACCGGGCTCGTCTTGCCTTGGATGTTGCAACCCCGCAACAGGTGCTGAAGAAATTGGAGCCCCAGAACGCCACGCCGCCCTCGCCTCTGTGGATGGCCTATATGGAGACGCAGAACGTCGATTCCATGAACAGCCTGAACAGGGAGAGTTTTTCGTGACGTTTCCCCTCTCCAGCCTGGAACGACTGGCTGACAACTTGATTCAGGGACGTGGGGTCTTTTTCATCGGTTCCGGCTTTTCTCTGGATAGTGAACCAAACTCTGCCTACACTATCCTGGCACGGATTATTGCCCGCCTGGAAGCTCTGATCATTCAATTAAGTAAAGTAGAACTGTATGAAAAATTCATGTCGATGTTCTATGTTGAAGGACACAACAATAACAAGGTGGATCCGCAATGGGTTCAATGTAATATTGGGAGATATTATGAAATCAACGACTGGATCTGCTCTGCTTACGATATTGTCCTGGGAGAGTATAAATCAAAATCTAAAACGTTAACCAATATAAAGATATTTTTTGATGATGTAAATAATAGTGAGAGTAATATTTTCCTTAGGGTGTCAGGAAAGCATACCCTTCCTCCCACCACGCCACTCAATGAGACTTTGTTCATATCCTATTTGTCCCTCGGACCGCGTTATCGCGGCAAGGCCATGTTTCTCGATACCGTCGGCTTTGACAATCCGAAGATTATGGCTGGAGACGCTATCACCTTGCCAACGCTCCTGGAGGTCTCGAACGCTTATCAGGGAGTGCTCAAGCCCCGCCATTTTATCCTTGCCCGTTTGGCTCGGGAAGGGCTCTGTCCTGTCCTTATCACCACCAATTTTGATCTATTGCTGGAGGGAGGTTATCGGCTTTCCGGTCTGAAACCTCTAGACAATACAAACTCCTCTTTAGCATATTTTTATGAATTTTTCCGGGTGATAGGGGATCCCAACACCTTTTTTGATTCCGGAGATGGCCATCGCACAGCCATGATCGTCAAAATCCACGGCTGCGCCCATCATTATCGTACCCTGCGCAGCAAAGTTATGGTCCATAAACCGTCCAAGCATGCTGTGGAAAGTTGGCGTCGCTATCTGGATGACGTGGTTTACACCTACCGGGAGATCCAGAACTGGCGCGACGACGCCTGGGCCAGGGATTTTGTCCGCACCCAGGCCCGCACCCGGACCCTGGCATTCATCGGTTACAGCGGCATTGATCCAGTCATTCACGACACCTTGCGCACGGTATACGAGGAGATGTCCCGTCAACGCCTCCAAGACTCTCCTACCAAAAAACCGGAAGAGGCAACTTGCTATTTTTTCGACATCCAGAATAAATCATCCTTTCATGGAGAGGAATTGCTCCGATCTGCCAGTCGCGCCCGGGGAGTGCCCAATCCACCATTGGATGAACACCCCAACCTCATTCGTTTCTACACCAGTGCCCCCAAATCTCCCATGCTCGACGAAATGTTGACGTGGACTTTTCATCGCACGTTCCGTCGAAGGCAAAAGGAACTGCTGCATGCCCACCTTTCTACCGTAGCATCTCTATTGCTGGGCCATCCTCTGGCTGTTTCTTTGCGCGACAGCATATTTCTATATTTTGACCAATTGGTGAAAAATGAATTTAATATAATTAACAATTCTACAAGAAATCAATTGCGTGACGATCTGCGCCACGTCACCCTGTGGAGTGGGCAGTTTCATCGTCTTCTGTTGCAGGAATATCACCTTGCGCAGGAGTGTGCCGCGACCGGTGCCACCACCACTGCGGATAGATACGAACACCGTTATGAACCTCTCATCGATCATCCATTGCATGCCGCCTGGGGAGTCGTGGTGGAGATCGCCCTGCGGCGCATGATCGCCAAGCGACAAGGCAAGCTCAGCCAATGGACCGATAATGATTACTGGTGGCATCCTGTTGCAGGTGTCGCTCCCCCTTATCCGGGACTCAAGCTCTCTTTTGGTTTGCAACCCGCTCCAACGCTTTTGTTCATCGTTCCACAGGGCGTCCGGATCGCAGGGTTGCACACCAGACTGAGAGGACTTTCCGTTGGTATCTGCATTTTTTGGGAACTGCCATACAGCGTACTTTTTTGGCCCACAGGTCGGACAAACCCCGTATACCCCACCCATGGACGGCATGCTTCATTGCACGTTCCATCCGCCCAGGATCTGTTGTCCTGGGCCGGGGAAAAGAGATCTCCCAACAATAGCCACGAGTTTTTACCATAATGATTATGAGTAATACTATTGCTGCAACGCTTTGTGACCAGATTCATGCCAAATTGAAAGAATCGGATCCGGACGGGTTGGATCGCATTGAATTTGGTAAGACATGTTTTCTGAGAAATAAAAAGTTAAAGATTGCTAAACATTTTGAAATCCAGCCGGATTTTCTGATCTATATTTCTGAGCTGAATAATTATGGGTTGGTTTGGGTTGTTTCTGAGAAAAATGGCAAGAACCTTGACGAGAGACTGAAGGAATACCTTAGCCAGGCCGTCTATGTTCGTCATCTGCTGACGGATCGCAATAAGAATAATGATTCCAAATTAATCTGTCCGCCTCCTCCTGTTCATGTGGTGGTAGTGCTGCCCCGGGAGTCATTGTCTGGTATTGCCGAATTCTTGCGCAGCCTTGTGAATGAAAGTGAATTCTTTCACACAATCGATCTTCATCTTCTTCCTTGGAAGAAAAGTGAGACCGAGAAGTTGTTTACGGAATACGACCTGGAAAAGGCCTTTTGCTGGCTGTTGAGTGCCACTCGCCGTTGGTACCGACGGCTGCTGGAAGAGCGGAAATCCTCGTCTGTTGCCTCTGCGCCTTCCTCCTCTCCATCCGATGATCGCTTCTTTCTCCGTTTGGAAATCAAGAATTACCGGGCTATGTGCGGGCGTATCCTAGAACTGAGCGATAAACCTGAACTGCATCTGCTGCACGGCCCCAATGGTTCCGGTAAAACCTCCCTGGCGGAAGTTATAGAACTTTGTTTGACCGGTCGGCTGGAGCGTCTTCATTCTGAAAAGGGTCGCTATCTTGATGTCTTGCGCCATAGTCAAGGCAACGAACCGATAATAAAAATTATGGGGAAGAATAAGTCAACCGATTTCACCGTTACCAATAACGGCATCGTTGAACCTCTGTGGAAAGGGAGTATTGCCGCCTCGTTTTTGCTCAATCAGGAGGTTATGCATAAGCTGAGCATGTCAGGTGCCGAGCAGCGTGCGAAACTTTTTCTGGAAGCTTTTTTTCCACAGGAAAAAACGCTCCTTGACGAGCATCGAAACCATCTGCGCTATATGAAAGAGACGTTGAGTACCCTTCCTGCTTCCTTGCGTGGAGAGTTTCCTCTCGATGCCACCAACCTGGAAAAATTGGTTCAGCAACACATTCTAAAGAGTTTCCCACGGTTTGGTGAGAATATTATCGATAATCCGGCCCTCTGCCTGCCGTTGCCAGCCGACACCATTGAGATTTTGGCTAAGATCGATCGTGCCATGCAAAAACCTTTGGCCGAGCTGAATGGGAACAAATCCCTCCCTCGTGAGGAGGTCCAAGCCCATTGCAAAAATTTGGATGATGCTCTTCAAAGTTTGCGTAATGATAATGACAATAAGATTGATGGTTTGAATAATGCAAAAACCTTGTTGACCCGTTATGATTCAAAACTCCTCGGCGGACTGGGCAAGGAAGATTCGCGCATCTATGCCCAACGTCTCAATGAGTGGCTGGAATACAGCATTCTGAGCAGATGGGGCGAACAGCGACTGAAAATGGCTCAAGGTCTCGCAAAGGCGCAGCGTTGGCAGCCAGTATCAGATGATCTCTTGATTGCCAAGGAAATTTTTTCCTTGGATGGTGCAAAAACCGATCAATTGGCTCAGACGGTCGCAATCTGGCAGACGAAACGCGATCAAATCCGAAAAAGCCTTGTCGAAACCGTAGAACAACCAGAAACCCAAGGAAAAACGGATACGATCATTCAGGAAAAACAGCCGATTCTCCCCCCTACTGGGAAGGAAATCAACATATTGAACCGGGTAGCGGAGTGGATCTTCCCGCCACATCCTCTCCCGTTGGGAGAGTTCATACGGGGAACAATCCAGGACGATCAGGTTCACAGCCTGGAAGGGATCGGCCTCGTGGGAGAAAAGAATGGATGGGCCCAGGAACTCTTAAGACGCATCGAAGAGTTGATCAATGCCTACCAAACGCTGAATAATTTTCCGTCTCAAAAATATAATCTGTTTGATGTGATGGCTCGTCTCTATGAGGACAGTGCTGAATTGCAGAAGGCAGAAGAAAAAATCAAAGAGAGCTTCTTGAGTCATTTAATCACAAGATATCGTGAAACAGAAAAAGATACCGGCGTTTCTCTGAATCAGGCACTGAATGAACTGCTTGCATTGTTTACACCGGGGCGTTGGGCTTATGACCCACTGATTCTCAGCCTTAAAGAAGAGTTGGCAACTCTCCAGATGGAGACCGAGAATCCCGAGACCAAGGAGCGTCATGACGCCGAATTTCGGCTCAACACCGCCGAATTGAATCAGTATGCTGTTGCCCTGTTCCTTCTGTTGGCCCCCAGTCTGGACAACCCTCTGCGCCTGTTGGTCCTGGATGATCCCATTCAAAACATGGACGAATTATCCACCGTCGCTTTGGCGCGGGGAATCGGGAATATCAAACGCATCATGCCTGATGGGTGGAACCTGCTCATGATGTTCCACGGCGAGGATGATATGCAGCGATTTACCTTTGAGGTCGAAGCCGCCCAGTATCGTTTGCCCTGGTTGCGTCCGAAAGACGAAAATAATGATGAGTCCAAGACGGGCATAATAAAATCCGATAACAAATCGATGGCGGGGAATTGTTCCGGAAAAGACCACACACAGGAAGAGACTCTGTGGGAAATCATATAGCCTCCAGATGCTGAAACCCGCCCGACCGTTTGATCACACACCGGACGGTCGAACAGGTTGGGACGGAGTGTCAAGCGGTTTTTTTTGATGTTCGGGTTGGAGGGGTCTAGTATGATTGTGCCGTCATTCAACTAGGCGGGATTGAAATGAAGACCACTTTTCCGATTGCCATTGAGCCAGGAGATCGGGACCATGCTTTCGGGGTTGTGGTTCCGGACTTGCCAGGATGTTTTTCTGCTGCTGACACCATGGAGGAGGTGTTGAACAGTGCCAGAGAAGCGATCACTCTGCACATGGAGGGGATGATCGAAGAAGGGATGGAATTCCCGGAAATCAGGTCGATTGAAGAGCATATGGCAAATCCTGAGTTCGCCGGTTGGATCTGGGCTGTGGTGGACGTTGAGGACATTCGCGAAACGTATCAACCCATCCGCGTCAATATCACCATCCCGAAATATTTGCTGAACAGAATTGACGTTCATGCGGCAGACAGGCACATGACCAGATCAGGCCTGTTGGCTGATGCTGCCCGCCGCATGCTGGAGTCTGTGTAAGGTTATATCTCACCTCCCCCGTGTGTGATGCCGGGGTGGACGAGCAGCAGGCCGAGGCGTTCTCGGAAGCCGTCAAGGAAGTCCAGGACTCTCAACTCAAAGAACTGGCCACAAAAGGTGATATGCGCGAGTTGAAATTGGAAATCATGGCCGAGATCGCCCCGCTCAAATGGAGCATGGCTGTTTGCGTTGCCGGCATTATCACGCTCATCCTGAAATCCTTCTTCCCGCACTGACATTTCCCCTCCATACACCTTTCACGCGAAGCGAAAGCCCCACCATACCCCCCCCTGAAGGGGTGGGAGGTGGTGGTGTTTTTCTCTGTATTTGGTTCTGTATGGGGCGTTACGGTAACGGTCGTGAAACGGTCTATTGACCGTGTATCAAAATTGATCTATCCTGGATACATGAACGGACACGAAGTCATCACCAGATTGAAAGGCGCAGGATGGAACCTGGATCGCATCACCGGGAGTCATCACGTCATGGTGAAGGACGGGAAAGCGGTTCCGGTGCCGGTCCACGGAAAGCGTGATCTTGGGGAGGGGTTGTTGTCTGCCATTCAACGTCAATCGGGGGTCAAATTGAAATGATGGATATTCGCTATCCGGCCCTGTTGGAGCCGCAGGAGCCGAGAGGTTTCTTCGTTCGGTTTCTGGATTTGGAGGACACGTTTACGGAGGGGGAAACGGAGGCTGAAGCGTTGCGGAATGCGTCTGAAGTGCTGACCGCCATGCTTGGATGGCGGATAGAGAACGGCCATCCGCTCCCTGATCCATCCATTGGTGTGAAGGGTGCATGGTACATTGCCCCGGACGCGAAAACGCAGGCGGCTATTTTGTTGCGTCGCGCCAGGGAGAATCAACCCATGGCCGAGGTGGCGAGGGCGATGGAAACATCATGGGCAGCCGCCAAGCGTCTGGAGGATCCCCGTCATTGGCCATCCCTGAAGCAACTGGAGAAAGCAGCGGCCACCCTGGGCAAGAGGCTGGTTCTGTCGTTTGATTGATCACATCCGCCGACCGGCCCTTGATGTCGGTTCAGGTTATGATTTTTTTAACACTCGATGATACAGGTTGGGTCCGTCCACATAGACAGCCGTGCGCCATTTCTCTACCATCCGATTTGAACTCCACAAAAACAAAGACCGCCGGGCTTTCGCCTCAACGGTCTTTGAGCCAGCAGCACGCTGCTGGCGGGCATGGATACATTTAGCAAGATTGGTATGGAAAGATCGAGAGAAAAAGTTCCGCAATATTCCGTAACCTTCCGCACATCACATCCCCACCGAAACCTCCTGAAGCCTGATCAGTCCGGCCCTGCTCAACGGTCCGATTTTTCCATCCAGCGCGCCCGAATAATATCCCAACCCCTTCAAAAACCTCTGAAGGTGCAGGGCGTCATTGAACGGCGGTGAGGTGAGAAGAGATTGAATGTTCATGTCGCCACAATAGCGGCGATCAGGGGGAGAGTCTTTTAATGCGCGTTAAAAAATGAGGGGGAGGACGGCACCATGAAATGCCGTCCAGGATTCATTCGATTCTCAACTCTTGCCAGTCGGTTTGCGTCGTCTCGACGGGATGGCTGGTGGCGTATCCATCTTCTGGAACTCTTTGTGAGTACGCTTGATGCCGCTTTTGACGCGTTGAATGTCATCGGCCAAAGGCAAATCCTCTGGTTTCTGCCCGCTGATTTCCTGCATGGTCTTGCGGACAATGGCCCCTGCCTGCTCAGCGGCATTTTCAAGTCCGAATTGCCCTTTGATCCCTTCCCGACGAATTTTCTCCTCAGTTTGGGTGATCCGGAACAAGTTGGCAGCCAGTTCCGTTGACCCCATAAAGTCCAACAAAGGTTTCTTGGATCCGTCATGGCCCTTGTATTCCTTAAGAGCGCGCAGGTTCATGTTGTACATGCCACGATAACCCGCATCCTGAAAGAATGCGTAATTTTCAACATTTGACTGGTAGGCCATGCGAGACAACGATTTCTCGTGCTGCGTCACCTCGCCGCGCGTCTGGATTCGTTGCACATCATCCGAGTTTCGGAAATGCTCATGAAAGGCAGCGGCCAGTTGCGAGAAATAGCCTTGAGCCTGCGCCACAAGCGGCTTGGAGATATCCGCATTCATCACCGTGAGATAACAGGCAAAGCGGGTCAAACGAAAATCCTTCTCCTTGATCCCATCCAGCAGACGGTACTCTTCCCGGATGTTGTCTGTGAGAGGAATCTCCAGCGTCATGCAGACCGCCATGGCCTTCTCTACAGCCTTCATGAAAGGCTTGAGACCCGCATACCCGAGCATGCGCGCCAAGTCCGAGGCAAACCACCAAGTCGCCCCATTGCTTTTTGCAAACGCCTCAAAACCGCGCGTTTGATCTTCAAAAGGAACAATTCCTTGTGCCACGTCATTCGCCTCCAACAAGGATCCCGACTGCTCATCGTGACTCATTTTATTCTCCAGACCAGAGGATTGACACAACAATATCTCAAAAAACACTTATTTAAAGATGAACCGCATGCTCATCCGTATCCGTTCCCCGACTTGCCCCTCATCAAGCCGGGGAACACCGACAGCCTATCTCATACCCTGTATCAGCAATTCCTGCGCCTTGTCAAAGTCTCTTCTCTCGATCTCCTCAATACGGCGCACCCCCAGA
>JADGBU010000343.1 GCA_015231295.1 Magnetococcales bacterium | reverse complement strand
CACGCCGCCATTCTGATAGTGAAGGGTCGGATAGGCCAGCAGAGGGGCCTGCCGAATATCGAGTCCCAGGCGCAGATACTCCTTGAACCGTCCCGGAAACTCGCGTTCGATGGTGCCCCGGCCATGAATCTGATCGATCATCGGCACATCCAGCCACACCCCGACCCCGCCACCCGCCACCGGCACGCCGTTGCCGAACTCGGTGCATTCGCGGATGATCGCGGCGGTGGTGACATCGCGGGGCTCCAGACTGAACACGAACTCATCGCCGTGACGATTGAGAATCTGCGCACCCAACCCGCGAAATTTTTCGGTGATGAGCAATCCCGTCAACTTGTCGGGATACATCACCCCCGTGGGGTGATACTGACAATTCTGCAGATCCCGCAGCGGCACCCCGGCCCGATAGGCCAACACCAGCCCATCCGCCGTGGCTCCGTGATGGTTGGAGGTGGGAAAACCGCTCAGATGGAGTCTGCCGAAACCGCCGGTAGCCAGCACCACCGCCTTGGCTCCCACCACCAGAGCGCGACCGCTGGGCAGTTGTTCCAGGATCGCCCCCACCGCCCGGCCATTTTCATCCGAGATCAGTTCCACCGCCGGGGCGAAAGGCATCACCGTCACCGAGTCGAGACAGGCCATGCGATCCATCAGCACCCGCATCATCTCCAGACCGGTGACATCTCCGGCGGCGTGCAGCCGTTTCCGGGAGGTGCCGCCCCCGTGTCGCACCTTCATGCGTCCGGTGGGATATTTGTCGAACAGCATGCCCAACTCTTCCAGCCAGCGCAGCACCGCCGGACCTTCCGTGACCAGAGCCTCCACCAATTCGGGCTCGCTGCTGAAGTGTCCTCCGCCCATCACGTCCAGAAAGTGTTGCGCCGGGGAGTCGCATTCGTGATCCGCGACCTGCATGCCGCCTTCAGCCATCACGGTATTGGAGTCGCCGAGCCGGAGTTTGGTCGTCACCATCACCCGCGCCCCCGCCTCGGCGGCGACGATCGCCGCCGCCGTCCCCGCGCCACCGCCACCGATCACCAGCACATCGGTGGTCACGTCGGGGGTCAGGGAGCCCTGTTCGCGGCATCGTTCCAGAAGCGTCATCACCGAGGGTCTGGGCCAGGCTTCCAGCAATCCAACCAGTTCGATCGGCACCACGCTCCCGCGCGACGATCCCACCGTCAGTTTGCCACGCCCTTCCAGACGATAATCCGGGTGAAACTCTTCCAGCACGGCCCGCCGATCGGAGAGCGACAAAGGCTCGACCCGCTCTCCCATCCGGCGACGGCTCAAGCGGGCTTCGCGCGTTCTTTGCACCATTCGGGCAGATTCGCGCAGCATTTCGGGAAAGGCATTCAAGGCAGCTGTTGACATGGATTCCCGGCCTACAACAACGTCTGATCTTCAGGAAGCCAGGTGCCCGGCGGCGATTCGTCGGGTTCCCGCTCCATGCGGAGATAAAGGGCTTGAAACTCCATGGGATCCAGATGCCGCATCCAGCGGAAGATCGAGGCATAACGCCCCGAATCGACCTTTTCGAGCATGCGGGTCAGGTGATCGGCGCGGGGTTCCTGATGGGCTCCATACCAGCGACGCGCCGCGAGGGCGGCATTGGGTTGGGAGATGCTCGCCGGACAGCGGATCACGCACAGATGACACCCGATGCAAGTGAACGACTCGCGCGCGGCGGCCTTGAGGTCGCCTCGTTTGATCATGCCCACATATCCCATGACATCGATATCCACGGGACACATACGGACGCACTCTCCGCACATGACACAATGATTGATTTCGGGATAGAGACGCAAAACGTGATAGGCGGGGGTTTCGTCATCCGGGAGTTCCAGATGATGGGGGACTTTTTTATGGGGCACATGGGGCAGAGGAAGAATCTCCATGCCCGGCTGCACCGTTTCCTGACACATCAACCCGGCGGACATGGTATGGGTTTGCGTCGGCACGCGATAGAGCACGGCACAAGCCCCGCAAACACCACCACGGCAACCCACGCCACGGACCAGACCGATTCCCGCCGCCTCCAGAGCGGCCAGAATGGTCTTACCGGACGGAACGTCGATCCAGGTTTCGTCGTAACGGATGGAAACCGTATAAGGGGTATGAGCAACTTTGTTCAATGATCCGGCCATGACCCGTTCGAGGTTGGCTTTCTTCCATAAACCCAAT
>JADGBU010000055.1:5095-19598 GCA_015231295.1 Magnetococcales bacterium | reverse complement strand
TATTTCCCGTTCCTTTTCTCCCCCTTCCTTTTCTCAAAACGATCGGCAACCCACAACAGCTCGAAGCCTAGCGTAACGGCTCCCCCATTGCGACCTCTGTGCGCGCTCGTCTGGCGCATTCCTCGACAAGGGCCGCACCCTTCCCCCCCAATGCGTACCCGCACACAGAACGCCTTTCATGAACTTGCAAAAAAGATTCACGACCGGAGGATATGGCGTTTGGAATCCGGGAGCAGCCTTTTGAAATCAGAACAAAAATCGAAATTTGGCACGAGCAAAAAGCAAACAACCCGCCGTCGATAGTTCGGATTTAGGTGATATGTTGATGTCCCTGCACGGGATAGATGCCCATTATCACCATATGGCACGGGGATTCGACTATTGTTCTTGATGATAATGTTATGATACTATTCTGGGCAGGTGGATGGCGCTCGGCGATTACGGTGTATGTGCGCGGTCCGAGCAGAGACTACAAAAGAGAATCACAACCATTTGTGTCAAGAGGACAATTAATGAGAGCACAAATTATTTGTGGATTTTCTGTCCTCTTTTCATGTGTTTTGAATGATGTCTGGGCGGCTGCGCCGACCGTTGCCTTTCCGATCGGCGAGCGAACATGGTCCGGGAGTGGCAGCAAAAGCTTCCAGTTCCCGTTGGAGACCTTTCATGATGTGGACCGCGATGTTTTGACCTATACGGCCAGACAGGCCAACGGTACATCCTTGCCATCCTGGTTACGTTTTTCCGGCTCCACCCGAACCTTTTCCGGCAATCCGCCCACGGGCACCAACAAGATTTCGTTGATGATCACGGCGAATGACGGGCATGATGGGGTGGTCTCCACAACCTTCTTGTTGAACCTGACCAATGCCAACGATCGACCCACGGTCAGCAATCCTGTTTCCGATCGTGTTTGGGCTGGTACTGGAACCAAGAGTTATCGTATCCCGTTGGATACGTTCCGTGATGGCGATGGAGATACGCTTACCTATTCCGTCACGCGGTCAGATGGCAGCGCGCTGCCCTCTTGGTTGCGTTTCGCGGCTTCGACCCGGACCTTGTCCGGCAATCCGCCAGCCAATACCGCCATGCTTCGTTTGAAAACGCGCGCCAACGATGGCCATGGCAGTACGGCCAGCAGCTATTTCTATTTGTCCTTCGACGCATTCACCAATGATGCCCCCGTGGTTCCGACCCCCATCCCCGCTCTTGTCTGGAGTGGCAGCGGAACCAAAAGTTTCCAGATTCCAGCCAACACGTTCACCGATGGTGACGGGGATACCCTGACCTATTCGGCCACGCAGGCCAGCGGTTCGGCGTTACCCTCCTGGCTGCGCTTTGATGCCAGCACGCGAACTTTCTCCGGCAATCCGCCTGCTGGGGCCAGTTCCCGAACGATCAAGGTGATGGCTGATGATGGACACGGCGGCATGGCTTACAGCACCTTTGGTTTGACGTTCAGCGGTGCGACCAATGACGCCCCCCGGGTCAGCAACGCCATCAGCGATCAGACCTGGAACCGGAACGTGAGTCAAAGTTTTCAGGTTCCCGCCACTACCTTCTCCGATGGGGATCGGGACTCCCTGACCTATTCGGCCAAACTCGCCAATGGTTCCGCTCTACCTAGTTGGTTGAGCTTTTCGCCGAGTACACGGACGTTTGCGGGCACGCCTCCCACCGGCGTGACGAGCCTGGATTTGCGGGTCACGGTCAACGATGGCCACGGCAGCACGAGCAGCGATACGTTCAGCTTGAACTTTCCCGCCACCACCAGCAACCATGCGCCGGTGGCCGTAAACGACACCGTAACCACAACGCGCAATCAGGCGGTCATGGACACTCTGACAGCCACGGATAGCGATGCGGATCGTCTTACCTATACCATCGTCACCAACGGCACAAAGGGGAACGCAACATTCACCAACTCCTCCACTGGTGCTTTCACCTATACGCCCAATACGGGTGTCACAGGTTCGGACAGTTTTACCTATAAAGTCAGCGATGGTCAGGCCAACTCCAATACGGCAACGGTTACGGTGACGATCAACCCGCCGCCGAATCAGGCTCCGGTAGCGAGCAATGGCACCTTGAGCGTGGCGGGCAGTACGGCAGCGACCGGAACGTTGAGTGCCACGGATGCGGAGGGGGATTCCCTGACCTATGCCATTGTTGCCAATGGATCGAAAGGCACTCTCACCCTCACCAACAGCGCGACCGGGGCTTATCGCTACACCCCCAACTCCGGGGCCAGTGGCACGGACAGCTTTACGTTCCGGGTCAACGATGGTCAAGCGAACTCTAATGTGGCCACGGTTACGGTTTCAATTTCGACCGATTATACCAACAGCCTGGGAATGACATTTAAACGGATTCCAGCGGGGACGTTTACGATGGGAAGTCCAGAAAATGAATTTGGTCACGAGCAAAATGAAGGACAGCGAGATGTTACAATTAGTAGATCTTTTTACATGCAGTCCACGGAGGTCACGCAAGGTCAGTGGCGGACTATAATGGGAGAAAATCCTTCTCATTTTTCTGAATGCGGAGAAAGTTGTCCTGTTGAGATGGTGTCCTGGAATGATATTCAAAATTTTATATCATTACTCAATGCGCGTAACGAAGGGATTTATCGTTTGCCAACAGAGGCGGAATGGGAATATGTAGCGAGGGCAGGAACGACGACTGCTTGGTCTTTTGGGTCATCTTCAGATAGTATTGGCGATTATTCTTGGTTCGGATATTCTGAAAGATTGGGCGGTAATGCCAACATGACAACCCATCCAGTAGCTCAAAAATTGCCGAATCCGTGGGGATTGTATGACATGCATGGAAATGTGGATGAGTGGGTACAAGATTGGTGGGAACTGCATCCAGCAGGTGGGATTGATCCTCTTGGACCAGATTCAGGCAGCGCAAGAGTTCTACGAGGAGGAAGATGGATGGATAATCCAGTTGATCTTCGCTCTGCCTCAAGAAGTAACGCACCTCCAGGAACTATTAATATAGTTGGATTTCGAATCGTCAAGACCATCCCCTAATCACGCCATGATCGTCCTGGTTGCTACAGGACGACCTTTTTGCCGCAACACGAAACAGATCAATGCACAGGAGTTATCCAGAAACTGGCGACCAAAGAACCCACCACCATGGGGCAGTGAGGGATTCGCCGCTATTGAGTACCTGACAGCGCATGGAACGGCTATTCATCCCCCGCTGGCGGCCTGAACACCAGATCATTGAGTTGATCGATCCGGATCATCAACTGTTCGTCCGTGAGCATGGAAACCGAACTCGTGATATCGAGTCGGCGCACGTCGCTCCAGCGATCCGGATTGAGCTTCCCGGCAAGCCATCGATACGCCCCAATCCGCACATTACGGGCAGCGGGTTCCAGGGATTCATCCTCGGCCACTTCAAGGATCCGGTCGGCCAGCACGTCACCCTTGATCAGATGGGCGGCACGCATCTGGATGGCGTATGCGGGGTAACGGTCGCACCACACATACACGAGTCCGGGAGAGGGCAATTGAGGATCGGAGAGACAAACAGCCTTCAAGGACTCCCCTTCGGCCACTCGCTCGCAGATGGTGCGGATAGCGGCGTCTCGGGCTTGGGAGGAAACCCATTGCCCTCGGTGATGGGTCTCGATATCTGTAGAACGATTTGTCATAGATTTAAGTCCGTTCAGATAGTGATTTGATGATGTAAAGTGTATCACAGGAGCGTATGGCAAGCAATCGATTCCCGATTCACATGCCATAACACCCCTGTGATGGTCTTTGGGTGGATGGATTGCTGAACTTTGGATGCGTTTCCAGAACTAGGCCAAAACAGATCCAAATAAAGTACCGGCACCACCAAGGATTCTTGCTTGGCCATGGTGGTGCCGATCCATCTTACCGATTTATCTTTATTGACATTTTTTCGTTTTGGCTAGAAATCTTCCGGAGAAACCGACTAAACCGATTCAACCCTCCATGCTTCTGCCGACCGATTGCCACCGGAACGGACGAATTTCAAGCCATGGACGCTCCGTCCGGCGTTGCGCTTGATCCACCATCCCAGCTTCCGTCGGTTGATCTCTCCTCGTTCCAAGGCGATGTCATGGAGCACTTCGCGCAACTCTTCCAGGTTCGTCGTGTTATCAAACGGGTTGTTCGCCCTCTTGACTGCATCCCGTATCATGGTGGGGGTATTGCCAAGCTCCGCATGCCATGCCTGAAGTAGGCGATCCAGCAACTCCCGGTCCGGATCATCGGCCATGGCTTCAAAAATGGATACGGCGGCGTCGGGGAGTCCTAGCCAGAGAAGAGGTTGGCGGCACAAATTCGACCAGTCACCATAGCTCACCAATGCCTTGCATTCGGTTTGTGGTCTTCCCGCCTCGATCCAAGCGCGAACGATGGTCAACACCGCCGACACATACCGCTCCCGTTCATTCAAAACTTCTCGCACCAGATCGGGTCGCTTGAAGGTACGAGATGCCGGAGTTTCGCAACGAGGATCCAGATTGATTGTGATGCATCGCCGGGTCATGTCCCGGACGGGTCCGACATTGTTACCAGAGGAGAGGAACAAGGCGCGTGTGTTGACCGTGGCGGTCTTCGACACACCCAGAATCCGTCCGCTCATGTGCTCCGATGTCAACGCGGTGCAAAGACTCTTGTGCGACAGCAGGTCGCTTGTCATGTTGTCGAACTCGATAACCGCCGGTGCCCGGAGGAGTTCCGCCAGTAACAGCTTTCGGCATTCCTCGTCATCGGTTGGAAACGTGGTTGGTGTTCCCCGTTGCGGCGTTGCAAAGGCCGTGATCAGCTCGCACAGGTAGCTTTTCCCCGACCCCACCGTGTGTGCTTTCACATGAAACATTGGCGCAAGGAGCAGGCTGGCGCGCACAACGGCGGTGAAGATCGCTGACAGGGCCGCCGCCAAATCATGCTCACTGGCGAAGTCGAACTCCTCCAGCAGCCCTTGCAACAACGCTGCCGCCGAGGTCGCATCATTCCGGGAAGGATGATCGGGAACGGAAAAGCTCCGTTCGTTGAACACACCAAACATGCCCGATGCTGCATCATACCCGGCCTGGCTCATCAGGCTGCCGTCTGACCGAAGATAAGGTTGACGGGTCAGGCCATGAAGCACCGGCAAATGTTTGTACCCTTCGGAATCGAATAGCACTCCGGCATGTCGTGTCGGCGGATCGGTCCTCACCCATCCCTCGGAACGCACGTCGTATCGTTCCCACGTTGCCGCCTCCGCCAGTGCCAGAACCAACGAGGGCAAGCTGATTTCCTGAACGCGGGTTTCTCGGGTGCCAGGATCGGTGACGACGGTAACAATCAGACCGCCCCGTTGATAATGACGACGGGTCTGCGCAAGTTCCCGTTCGGCGGCATCCACAATGCGGTTGATTTCCCCAGGCACCACGCGGATGCGTGACTTCATGCGCGCGGCCTGGACATCGACGCCCAAGAAATTGAGCAGATCGCGGATGTGACGTTGGGCGCAATGACCATGCAGACAATTGAAGCCGCCGGTTGGCCAGTTGTCGTCGGGCTCGAAATAGGCTGTGCCGCCGTCGATGCCGTCGGTATGCTCCTCCACCCACGGGCAGGTCATATCGTGCTTGCCGTCTCCAAGCGGCCCCTTGTAAAGCCCCCGATCACGAAGCCCGGCCAGCACAGCATTTTCCTCTGGGCGCGGCAACCACACCGGATCGCCATCGACGTGACGATCATGATTATCCGCAGAGCGACCACGAGCAGCGCGGCCCTGTGGCGTCATATCCAGTTGCATGCCGTCCACCAGTTCCTGAACGGTGTATCGCAGTTCTGGATTCCATGACACCATACGGCAGGGGAACGGCGGTTCGTGCTTGCCGTTCACCGCCACGGGCAACCGCGCCAAACGGGCACGGGGTCCATTTGCCCCTGGATCACACAACCCAGCAGCAACGATGGCGTTCATCAACCGGTCGGCGGTAGAGCCGTCGGTGATCGGTTCCTTCAGAATGTAGCCTGCCTGATAGTTGCCTTTCGATGTCTCCAGCCGCCACGAGGGCGGCAGGGTAAGGCGTTCCATGAACACTTTATTGCCGACATCATCCAACATCACCGCATGCAGAGCCACGAAGCGAGCCTTTTGACGCCGGTAGTTTCCGGCATCGTCGGGCCGGAATACCGCCAAAGAGAAATAATTGTTATGGGTGCCGGTCGGTTCGGCGGTATCCGGATCCCAGGGATGACCAAACCACGCTCCCCCTGGCACTTCACCGGGATGACCGGGAAAACTCACCACAATGGGACGGTGATCCGACTGGACGTTTTCGAACAGCACTGCCAGGAATTGGGTATTGCTGACCGAATCGGTTTTGTCGATTTTTTCGGTTTCATCCGGACCATTCGCCGCAATTGTCATTTCATCATCAACGAAAGGAGTTGGTGCATTCATGGCGTCACCTCCACCCCTCTGCACGTCGGGCATCGGCTTCAGAAGTGGATTTCACCTTTCGTGCCTCCATCCACGCCACAAGATTGGCGCGATCATAGACAACGGTTCGCCCTAACTTACTGAAGAGCGGACCATCCCCACGACATCGCATTTTTTCAAGGGTGGATTCTGAAAGCCCGATAAAACGTGCTGCATCGGGTTGGCGTAGAGCACTCCAGATGGGAGGAACTACCTGTTGCGCAGGATGACGCACACCTTCATTTGTTGGCGCGCTCACATCCATTTCTTTGAATAATGAGTGTTTCATCTTGAATTCATCCACGTTCACATTAGCGCATCTGCCGGATGGCCTTTCCGGCAGACTGGAGTTGCCTAGGCTTGGATCAGGTTATAGCGCATAGGAGATGAAGACGGAGATGATATGCCTATTGCGGATATTGCGTTCTAGATATTGCGGATATTGTGAAAAACGGATTATTCTGCTGTTTTGTATGGATATTCTTTTAAAATCGATTTGATTGTTTCCTCACCACCTCCATATGAATTACGCGAAAATGCAATCTCTGAACAACCCAGAATCTGAATCAGGGTGGGTTTTGCTCGGTGAATGTAGCCTCCAATACACTTTTGAGATATATTTTTTTTATGTATGCTGTTGTATTGATTGATTAACTCCACTGAACTAAAGGGGAGTTGTTCTGGATCAAGATTGTAACTAACCACTAGATGCTTTAAAAAAGCACCAAGATATGTTCTTGTCCTCTGGGAAATGCTTATTTTACGTTGTTTGGGTGCCGTTGCATCCTGGCATCCATCCGTAATATCATTGTTGCATGAAGTATCTGGAGCACCGTCCGGATCATCAGGGGGAACTTTTGTAGATTTATTGGCTTTTTCAGCAGCCTCAAGAAGATCTAATTCTTCAAATACCCTCTGACGGTCATTCATTAGAATCGCAACAGCTTCTCTTCTCGCGATTGGATCTCTGTATTTTGGATCGCATATATTCTCAATTCTTAGTATGTCATCGTCATATTCACTGATCTCAACGTATCTATCAAAATACTTCATAAAGAGTTCGTCTGGCTGTGAAGACAGTAAAGCCTCCTGTTCTTCCATTCTTTCAGAATGGTCCTGTTCACGATCATCTGGGGTTTTCTTGTCCGACATATCCCATCTCCTTGATCACGAAAAACAATGCTGTTACCGATAAACCTCGCGCCGATGCCCAACCTTGACGATCAGAACCACCAGCCGGTCATCCTCGATGGCGTAGATGATGCGGTAATCCCCCTCCCGGATGCGCCACAGGTTGGGGGTTCCAGTCAGTTTCCGGGATCCAGGGGGATGAGGATCAAGGCCAAGATCAACGGCTTTGCGAATGATCCGTTTCTGCGTCATCGGATCCAGTTTGTGAACTTGTCGGGCTGCGACTGGATCCCAAAGCAGGGTCCAGGTCATGCGATATCATCCCTGGCCAGTCCGCACAGGTTCAACACGTCATCGGTCATCAATGCGCGTGCCGGATCGCGTCGATACTCTTCCAGCACCTTGACCGCTTCTTGAGCGTCTTTCAGATCCTCCCAATCCTCCAAGAAGCGATCCATGGCCTCCTGAACCAATTCCGAAAGGGAACGTCCCGTGGCCTGGGATACGGATCGAAACATCTCTTCGGTATCTGACGACAATTCAATGGCCAACATATCACCCTCCGCTTGTCTGGCGTGTCAATGGCACCACATTATCCGATTCCGTCCATCCTTCCAAGGCGTTTGCGATACGCGCGCCGATCAATCCCGTGGCCTTCTTCAATGGATCGTTCGCCAGGTGTGCATAACGCGCCGTCGTAGCCGACTGCGTATGCCCCAGCAACTTGCCGATCACGGGCAGGCTCATGCCCATGGAAGCCCCCACCGATGCAAACGCATGGCGCAAATCGTGGATTCGCAAACTCTCCAACCCGGCATTCGTCCGCACGGATCGCCACACCCGATTGATGTTCACCATCGATTGCCCTTCCAGTTTCCCACAAATGACGTGGGGGTTCCCCTCCATACGCGGGATCCTTGCCAGCAGTTCAAGCGCGGGCGGGTTCAAGGTGATCGACTTCGCACCGGTCTTGGAATCCTCAAGACGCAGCGCGCCATATTGAAAATCGACCTCATCCCATTTTATGGTCAGGATTTCGTTCAATCGCGCACCTGTCAGGATCAACAACCGGATGGCCGCCACGATATAAGGCGACGCTCCAGCCTGTTCAGCTTCCAATATGGCACGACCCAGACGCGCCAACTCTTCATCGTTTAACAGGCGTTCCCGCTTCTCCTCCCGGTACTTCTTGACGTGCAAAGTCGGGTTGGTCCGTTCGGGTCGCAATCCGATCAACTCGAACCAGTTGAACATTTTGGAAAGCACGCTCAAGGTACGGTTGGCCTGATAGGGGGTCTCCCGCAACTCTTGATGCAGTTTGACGATATGACTTCTCTGCACCGCATCCAGACGGATGCCGCCCAGACGAGGAATCACGATCTTGTCGATCTGTTTCCAATACTCGATGGCTGTTCTTGGCTTGGTCTGGGGGATGACGTATTCCGCATGGAACCGTTTTGCCGCTTCGGCCAAAGTGGGCACGGCCTTGGCTTCGGCTTTCTGTTCAGCAGGATCCTGGCCAGCGAACACCAGACCCAACAACCGCTTTGCCTCCTCCCGTGCTTTTTCTGGCGTCCAGGGGGAACCATGCACCCCGATCATGACCCGCTTCTTCGTTCCCCGAATGCGGTATTGCGCCAGATAGACTTTCCGCCCGGTCGGGGTGATTTTGAGTCCGAACCCGATTAGATCCTCATCGAACAAAAAAACGTCCTTCTCCCCCGGTTGCGCGGCGTCCACCTCGCGCTTGGTCAGCTTGACGGCCATAATCATTCCTCCCCGTTGAAGGGTTGGGTACTGGCTTCCAGCACCCAACAGAATCCCGTAACCCGCATGGATACAAGAATCAGTTGTCCTCTCCAGTACCCACATAGTACCCAGAATGAGTCAAAATAGGGGAAACAGCCGGAAACGTCAAGCAAGATAATTGATTGATTTATATGATGTCATGCAACGAACGGAAACGCCAAAACGGCAAGACAAACAGACTCTTAATCAGCGGGCCATAAGTTCGAGTCTTATACGACCCACCAATCCAATCAAGCACTTACGGCCACCCAAAAGGTGGCCGTTTTTGTTTCAACCCCCCAAAGTGCACTAGAGGTGCACTCAAGAATCACAGGTGCAGTTGACTGGTGCAATCCTGTATGACAAATTCACCCCATGGCCACCATCAACGATACCTGAAAGAAGTCTCAATCAAAAAGGCTCCAGGGACTCATACCAGAGAAATCAAATTTGCCCGTGGCATCACGCAGCATCTCGAGAGCTATACCCTTGCCACCTTGACCCCAAATGTGCTGGCAAGCGACGTTGACCTGACACATCGCATCGCCACCGTGCAGCTCGACAAAAACCAGGAGACACGTCACGTCCCACTGTCCGCCGACGCGGTTGCGGTGTTTGACCAGGTGCTGACCAGAGTGGTCCAACCAATCGATACCGACCTGCTATTTTATGGCGATCCGGAAAAGGACGGGCAGAGAAGTTTCTACGAGTTCAACAAGGCGTGGCGCGTCGTTTTGGCGCGGGCCGGAATTACAGAACTGCAACTCCCAACATTCTCATACCCAAACAACCCGCACAGGTCTTCATACTCGATGGCCAGGCGGCCATTGAAGATCCGCTTCATCTCTGTCAAGGGTATCATTCATCATTCACCCCCTATCTCATTGTAATCAGAGCAATACCAAACGCCAAGATTACGCACCCTGTTCCATCCAATCCCACTCGACCCCCACCGTCCACAGATCGGGCACCAGTGGAAAGACAATAATCGCTGCTCAAAAAACAGGAAGAGCTGCAACGGACGATCCGCGAGACACCATCCACGAATGTGATGACGCTCAGGGAACTACGCGTCCGGCTCGGGGTGGTGGAAAAAATGATTCGGAAGAGCTGGAGGTGATGATGTGAACGACATCACCCACTTCCACGTCTTCTGCATCTTCTGCGGTATGGGCGGGGGCAACCCCGGTGTGGATCAGACGGATGACGGCGGCGGCATCTTGCTCGGACGGAGGTCAGGCATGAACGGCCCGACCTACCCAATCAGCGTCTTCAAGGCGGGAAGCACGGTCACGACGATGATCAAGGCCAGCATCCATCGATTGAGCCGGATCTCTCCCATGACTCTGGCCTCGAATTCACGCATTTTCCCTTCAAGTTCCTTGATGTCTCCCTTGGTGGCGAGATCGTCCAGGTTCTTGTCAAGCACGTCAGCCTGCACTGCGGCCAGGGCCTCGGCCTGCTGCTCATCAAACCCGGCGGCCTTGAGGGGCTTGACGTATTTGAGTGTATCAAAGGTGATGGCGGTCATGACGGCTTCTCCAATCTGCATTGATGACGGCAACAGTGTACCACACCCATGCCCCGTGATGTCAAAAAATCCCGTTGACACCACCACGCCACCGGCTCCATCATCATGGCCGGAGCTTGAACACCTCCACAATCACCGAAGGCGGTCAACCGCCATCCCCCGTCAGGCGGCTTTTTTGTGCCCGGATGGCAGGCCGTGTCAGAATTGCAGCCTGAGTTGATCCAATCGACGCTCTTCCGCTTCCTGCTGGCGGATATGGTTTCGGATCACAGCCTCATCCCGCCCTACCGTTGAAACAAAATATCCACGCGCCCAGAAACTCTACCCCGTAAAACTCCTCTTCTATTCGCCATATATCCGTGCCAAGCGAATCGCACTCTTCCCCTTGATTTATATTTTATAAACGGACCACTAAACAACATGTCAAATCAGCACGGTTGGCACACCAAGGTAAACTCTCTTGTCTATTGCCCTGACTCTGGACTGATATTCTATGGTTAGCCTCCATTGAGTCCCCTGAAAAAGCTTTGGATGAGGATCAAGGCCAAGATCAACGGCTTTGCGAATGATCCGTTTCTGCGTCATCGGATCCAGTTTGTGAACTTGTCGGGCTGCGACTGGATCCCAAAGCAGGGTCCAGGTCATGCGATATCATCCCTGGCCAGTCCGCACAGGTTCAACACGTCATCGGTCATCAATGCGCGTGCCGGATCGCGTCGATACTCTTCCAGCACCTTGACCGCTTCTTGAGCGTCTTTCAGATCCTCCCAATCCTCCAAGAAGCGATCCCGATCACGGGCAGGCTCATGGAAGCCCCCACCGATGCAGACGCATGGCGCAAATCGTGGATTCGCAAACTCTCCAACCCGGCATTCTTTTATGATAAGTTCGAGTCTTATACGACCCACCAATCCAATCAAGCACTTACGGCCACCCAAAAGGTGGCCGTTTTTGTTTCAACCGGAAGTCAAAGCCGCCGTCTGGCGGGGAAAAAATGGGCGGATCCGTTTGACGACATATCCTGACAGACCCGTCATACCTAAAGTCACTTTCCCGATTTCTCTTTGGGAAGCGTGGCGGCATAGGTCAACACATCAACCGCGATTTGCGGATCCAAGGCTCGCAAGGCCGGCATTTTGGTATCGGGTTCTCCATTGAGGATTTTATGCAGCGTTTCCCATGGATTCTCGGAGGCCACCTTGCCGACTGGCGGCATTTTTTGCACCCCCTGTCCATCCACACCATGACAGCCCGCGCAAATGGTGTTGTAAACGGCCTCACCCCGTTGACGATCCCCCTTGGCACCCTTGGTCTGGCGATCGATCCAGCGATCCATCTCAACCTGCCCCTGCGTGACAAACAAAGCCAAATCATTCAGATCCGATTCCGCCAGTTTGTCACCATACAGATGCTTGTCATCCTTGAGAATTTTCACGACCGTGGCGGCATCCCCCTGCTTGAGACGCCCGATGCCCACAATGCCGGTGGCATGCTTGCCGGTGGCATAGGCACCCAGTTTCCCTTGATAATCCCACCCATGACACTCTTTGCATCGCCAAGTATCCTTGGCCTTGTCCGCATAACCACCGCTTGGCGGATAGGCCGGATGAACCGTTGACGGTTCCGGTGCTCCAGTCATCTCGTACCATTTGTCATAAAGCTTGCCCCCCCTGGCAATCGATGACACCTGTTCCGCAGCCTGTCCCGAATCAGGCCATACCATGCCACCCAACGCAATCCCAACCGCCACACCCAGGGTCCATTTCATTCCGTATTTCATTGTCATCTCCGATTTCTTATCGTGTTCATGAAACACTCCCGTTTCATCCCGTCACACCATCCATGCCCAGTGTGATCCATCTGACATTATCAGTTCATGACAGCCATTCCAAGACGTCAATCATTTGCAACCCCATCCTTTCGATCCCTTTTCACCCGGTCGCGCCAAAATGGCGTTTTCCTCTGGCCTCCATGACCATTTCCTGCTTCTTGATGTTCACACTCAGCGGAAACGTGTGGTATCTTGCAATGGGAAGTGTTCTGATCGCACTGCTCACCCTGCTGATCTCTCTGCTTTTCGGTTTCACGCTTCGCGCCGTCGTGCGTCAAGAGATTTGCGTTAAAGAACACTAGATCACGACAACACACCAACCCCGCCACAAAACCCGCCCGATCACGCTGACAGAATTTCGCAGAGTCTCGTCACACGAAAAGCCTCTCGCATGAGATTATCACAAGATGTAAAAAATTAGTTGCAAATTTTGCAATTTCAGGAAAAAATGAAGGAAACACCGCGAAGGCTGTCGCCAGACATGGAGAGCGAGACCACGCTCCATCAAAATTCTTGAACTCCTTTATCCTCCACTCACACCCCACACCTCCCCGACGGAGCAGAAAGGAGAGTTGCATATGATCTCCCTGGGTTCGAGCCCGATGCGTCCTTTGTCCATTGCTGGACTGATCATGGCCGCCTACGCCGCATCCGGATACCTTGGTCTCATCATGCACTCTCATGTGGACCGCCACATCACCCTGATCTGGCTGCCCACCGGCATTGCCGTATCGGCCCTGCTGCGTTGGGGGGCACACTTCTGGCCCGCCATCACGATCGGCGCACTGCTCGTCAATGTTGCCATTGGATTGCCTTTTCTGGCGGCGGTCGGCATCTCGGCAGGCAACACCCTCGGCCCACTCCTGACCTGCGCCATTCTGCGACGAACCGGTTTTCATCCGGAATTCGACCATCAGAAGGACGCCCTGCTTTTCACCCTGTCCACCATGATCGGCATGATCGTGACCGCCAGCAACGGCGTCACCATCCTGTGGCAGTTCGGACAACTCCCGTCGCACGAGTACGCCCAGGCATGGCTGACCTGGTGGATGGGAGACACCCTCGGCATCCTCATCGTCGCCCCCCTGCTGCTGACTCTCTCCCGACACAATCTGCCACGTCGGACCGATGCCCCCGGAGAGATCATACTCTTCATGGTGACGCTTTCCGTCATCAATTGGTTAATCTTTCTGTCGCCGTTCAACTTGACCCTGGCCTTCGTGCCCGTGTTGCTGGTGATCTGGGCAGCCCTGCGCTATGGCATCACGGGGGCATCGCTCACCGTGCTGGCGAATGCGGCCATCGCCTACTGGGGCACGATAACCGGTCACGGACCGTTTCACCTGATGGGTTCGCTGGACCAGGCCATTCTAACCGCTTATATCATCACTCATACGCTCGTCAGTCTGGTGATCACGGCCCTGCGGGCGGAAAATGACCGCTCAGCACGAGAGACGAACGAAGCCTATCAGCGTCTTCGCAAGCTCGCCTCGCGCCTGCCCGGCATGGTCTATCAGTTCAGACAACGGGCAGACGGCAGTTATTGCCTCCCCTACGTCAGCGAAGCCACACGCGATCTGTTCCAACTCGACCCGGAGCAGGCGACAGAAAACGCCGATCGGATTTTTGCCACCGTTCATCCAGAGGACCGCGACCGGGTATACGACTCCATCCGACGTTCCGGAGAAACGATGTCTGCCTGGCGCGAAGAGGTCCGGGTCCGCTACAAGGATGGCGTGGAACGCTGGCTGTTC
>JADGBU010000055.1:2588-4986 GCA_015231295.1 Magnetococcales bacterium | reverse complement strand
CGCCCAGGTCAAAGGCGAATTCCTGGCCGCCATGAGCCATGAAATCCGCACCCCGATGAACGTGGTTCTGGGCATGTCGGAAATGTTGCTGGAAACGGATCTCACCCCGGAACAACGCCATTTCACCCGCACCATGCACCACTCGGGCAAGGCACTGCTCGGGGTGATCAACGACATTCTGGATTTTTCCCGTCTGGAAGCCGGTCGCATCACCCTGGCCGAGGCTCCTTTTTCTCCGGACCAGGTACTTGAAGAGACCGTCCATTTGATGCAAGTCGCCGCCGAGGAGAAAGGCGTCCTCTTGCACTCGGAACGGGCATCCGACCTGCCGAAAACCATTCTGGGCGACGATGGGCGCGTGCGACAGGTGCTCATCAACCTGTTGGGGAATGCGATCAAGTTCACCCATCATGGACAGGTGAAAATCACGCTCGCCCCGCATCCCTCCGAACCCGACACCCTCCTGTTCCAGGTGATCGATACCGGAATCGGCATCGATCAGGAACAAATAGAGCATATTTTCGAGCGGTTCACGCAGGCCGACGCAGGCATTACCCGGCGTTATGGAGGAACCGGCCTGGGATTGGCGATATCCAGGTGTCTGGTGGAGTTGATGGGAGGACGCATCTGGGTTGAAAGTCGCCTGGGGCAAGGGAGCACGTTCTGTTTCACACTGCCCATGCGATGCGTGGAGGCCCCCGATCCCCAACTCAAACCCGATGACCGCATCACGGAGATCCCATCCAGAAGCCTGCGCATTCTGCTGGCGGAAGACCAAACCTTGAATCAAATGCTGTTCCAGGGGTTTGTGAAGAAAACGCCTCATCAATTGATCATGGTCAACGATGGCCTGGAGGCCGTCGCACGCGTGCAGGAGGAACCGTTCGACGTGGTGGTGATGGATATCCAAATGCCCCGCATGGACGGCTACACCGCCACCTGCCGGATTCGTCAGTGGGAACAGGAAACGCAACGCTCTCCTGTACCGATCATCGCCTTGTCGGCCCACACCTCGGCGGAAGAGTTGCAACGCAGTCAGGAAGCGGGATGCGACGCTTTTCTCTCCAAACCGATCAGCAAACAGACCCTGTTGCAGACACTCCAACAGATCGCCAGCCAACCGCCCGTCGTGACCCATCCGAAAAAACCGTCCATCCTGCTGGTGGAAGACACCGAAGAGAATCAAATTCTGATTGACGCCTATCTCAAGCAGACCCCTTGCCGACTGGTGATCGCCCATGATGGCATCGAGGCCCTGGCCCGCATTCGGGAAGAGGTGTTCGACGTGGTGATCATGGATGTGCAGATGCCCCGCATGGACGGCTACACCGCCACACGTCTGATCCGGCAGTGGGAACGAGAGACGAAACGCGCTCCGATGCCGATTGTGGCACTGACCGCCCACGCCATCGACGGGGAAATTCAACGCAGTCAGGAAGCGGGCTGCGATCTGTATCTGACCAAACCGATCAACAAAAAGAAACTGCTGGAGGTACTCCAACAGCTTACCGATCAAACGCAACCGACATCTGAAGTGATTGTTCCATGAAAAAAGCTCCACTCGTCCTGCCAGGCTCCGGGTTGCCGGGTTCGGCGCGAAGAGGGTTTCGAGCCGAACCACTCTCCCGCTTCGGCAAGCTCTGTCCTCCACTTGTGACGGCGGTGACTTGCGCCCTGCTGCTGATGCATCTGTCAACCGGTTTTGTCCTGGCACACGATACGGTGGTGAATCCGGAACGGACCGAATGGCAACTCGGAATCAACGAGCAAAAATGGCTGGAAGCGCATCCGCGCATCCGCCTTGGCGATGATTTCGCATGGCCGCCCTTTGTCTTCACGGATGACAAGGGCATCTTCAACGGCATCAGTGCCGGATATGTCGCCGCCATCACGAAGCTGTTGGGCATCCAGATCGAACCGGTATACGGATTGAGCTGGACGCAGGTCATGGAAAAGATCAAGCGGGGTGAAATCGATATGCTGCCCGCCGTGGTGCGTTCCAAGGAGCGGGAAGCGTTTTTGAATTTTACCAAGCCGTTCATCGTCTTTCCGGTTGTGATCGCCACGCACACCGAAGGGGCCTTTATTGCCAACCTGGAGATGCTCGCCAAACGCAAGGTTGGCGTGGTGCGGGGATACATCACCCACGAACGGCTTTCCAAAGAGTTTCCGCAGATCGATCTGGTGTTGTTCGATACGCTCGCGGCGGGATTGGTTGCCCTGGAGTCCCGCCAGATCGAGGCCATGGTCGATAATCTGGGCTCCATCACCTATGAAATCCGCCATCTTCGTCTGGCCAACGTCAAAATTACCGCGCCCACGCCCTACCAGTTCGAACTCGCCATGGCGGTGCGCAAGGACTGGCCCGAACTGGTCAAGATGCTCGACCAGAGTCTGG
>JADGBU010000055.1:1815-2571 GCA_015231295.1 Magnetococcales bacterium | reverse complement strand
CCGCCATCGAAAACAATTGGCTCGCGGTCGAAGTGCATTTCGGGGTCGATATGCGAAAGGTGATGATCTGGGCCATTCCGATCGGAATCTCCTCGCTTTTGGTGATCATCGTGATCATGGTGTGGAATCGTAAATTGCACCGCGAGATTGTCGAGCGTCAAAGGATTCAGGAAGATTTCCGGACCATAATCGATTGCTCTCCCATTCCATACGCCATCAACGACGACCAGCAGATCATCACCTACATCAACCCCGCTTTTATGCGCATTTTTGGCTATCAACCGGATGACATCCCGAAACTGGAAGACTGGTGGCCCAAAGCCTATCCCGATCCGACCTATCGGGAGTGGGTGTCACAAGAGTGGATGACGCGCCTCGAACACGCTGCGCGCGACGGAACGCCCTTCAAGACCATGGAGGTTCGCATTCACTGCAAAGATGACCAGATCAAAACCGTGCTTGCCAACGCCGTCACCCTGGAGGGTCTGCGCGCGCCTCAACATCTGGTGACGCTGTTCGATATCACCGAAGTGCGCCATACACAACGGGCTCTGCACACCATTCTGGAAGAGCGCGCGGATCTGCTCAAGCGGATTCCGGTGGGCGTCTACCAGTGGCGAAGCTCTCCAGAGGGACGTTCACGTTTTGATTTCGTCAGTCCACGCTGGTGTTCCCAATTCGGTGTCACCGAACAGGCCGTGATGCAGGATGATGGCCTCTTTTTCCAGGCGATCCACCCGGAGGACCGACCCCGAT
>JADGBU010000055.1:0-1748 GCA_015231295.1 Magnetococcales bacterium | reverse complement strand
GATGGGGCCCGTGCGACGAAACAACGAAGTTCGCTGGTTGCTCATCGAATCCAACCCCATGCCGGAAAACGGCGATTTGGTGTGGAATGGCGTACAATCGGATATCACCGAACGCAAACGGGCGGAACATGAAATCCAGGAGTTGAAGGAACGCTATCAAACACTTTTTTTCAACTCTCCAGACCCCTATTTGATCATGGAGATCGAACGAGGCACGATCCGGGATTGCAACAAGGCCAGCGAAATCATGCTGAACGGCAATCGCGCGCAAATCCTGGGTGCCACCCCGGACCAGTTGTCGCCCCCCTTTCAGCCGAATGGACAACCCTCGACGGAGGCGGCGCAGGAAAGAATCCAGGAGAGCCTGCGGCAAGGAGCCCACCGGTTCGAATGGGTGCATCGACGCCTGGATGGAACCGATTTCTGGGTCGAAGTGACGGTCGCGGTCACCCGTCTCGAAGGACGACAGGTTCTGTTCGTGGCCTGGCGGGATATCACGGAACGCAAACGGCTTGAGCAAAAAATACAAGAGAGCGAAACCGAATGGCGTCGGGCCAAAACGGATGCCGAAACCGCCAATCGGGCCAAAAGTGACTTTCTCGCGGCCATGAGCCATGAGATTCGCACGCCCATGAATGTCGTGCTGGGCATGTCGGAGCTGTTGCTGGAAACCGATCTCACCCCGGTGCAACGTCGGTTCACGGAAACCATGCACCACTCGGGCAAGGCCATGCTGGGGGTGATCAACGATGTGCTGGACTTCTCCCGCATCGAGGCCGGGCGGATCTCTCTGGAGACGAACCACTACTCACCCCGGCAGATGGTGCTGGACACGGCGCATCTGATGCAAATCGCCGCCGAGGAGAAAGGATTGAGCCTGACCGTGGAGGTGACGCCAACCATTCCGGAATCGATGCAGGGAGACGATGGTCGCATTCGTCAGGTACTCATCAACCTGATCGGCAATGCGATCAAATTCACCCACCATGGACGGGTCGAGGTACGTCTGACCCTGGACCCCGACGCACCGGATCGTTTATTGCTTTTTGCCGTCACCGATACGGGAATCGGGATTCCTCCGGAACAACTGGAGCACATTTTCGCACAGTTCACCCAGGCCGACGCGGGCATTGCGCGACGCTACGGCGGCAGTGGTCTGGGGTTGGCCATCTCCCGGCGTCTGGTGGAGATGATGGGGGGGCGGATCTGGGTGGAGAGCCGTCTGGACCAAGGCAGTCAATTCTTTTTCACGTTGCCGATCCGGCTTTCGACACTGCCGGTGCTCCCGGTCTCCCCGGCGGAACGCGCGAGCGACGATCCAACCAGAACACTGCGCATCCTGCTGGCCGAAGACGTGGAGGAAAATCAAATCTTGTTCGAGGCCTATCTCATGCAGACCGGGCACCACCTGGTCATGGTGAACGACGGAATCGAGGCGATGGCCCGCGTGCAGGCGGAACGGTTCGACGTGGTGATCATGGATATCCAGATGCCGCGCATGGACGGGTACACCGCCACCCGTCACATCCGGCAGTGGGAACGGGAGACGGGACGCGCACCGATGCCGATTGTGGCACTGACCGCCCATGCCATGGAGACGGAAATTCAACGCAGCCAAGAGGCGGGATGCACACTCTTTCTGACCAAACCGATCAACAAAAAGAAGCTGCTGGAGGTCTTGCAACACATTCCGCTCCAACCGGCAGAGACCGGAAACGCTTTCGTCTCCTTGAGTTCGCCTTGAGTCG
>JADGBU010000342.1 GCA_015231295.1 Magnetococcales bacterium | reverse complement strand
GAGATTGGTGCGTTCTCCCTCCGTGACCAGAGCCAGCAGATCGGTTTCCGAGAGTCTCAGGACACTTGAAGACTCCAGCACGATTCGGCCTCGCGAGGTGCGATGGGATGGGGTGAAGGGATGGCTCGGCAGCGCGGCCACATGTTCTTCGATCAGGGCCAGTTGACTGGCCAGACCACGGGGATTGGTTTCGTCGAGCAGGATCAGTTCGAGAAACGGCTTGACCGCCAGATGGGTCCGATAGCGGCGACGATAGGTGATGCTGCTGTCGCTGACATTGAGCAGGGCATCCAGCAGCAGGCGTTCCCCTTCCGGCGGCAGGGCGTGCACCAGCGTGGCACTGAGCAGATCCACCACGAAAATGGCCCGTTCCAGGCGTCGGCCCAGATCGAGAAAACGCCATCCCAGGCCACGGGTCATGTTTTCCTGTCCGAGGCCGGCCAGGGCCGCGCAGGCGGTGATCAGCCGTTCCATCTCCTGCACCATGTCGGAGGTGCCCTTTTGGGCGCAGAGCCTCCGGCGCAGCTCCCGCACCTGGATGATGACCCGCCAGGTGTCGTTGGAAAGGCGTTCCCGGACCCGATGGGCCGCCACGATCAGAGCCTGGATCGATGAGCAGACGCTTCCGGCGCGCTCCGGAGAGCGGACCAGGGCGAGCAGTTCCTCTTCCGGATCCCGGAAGCGCGCCTCCGCCCCTTCGCCGACGAAACCCGGTTGCGTGGCCGTCACCTCGGTGAGGGTGCGATAGAGGATTCGCAACGCTTCCCGTTCCGCCTCTTCCCGGACCTCGCCCCCTTCGGGACGGGGCAGCAGCAGCAGCACCCGCAGCAGACGCAGCACATTTTCGCCGCGTTCGGCATATCGTCCGGTCCAGAAGAGATTTTCCGCCATGCGGCTGGAGATCTCTCCGGTGAAAAAGGAGGGCTCGGAGATGCGATCGAGGGGCAGACGGTTGGTGCGCGCCACCGGATCCGGCGACAACACCCAGACATCCTTGGTGAGTCCGGAGTGTCCGGTCAGCGAGCAGAGCGGCGTCACATTGGTCAGGACGCGGGCGAGTCCGCCGGGCATCACATCGACATCGTTGCGGCCTGCGGTGGAGAAGGTCCGCAAGACCACATGTCCCGGTGAAAAGCCTTCCGGGGTCATGACCGGCAGGGTTGAGGGGATCGCCGGAGGTTGGGCGATGAAGTCATAGGGTCGGTTGGCGAGATCCTGACGGGTCTGATCGCCGTTGGGGCCATAGAGTTCACGGGCCGGTCGATTGGGATGGGTCAGCTCCCGGATCACCAGGGGGGGGGTGCGATTCAGCACCAGATCCAGGGAGGCGGGATCGCCGCACCACCAGGTGGGCAGCACCGGCAGAATCGGATCCTCGCCGAGAAAATAACGGCAGACCGCCGGGAAATAGGCCAGCAGCGCGGGATTTTCCAGCACGGCGGCTCCGGGATGGTTGAGCACCGCCACCTTTTGTCCGGCCATCGCCTGAACCAGTCCCGCCACGCCCAGGAAGGAGCTTTCGTCGAGTTCCAGGGGATCGCACAGGCCGTCTTGCAGCATGCGCAGCACCACATCCACCGGATGGAGGCCGTCGAGGGTCTTGAGATGGACCCGACCGCTGCGCACCGTGAGATCTTCTCCCTGCACCAGGGTCAGACCGAGAAAATTGGCCAGAAAGGCGTGTTCGAAGTAGAGTTTGTCTTCCGGTCCCGGCGTCAGCAGCACGATGCGGGGATCTTCCTTGGGCAGCGGGCTCGCTTCGTTGAGATGGGTGCGCAGGGCCGAAAAGAAGGGCAACAGCAGCCGGACATGATTTTCGTTCAGGGGTTGACGGAGCAGCCGGAAGAGAATCTGTCGATTTTCCAGGGCGTAGCCGGAGCCGGTCGGGGACTGAAGATGATCGCCCACCACCTGGAAAAAGCCCTGCGGCGAGCGGACCAGATCCACGGCCAGCCAGGGCAGTAGGCGTCCCCGATGCATCGGCAGACCGTGACAGGCCCGATGATAGCCGGACGAGGCGAAGATCAGCGTCGAGGGAATGATTCCGGCGCGCAGGACTTCCTGATTGCCGTAGAGATCCTCCATCAACATTTCCAACACCCGATGGCGTTGTTTCAGGCCTTTTTCCAGGCGGATCCACTCCTCTTCCACCAGGATCAGGGGAATCAGATCCAGATCCCAGGTGCGGAC
>JADGBU010000341.1 GCA_015231295.1 Magnetococcales bacterium | reverse complement strand
GCCCACGCTGTTGCTCAAGGCCCGCATCAAAAGCGAGGTCAAGCGGGCCAGCCTGTTGGAAATCCGGGAGAAGGTGGAAACCGGCAAACTGGTGGACGCAGACGAGATGCATGCTGCGGCCTTCAGTCGGGGGCATGAGATCCGAGCGGCCTGGGAGGCGTGGCCCAACCGGGTGGCCGGTCCCATGGGCGCGGAGTTGGGAGTGGAGATGCGCACCTTGCGCAGCACACTGGAAAAATTCGTCCGGGAACATCTGTTGGAATTGACGGGCATGATGAATGGAGAACAGACCGATGAGTGAAACCGCCCGACTTTACAACGAGGCGTTCTCCCAGGGTCTGCGGCCCGATCCCCTGTTGCTGGTTTCCCAGTGGGCCGACCGACACCGGGTGTTGTCGTCGGTCTCCTCCAGCGAGCCTGGACCCTGGCGCACCGCACGCACTCCGTATCTGAAGGAAGTGATGGACTGCCTGTCGCCATCCTCGCCGGTGGAGCGGGTGGTATTCATGTCCGGTTCGCAACTTGGAAAAACCGAAGCGGGACTCTGCTGGTTAGGATACATCATCCACCTGTCGCCGGGGCCGATCCTGATGGTCCAACCCACCGTCGAGATGGCCAAGACCTATTCCAAGCAGCGACTCGATCCACTGATCGAGGCCAGCCCCGCCTTGCGCGACTTGGTGCGGGAACCCAGATCGCGTGACAGCGGCAACACGGTGCTGTCGAAGGAGTTCAACGGCGGCATTCTTCGGGTCACGGGGGCCAACTCTTCGGCTGGGTTGTCATCGATGCCGGTGCGGTTTCTCTTTCTCGACGAGGTGGATCGCTATCCGGGCGACGTGGATGGCGAAGGCGATCCGGTGGCCCTGGCCATCCAACGCACAGTCAATTTTTCCAATCGCAAGGTGCTGATCGTCTCCACCCCCACCATCAAGGGATTCTCTCGCATCGAATCGGCTTTTGCCGAAAGCGATCAGCGTCACTATTGGGTGCCATGCCCGTCCTGCCAACGGGAACAGATGCTGGTCTGGAAACAGGTACGGTGGCCAAAGGGACAACCAGAGAACGCCCACTACGTCTGCATTCACTGCGAGGCGGTCATCCCGGAACATCGCAAAGGCTGGATGCTGGAGCATGGTCGCTGGATCGCCGAATCCACCGGCAATGGGCTGATCGCGGGGTTTCATCTGTCGAGCCTGTACAGTCCGTTGGGCTGGGTCTCCTGGGGGCAGATCGCCGAGGAACATGTTCAGGTCCACCGGGATCCGTTTCGGCTGAAGGTCTGGGTCAACACCAAGCTGGGCGAGACTTGGGAGGAAGTCACCGAAAAGCTGGACAGCGAAGGCTTGATGGGACGCCGCGAACCGTTCGGCGACTTGCTGCCCGTCGGCGTCGTGGTCCTGACCGCCGGAGTGGACGTGCATCCGGATCGCCTGGAGGTGGAAATCGTTGGCTGGGGCCGGGACGAAGAGTCCTGGTCTATCGACTACCGGGTGCTGTCCGGCGATCCGTCCGGCCCGCTGGTCTGGGAGGATCTGGACAATTTGTTGCTCACCGGATTTCCCCATGCCCGGCAGATGAACGATCTGCCCATCTTCGCCGCCGCCATCGACACCGGCGGGGCCAACACCATGTCGGCCTACGGATTCTGCCGGGAGCGGCAGGATCGGCGGGTGTGGGGCATCAAGGGGATCGGTGGCATGGGCAAGCCCCTCTGGCCGCAACGGGCCAGCCGCAACAACAAAGGCCGGATCCCTCTCTTCGTGATTGGCGTGGATGCGGCCAATGAGTCGATCTACGCCCGGCTGCGCATCCGCACTCCTGGTCCGGGATGCTGCCATTTTCCGAAGGAGCGGGACGCGGAGTGGTTCCGCCAGTTGACCGCCGAGAAGGTGGCCACCCGGTATCTCAAGGGCCGCCCGATTCGGGAGTGGAAAAAGCCGGACAGCGCGCGAAACGAGGCCCTGGACTGCCGGGTTTATGCGGTGGCCGCTCTGCACGGCATGATGAGCATGGGGTTTCGCTTGAACGTCGAAGCGGAATGGCAGGAAAAGATTCCGCTCAAGGAGGGAATCGAACCGGTACTGAAACCGGGTAACTCACCACTCGTTTTGCCCAGAACGCCCTCCATCGTGGCAGAAGAACCCAGAGTCCAGAAACCCTGTATTAGGCAAGACTTAATCTGACATTTATGGTAGGATGGACGCAAACCAAC
>JADGBU010000340.1 GCA_015231295.1 Magnetococcales bacterium | reverse complement strand
CATGGAGGCATGCCACGCCCATGCCAACCCCGCCAGGATCCAAAAGGCCAAGGTTTCCACTTAAAGAACCTGACGCCAATAGGCATTCCACACCACAAGACGCAGATTCGCAGGCAAGTTCACCAACAAGAACTGCCGGAACTCCTCGCCAAGGTGCCAGCCCAAACGAGAATAGGGTCGATGAGGTTCTCGGGCGTTCCGAACGCTTGTCAATACAGAGTCAAGCTCTTCACACAGAATTCGCTCACACTCTTCGTCGGATTGTTCCGGATGTTGCTCATTCCTCCTGAACCACCTGACCAAACTGTCCCGCAAACGTCTGCGGAACCGATCAACCACCTTTTTGCGTTCAATCGTCAATTCTTCCCGATCCAATCCGCACACCCGAATGGTCTCTTCACCTCTCACGCTGCCGGCCCTGGCCCGGATGGTGCCATCCGGGTGAAAAGTCAAATGCTCTGCCGGCTCGTCCCATTCCGGATGCAGCAGCAATGCCCGTTCCGCCAGAAAATCCACCGAACCGGCGCTCCACGCCTTGAAATCCGCCTGCGGTTGTACCACCCGCTCCCCTTGAACAGGAAAGCGATCCGATTTCTTTCGATTGCATCGTTCGCAACTCAGCACCAGATTGCTCCATTCATAGGCCAACCAGTAATAAATCGCATGGGGACGATAGTGGTCCACCCGTGGCGAGGATCCAGGCTCGATCTTGGTTTCGCAATAGGCACACTTGCCGTAATAAAGCTCTCGAAGCGCCGTCAATACGCTATCATGGCGATAAAGATGATCGGAGACACGATGATTCTTACCCTCTCTCAACAAACGATCCCGTGTGGAACGAGCATTGGCGGAGGTCAGACCAGCCGGCACATCCGAATTCTTCTCAACCCGAATCATGGGGAATCCTGGGGGCAACCACTCAAACGGGCCAGGAGGGCCGCCTGCTCATGAGCGAAACGGTCCAGCAATCGCTTCTGCTCCCGCTGCCGTTCGATCTCGGCAAAAGAGTCCTCAGTCTCCAAAAGATCCATAGATTCCAAAGACGGATTCAGGATAACATCCAAATCAAACAAGGGTGAGGTCAACAAGGCATTGGGAAGGAGCCTGGTCACATCGATATCCAACCGCTCCACCCGCGTGCCATGTTCCGCGTCGCGGATGACCCGCAAAAAAACCGATCCTGCCGGCGCGCCCATGAATGGCAAAACGCTATGAGTGGTAGCGATGAACTGTACGCCAGGAAACACCTCGGAAAGCTTGCGTGGAAACTGCCTCTGCCACTTGGGGTGGAGATGGGCCTCCAGTTCGTCGATCAACACAATACCAACATAGTCCTTTGGATCCTCCACCCCGGGCTGACCGTCCGCAAAACGAATCAACAGATCCCCGATCATGGCCAGGATGCTCTTGTGACCCGCCGACAGGTGATGGGCTGGAACCGGCACTCCCTTTTCAAGATAAGACACCTTGCTGCCATCCAGTTCAATTCTGTCCACGTTGGGCATCAACGCAGCAAGCAAATCCATACGCCGCCGATTGCGCGCCTGCAATACTGGATCACCCCTCGCATCCAACTCCAAATCCTTGAGCCACCGCTCCACGTTGTAAAGTGGTCCACCCTGATTCAGAAGATTGTCAATCTGCATCGTCTTCTTACGTTCTGCCGACATCTCACCTTGGATGCTGAGACGTGATGCACCGTAACCAAAAATCTGATCAGAGCAAGACACATCTCTATCATGAGACACAAGACA
The DNA here is from genome assembly GCA_015231295.1 of Magnetococcales bacterium. GTDB lineage: Bacteria > Pseudomonadota > Magnetococcia > Magnetococcales > Magnetaquicoccaceae > Magnetaquiglobus. The sequence continues at coordinate 464 of JADGBU010000340.1, read as the reverse complement.
ATCAAGATTATCATTGTCAATATCTAAAGACCTGCCACCATAATTATTTCTGTCCGCTCCGAATTGGCACGACAATATGCGCCCCAGGCTTGTTTGAATCTTTACATTTACCAAAGATTGAGAATTTGTTTTCTCATGCCAAGAAAAATTCCAATTCGTATTATACATGGCAATCGCCAACGCCTGCAACAATGATGTCTTGCCATCCCCATTCTCGCCAGTCATCATAATCCAGGGCGCATTCTGCGGAAGATCCCTGATTACAGTATGCTGCACGCACTGGAAATTGGTGATCTCAAACTCTTTGAGTGAAAGCGGCAGATTGCTGTTTCCTTGATCATTCACTCCACGCACTCCTTGACTATTGCCCCGGATCCGTCCATTGACGACCGGACATGCGAAAAAATTTCTCCAACCCTCAAACTTCGCGTATCATAGCCGATTCACGCCCCTTTCAGAAAAGG
>JADGBU010000054.1:16941-19870 GCA_015231295.1 Magnetococcales bacterium | reverse complement strand
TGTTCGTCTCCCAGGGACGGGAGCAGGGCTTCGCCGGAAAACGCTGGCTGCCCAACTTCGGCGTGTTCGACGAGCAGCGATATTTTGAATCCTGCCAGACGGTGCGGCCCTTCGCGTTCGAGGGCATGCCCTTCGGCGTCACCATCTGCGAGGATCTGTGGCGTTCCGGGGATCCGGTGGCCGCCCTGGCCAAGAGCGAAGCCTCGTTTCTGATCAATCTCAACGCCTCCCCCTATCATCTCCGCAAGCAGCGGGAACGGGAAACCGTCGCGCGGCATCGCATCGTCGAGAGCGGCTTGCCGGTGGTCTATGTCAATATGGTCGGGGGGCAGGATGAACTGGTCTTCGACGGCGGCTCCTTCGCCATGAACCGTTCCGGCGCGCTGGCCCTGCGGGGACCGGGCTTCCGGGAGGCGTTGCTGTTTCTGACCGTGACCCGCGCGCCGGGGGGCGAGGTGGTGTTTCTGCCGGGTGAGGTGCTCCCGGAGCTCTCCGAAGAGGAGGAGATCTATCAGGCACTGGTGACGGGACTTGGGGATTATGTGGCCAAGAACGGTTTTCGCTCCGTGGTGCTTGGGCTTTCCGGCGGGATCGATTCGGCCTTGACCGCCGCCATCTGTGTCGATGCCCTGGGTCCGGAACGGGTTCAGGCCCTGATGATGCCCTCCGATTATACCGCGTCGATCAGTCTGGAGGATGCCGCCGCCATCGCGCAACGGTTGGGCATTCACCTGGACTCGGTGGCCATCGCGCCGATGTTCGAGGCGTTCCGTCGTCAGTTGGCCGGGCTGTTCGCCGGATGGCCGGAAGATACCACCGAAGAGAATCTGCAATCCCGCATTCGCGGCACCCTGCTGATGGCCCTGGCCAACAAGAAGGGGGGCATGGTGGTGACGACCGGCAATAAAAGCGAGGTGAGCGTCGGATACGCCACCCTCTACGGGGATATGGCCGGGGGATATTCGGTGCTCAAGGATCTGCTCAAGGAGCGGGTCTATGCCCTTTCGCGTGCCCGCAACCGCTGGGCCGAAGCCCGTGGGGAGAGTCCGCCCATTCCCGAACGGGTGCTGGATCGTCCCCCTTCTGCGGAGCTGCGACCGGATCAGAAGGATGAGGATTCGCTGCCCCCCTATCCGGTGTTGGACCGGATTCTGGAACTCTACGTGGAACGGGAGCAGGGACTGGAGGAGATCGTGGCGCAGGGGCTCGATCGGGAGACGGTGCTGCGGGTGATCCGGCTGGTGGATGGCAACGAGTACAAACGGCGTCAGGCGGCTCCGGGGGTGCGGGTGACGCATCGGGCGTTTGGCAAGGATCGGCGTTATCCGATCACCAACGGATTCCGCGTCTCATGATGCCGCGTCCGTGGTCGCTGGGGATGGTGGTTCTGCTCGGCGTGCTGGCGGGGTGCGCGGGTGGTCCGGATCCGGGAAACGGCGAGGGGGAGTCGTTTCCCATCTCCCTGAAGAAGGGACGGGCCTATCTGGAACGGGGAGTGCCGGATATGGCGTTGCCCGCGTTGCGTCGGGCCCGGACGTTGCGTCCCGATGACGCGGAGGTGCTTTTGTTGTTGGGAATGGCGTATGATCAGTCGGGGAGGCCGGTGCAATCCCTGGAAGCCCTGGAGGAGGCGCGTCGGCTGCGTCCGGGGGATGGGCGGATTCTCAACAATCTCGGGGTGGCCCTGATGCGTCTCGATCGCCTGGATGAGGCGCGGGAGGTGTTCCGGGAGGCGTTGGCCGATGGACAATTTCCCACCCCCGAGGAGGTGCATTACAATCTGGCGTTGTTGCACCGGCGTCAGGGGAGTCTGCGCGCCATGGAACAGGCGTTGGAGCAGGCTTTGCGGATCAAGCCCGGTCATGTGCCCACCCTGATGGAGCTGGCGGAGCAGCATCGCGCCCTGGGGCGGCTGGATCTGGAGCAGAAACGGTTGCGTCGGGTGTTGGAGGAGGTGCCGACACATCTGACCGCCCTGGAGCGGTTGGTGGCCTCTCTGGAGCAGGAGGGCAAGACCAGGGAGAGCGTGGAGTGGTTGCGCAAGATTCGGGCTCTGGATTCTTCGGGTCGGGCCGGGCGGCGCGCGATGGAAAAATTGATGATTCTGGAACGAGATCCATGACGAAATCCCCAAGTAACGAACCGGATCCGCTGGAAGAGGAGAGCGGTCTTGAACCGGTCCGGGTGGTGCATCCCGGCCTGGAGCGGGTGGGTGTTCTGCTGCGTCGGGCGCGGGAGGAGCAGGGGTGGGATCTGGATGAAATGGCCAGACGGACCCGGATTCGCGTGACCCATCTGCACGCTCTGGAAGAGGGACGCATCGACACCCTGCGGGGACAGGTGTTCGTGGCGGGGTTTCTGCGGTTGTACGCCCGCAATCTAGGATTTGCGGATATGGAGGCGATCGAGGCCTGCGTGGCCGATCTGGACAACGGCAAGCAGGTGTTGCAGACCGAAAATCGGGTGCCGCCGCCCACCTCCCGCCATCGTCCCGCGTTGGGGTTGGCGGTGGCCGGTCTGGTGGCCTTGGGCGGGCTTTATGTCTATTACGAACGGCACATGCAGGAGTCAGCGGAGGCTTCCGGTCCTCCGGCACCGCTCAACGCTGCGCCGTTGCGGGTGGGGGAGGCGGTGCCGACCCGATCCGAGGCCGCAGGCTCCGGGGAGAGGGGAGATCAGGTGGCTCCACGACCCAAGGAGGAGCCGGTCGCGGTCAAGGCTTTGGGGCCGGAGGATCCTTCGTCGTGGCCAGCGACCGACTCCTCTCCGGAGCGGCTGGCCCTGATGGCCTCCTCGGCGGTGAAATCCAAACCGGAGGGGCGTGCCGATGCCCGTCCCGAACCCAAGCCGGTGGCCAGAGGCGAGGCGAGGAGCGAGCCCAAACCCGAGGTCAAGCCGGAGCCCAAACCCGAGGTCAAGCCGGAGCCCA
>JADGBU010000054.1:15190-16841 GCA_015231295.1 Magnetococcales bacterium | reverse complement strand
AGCCCAAACCCGAGGTCAAGCCGGAGCCCAAACCCGAGGTCAAGCCGGAGCCCAAGCCCGAGGTCAAGCCGGTGGCTAAACCCGAGTCGAAATCGGCTCCGGTGAAACCGGACGCCAAAAGCGGGGCGAAACCGGAAACGAAACCGGGAGCCGCCGTGGCGGAAGGGACGAAAGGCGCGGAGAAGGCCGATCCCAAGGGGGAGCCTGAACCGCCGGTCGAGGAAGGGGATTCCGAGGGGTCGGGTTCCTGGATGGAAGCGTTGATGAACCGGTTCACCTCGCGGGATGCGTCGTCCGCACCCGAGACGGAGCCTGCTCCGGTGGAGCCGTCGGCTCCGGAGGCGGTTCCGGCCCGTGGCGCGGCCCTCGAAAAGGCGACGCATTCGGGAAAGACGACACCCCCGGCGCACCCGGAAAAAGCGACACCCCCGGCGGCCCCGGAAAAAGCGACGCCCCCGGCGGTCCCGGAGAAGGCAACGCCTCCCGCCGCCGTTCCGGCTCCGGAGACGGTCAAGCCGGGCGCGCTCAGCAAGAAAAAATGGCCCAAAGGCATCAAGGAACGCTATCCCGAACCGGTCAGCGGAGAGGCGGATCTGCTGCCGGAGTCGGCGAATGCGATATCGTTGCAGGCCAAGGAGCTGGTCTGGGTGCAGATTCACGATGCCAGCGGGGCGGTGGTCAAGGATATGGTGTTGCAGCCTGGCTATCTGTTCCGGGTGCCGGACGGGGGCGGATACAGCGCGACTCTGGGCAATGCCGCCTCGGTGCGGGTGCGGGTGGGCCATCAGGAGATTCCGGGCGTGGGGGCGGCGGGTGAAATGGTCGAAGGGTTGAAACTCAATCCCGAAACGTTGCGCAAGCGGGCAGGTGGACGATGAGTCGCGCACCGGCCTTGACCCGTCCCCGGCGCGTGACCCGTCAGATTCGGGTGGGCAGCGTGGCCGTGGGCGGAGATGCGGAAATTTCGGTGCAGTCGATGACCAATACCGATACCCGTGACGTGCAGGCCACCCTGGGACAGATTCGCGCCCTGACCGACGCCGGAGCGGATCTGGTACGGGTCTCCTGTCCCGACGAGGAGGCGGCGCGGGCCATGGGACCGCTGTGCGCCGGATCCTCGGTGCCGTTGATCGCCGATATCCATTTCGATCACCGTCTGGCCCTGATCGCCCTGGAAAACGGTGTGCAGGGGTTGCGGCTCAATCCGGGCAATATCGGCTCGCGGGCGCGGGTGGCGGAGGTGGCGCGGGCCGCCGGAGAACGTCGGGTGCCGATTCGCATCGGCGTCAACGCGGGCTCTCTGGAACGGGAGCTGCTGGCCCGCTTCGGCGAACCCTGCGCCGAGGCCATGGTGGAGTCGGCGTTGCAGCATATACGGATGCTGGAGGATCTCGACTATCGGGAGATCAAGGTCAGTCTCAAGGCGAGCAACGCGGCCATGACCGTCGCCGCCTATCGGCTGCTGGCCGAACAGGTCGATTATCCGTTGCATCTGGGGATCACCGAAGCCGGCGGATTGATTCCGGGAACGGTCAAATCCGCCGTGGGTCTGGGATTGCTCCTGGCCGACGGCCTCGGCGATACCTTGCGAGTCTCTTTGTCGGCGGATCCGGTCCATGAGGTGCGGGTCGGTTTCGAGATTCTGAAATCC
>JADGBU010000054.1:6017-15165 GCA_015231295.1 Magnetococcales bacterium | reverse complement strand
TCCCACCTGTTCCCGGCAGGAGTTTCCGGTGATCGAGCTGACCGCGCGTCTGGAGGAGCGACTCGCTCATATCCGGGAGACGGTCACGGTGTCGCTCATCGGCTGCGTGGTCAACGGTCCGGGAGAGGCCAAGGAGAGTCAGATCGGCATCGTGGGGGGATCGGGAGAGAATCTGTTGTATCGGGCGGGAAAACCCGTGGGCAAGGTGGCGGATCGGGATGTGGTGGAGCGGTTGGCCAGTGAGGTGGAATCCCTGGTGGCCGCCATGCGGGAGCAATCTTTGACGGAAAGGTCGGACAATCGATGATTCAAACCGTGCGAGGCGTGCGGGATATCCCGCCGGAAGAGAGCGGACGCTGGTTGTTTCTGGAGGCGTGCGCGCGGCGGGTTTTCGCCCAGTATGGCTATCGGGAGCTGCGAACCCCGATTTTCGAACGGGTCGAGCTTTTCTCCCGCGCGGTGGGGGAGACCAGCGATATCGTGGAAAAGGAGATGTACGTCTTCGAGGACCGGGGCGGCGATGCCCTCTGTCTGCGTCCCGAAGGGACCGCCTCGACGGTGCGCTCCTTCATCGAAACCAGTCGTCAGCGGAGTCTGCCCTGGCGGGTCTGTTACATGGGACCGATGTTCCGCTACGAACGGCCTCAGAAGGGACGTTTCCGGCAGTTTCATCAGCTTGGCTGCGAGCTGTTCGGCCCCGAAGGGCCGTTGGCCGATGCGGAAATGATGGCTCTGGTGCTGCGTCTGCTGCAAGAGATCGGCATTCAGTCGGCGGTGACGCTGGAGATCAATTCTCTGGGGTGTCCGGTCTGTCGCGGGCCTTATCGGGAGAAGTTGACCGCGCATCTGGAGTCGGTTCACGATCGGTTGTGCGGCAACTGTCAGCGTCGTCTCACCCGCAATCCTCTGCGGGTGCTCGACTGCAAGGAGGAGGATCCCGCCCTGCTGCGCGACATGCCGCAAATGCGTGATCATCTGTGCGCCGGATGCGAGGCCCATTTTCAGGGTCTGGTGGGACATCTGGAGCGGTTGAGGCTGCCGTACCGGATCAATCCCCTGATGGTGCGGGGGTTGGATTATTATCATCGCACCGCCTTCGAGGCGGTGGCCGAAGGGTTGGGTTCCCAGAACGCCGTGGCCGCCGGGGGGCGTTATGATGGCCTGGTGGCCGAAATGGGAGGCGTCGCGACGCCGGCGGTCGGTTTCGCCATGGGCATGGAACGGTTGCTGCTGCTGATGGATGCGCAACTGGGCGCGCCGATCCGACCGGATCTCTATCTGGTGGTGGCCGGGGATGGCCCGGTGGAAGCCTATGGCCTGGAGTTGGCCGAGACGATGCGTTCGGCGGGGTTGACGGTCGAGATGCATCTGACCGGTGGCGGCATGAAGAGTCAGATGAAACATGCGGGACGTTCGCTGGCTCCCCTGGCGGTGATTCTGGGCCAGCAGGAGGCCGAAGCGCGCACCGTGACCCTCAAGCGGATGGAAACCGGAGAGCAGGAGGGGCTCTCTGCGGAGCGACTGATCGGGCGGGTATTGACCCTGTTGGGGCGGACGGATGCGAGTTCCGCAGAATGACACCTTAATGGCAAAGGGGAAAAATCGTGGCTGGGGTGGAAGTGGAAAGCATTTTTGAAGAGGTGGATGCCCAACTGGAGGCGGAAAATGTCGCCAAAATGTGGCATCGGAACCGGTATTGGATCATCGGAGGCTTGATCAGTCTGTTTGTGGGGCTGTTTGCCTATGTGGGATGGAAAGAGTATCAGGCGAAACGGGATCTGGAGGTCTCCGAGCGTTATCTGGCGGCGATGGATCTCCTGGAGACGGCTTCGGAAGGGGCGACCCGTCCGAGTCTGACCGATGTGACCGCCGGATACGGGGATCACGGCTATGCGTTGATGGCCCGTTTCCTGGAGGCCCGCACCCTGGCCGGTGAAGGCAAGAAGGATGCGGCTCTGGCCCTGCTCGATGAGGTGGTGGCCAAGGCGCGGGTGCCTTTGAAGGAGTTGGCCATGCTTCAGGTGGCCCGTTTGCGCGCCGAGGAGCCGGATCAGGCGTTGGCGCAACTGGAGCGGATTCCCCGGGATTCGATGTTCAAGCCCCAGGCTCTGGAGTTCGCGGGTGTGCTGACCTCGGCCAAAGGGGATGAGAAGGGAGCCTTGACCTTCTACAAGGATGCGCTTTCACTCAATCCCGAGGGCGGATTGCGGAAACGGCTGGAGCGGCGGATTCAACGGATGGAGGGGTAAAGGGTATGGGTGCGAGGCGCGATGGCGGGCGGATGGGGCATGGTGGAAGCCGGATATGGCTCTCGGTGCTGCTGGCCGGGATGCTGACAGGATGCGCGACCCCGACCTGGTTGGGCGGAAAGGGAGGAGAGGAGAAGGAAACGGTTCGTTTTCAGCCTCCGGATCCGGGCGTGAATACCGGCATGCGTCAGGTCTGGAAGCGATCGGTGGCCGGATCGCCGGACAAGCATTTTGTGCATCCGGGTCGGCTGGCGGTGAGCGGCGATTCGGTCTTCGTCGGGACGTTTCAGGGGCAGGTGGCCCGGGTGGATCGCAAAACCGGCGATATTCTCTGGAAATCGGCCTTGGGTTCGGCGGTGACGGGTGGCGTGGGACTGGATGAGTCGCGGGTCTATGCCGGAACCGAACAGGGGGTGATGGTGGCCCTGGCCCGGGAGAGCGGCGCGGAGTTGTGGCGGACCCGCTTGACCACGGCAGTCGATTCGGCCCCGCTGGCGGTGGATGGCAAGGTGATCTTCCTCACGCTGGACAATCGCGCCTATGCGTTGGATGCCGCCACCGGTCAAAGGCTCTGGATGCACAGCACCCCCACCGAGGCGTTGGTGGTGATGGGTTCCTCGACCCCCTCCGCTGCGGATGGATTGGCTTTTATTGGCTACTCTTCCGGCGAGGTGTTCGCGTTGCGTCTGGATGATGGGCAGCGGGTCTGGTCGGATAATCTGCGGGTGTTGGGGGGCAGCGGTGAACTCGATTTGATGCAGGATGTGGATGCGTCGGTGGTGCTGTCCGAGGATCAGGGGTTGCGGGTCGCGCCCCGTCGGGCCTTCATCGTGAACCATCAGGGGCGGGTGATGGCCTGTTTCGCGGCCAATGGCCGCAGAATCTGGGAGAAACGAGTGTCGGCGGTGCGTCAGCCGTTGTGGTCGATGGGACGACTGTTCGTCGTGGATATGGATGGCAATCTGATCGCCATGGGCGCGGATGACGGCGTGGAGTTGTGGCGCGTCCGTTTGTCCGATGGATTGTTGACCTCGCCGGTGTTGTACAAGGATCAGATTCTGGTGGCGGATGATCAGCGGCGAATGTTCGCGCTCGATCCGGTCAGCGGGCGTGTGATGGGGCGGGAAACGTTGTCCGGACCGGTGCTGTCTTTGCCCGTCGTCACGGAAGATGGCGTTTATTGGTGGACCAACGAGGGTGATCTGTTGCGTTATGAATAGACGTCGGTATCGCGAGACGATGGGTGAGGGTGGTGTGGTCACGGGGCCTTTGTTGGCGTTGGTGGGGCGTCCGAATGTGGGGAAATCCTCGCTGTTCAACCGGTTGACCCGGACCCGGGATGCCCTGGTCGATGATACCCCAGGGTTGACGCGAGATCGCAAGTACGGCGTCGCCGTGTGGGGAGGACGAACCTTCCGTGTGGTGGATACGGGTGGCTTCGAGTTCGATCCCCATGAGCCCCTGTTGGCGCGTATGCGGGAACAGGCGGAATTGGCCGTGGAAGAGGCCGATCTGATCTTTTTTGTGCTCGATGCCCGTACCGGTCCGTTGGCCGATGATCTGGAGTTGGCCGCACGGTTGCGTCGCTGTGGCAAGCCGGTGATCTGTGTGGTCAACAAGGCCGAAGGCAATGCCGGAGGGCCGGGGGTGGCGGAGTTCCATCGGTTGGGATTGCAGCCGGTGGTGGCCATCTCGGCGACTCATGGGGTGGGGGTGGATGATCTGTTGCGCGTGGTTGCGGCGCGTTGGCCGGTGGCCGCGCCGGAGCCGGAAATCCTGCTCGAAGGGGACGAAGGCGAAGAAGGGAAAGAAGGGGGAGATGTCCAGCCGCAACGCGATGATGTGGTACGGGTGGCCATTGTCGGATGTCCGAATGCGGGGAAGAGCACCCTGGTCAATCGATTGTTGGGAGAAGAGCGGTTGGTGACTTCGGATCAGCCGGGGACGACGCGAGATTCGGTGGATGCCCCGTTGGTCGATGCCCAGGGCAATCGTTTTGTGTTGGTGGATACGGCAGGATTGCGGAGAAAGGCCAGAATTTCGTTGCGCATCGAGAAATATGCGGCCATCGCGGCGTTGAATGCCATGGAACGCGCCAAGACCGCCGTGTTGGTGTTGGATGCGGTGCGAGGGGTCACGGAGCAGGATCAGCGGGTGGCCGGGCATGCGTTGGAGGCGGGGTGCGGGTTGGTGTTCGCGATCAACAAGTGGGATGCCGTGCCGAGAGGACGGAATGCGGAGAGTGCGTTCCGGAGAGAGTTGGGGTTGGCTTTTCCTCGTTTTTCGCATGCGCCGGTGGTGTTCCTGTCGGGACGTACCGGCGTGGGGGTGGATCGGTTGTTGCCGTTGGTGCGGCAGGTGTGGGAGGCCGGACAGAAGCGTATTTCGACGGGAGTGCTGAATCGTTGGTTGGCGGAGGTGGAAGAGGCGAATCCTCATCCGCGTCGCACGGGGCGTCCGGTGCGGTTTCGGTTCGCGTCGCAGGTGCGGGTTGCGCCGCCGATGGTGGTGTTTTTTGTCAGTCGGCCTGAAGAGGTCGAGGAGAGTTATCGGCGGTATTTGGAGAATCGGTTTCGGGAGCATTTTGGGTTTCAGGGGGTTCCGTTGCGGATGGATTTCCGGGGCGGCGGTGATAATCCCTACAAAGACAAAGCATGAGTGACCCACGCCGACAACTGGTGAAAAAAAAGAAGGGGTCTGGGGAATTCATTCCCCAGGACTTTATCCTTTAATCTTTTGATTTTCATCTTTTGACTTTCAATCTTTTGACTTTTCTTCTCGCGCGCTTTTACACAAGCTTTTTTCGCGCCTTTTGCGAAAAAAGCGCAGCGCGCCCATCCGATTGGCTCATGCGCGGATCTGGCACGTTGTTTCTCGAAGCGGTTTCGGGGGGGGGACGGGAGTGAGTGATCTGGGGAGTGCGTTTTGCGGAGAGGCCGCGCGCGCTTGCGCTTTTTTTCGCAAAAGGCGCGAAAAAAAGCTTTTGTGAAAGCGCGCAAAGGCAAAGTCAAAAGAAAAATCAAAAGCAAAGTCAAAGGATTAAAGTCAGAACCCTGGGGAATGAATTCCCCAGACCCCTTCTTTTTTTTCAGCAGTTTGTTGCACGGGTGTCAGAGTTGCTTTTTGCGCCGATAAAAATCCAACAATCCATGTAACGTGACGAATCCCCGCAACACCCCCTGAGCACTGACCACCGGCAGGGCATGCAACCGATTTTCCATCATGAGATCCGCCGCCTGTCCAATCGAACTGGTCAACGTGACCGCGATCACCTTCTGCGTCGCATTGATCTTACCGATCGGCAGATTGCACAACGCCTTATCTCGTGCATTCATCGCCTTGGTTCCGAAGAACGGTCCCATGATCTGCCTCAGATCGCTCTGACTGATCACGCGGATCAACTTGCCTCCCCGTTCGATTCCCATATAGCGATAGCCATCCTGCCGCATGGCATTGATCGCCACGATCACCCGTTCATCTTCTTTCAAGGTGAAGGGATATTCCGTAATCACCGTCGCCACGCTACCCGCATCATTTGGGGTAGGCATGGAATCTTTGGCGTATTGCATGCTCGGCAGGGGGCTGAACATGGCTCCCTGAGCGATTGAGGCTTTGCTGCCCTTTCCACCGGGGGCCAATCCACCGCGCAGTGTTCCCGGATCTTCCAGGGAGGAATCGATCACCTCGCGTCCCGGGTCCATTCCGGGCTGATAGGGATCCAGGAATGCCAACTCTCCTTCTTCGTCGGCTCCTCCTCCTGCCAATCCCTTGGCACCTTTAGTCGCATTGATACCATTTTTACCGACCGCATCGGCATTTTTTCCTGCCGCGCCCATTTGACCATTTTTACCGGTTTGTCCTTTAACCGCCCCGGCACTTTTCGCCGCTGGAGCCGGAGCCGGAGCCGCTGGCACTGGCGCTGGAGGTGGCGCTGGAGGTGGCGCTGGAGCTGGAGGCGGTGGTTCCACGGCGGCGGGAGTTGGTTTAGCGGCTTCTCCTCCACCTTTTTTGGTATCTTCGGCCAATTCGGCGTCCGAGCCAGGGATTTTGACTTTCAGCAAGGTTTCCGCGAAGCCTCTGGACAACACCCAATAAGCGTCCTGGGGTTGAAAATCCGACACTTGGATTTGGACCTTCACGGCCAGATAGGTCGTGCTCTCCTTGAAAGTATTCGGAAAATCGCCATAGGTGACATGGGTCGTGCTGACCAGGAAGAGATGTCCGCCCTCACTGAGTTTTTTTTCCACCAGATCGTTCAGCGCGCCGACCACCTGGTTGGAGACTTCCTGAAAGCCTTCCTGGATTTCTTCGTTGTACTCTCGGTTTTTGACTTGGCTCTGGATGACCGACGCGCCCATCATCATCATGAGGCCGGTCAAGGCGATGGAGGTAGCGATGTCAAAAATCAGGTGGATATCTCCTGAATTCATGCCATCTTCGGTGACGTAGGCCACGCTGCGATCCGACTCGAAGAGCAGTTCCAGATCATCACGTCCCCGATTGAGTTCAATCTCCTGAAGCGTGCACACCACGGGGGCAGCGGTCAACGTATTGAGATCGTTGCTCAGTTTGGCCACGTAGTTCAGGAAAAAGGGTCGTGCCCTTTTGACGATATCTTGGGGTGTTTCCATCGCTTAATGCTCGCTCACAGGTATCCGCATGGGTGTGATCCAAGGATCTGGCGAGGAGTTAAAAGCAAATTTTGTACCAATACGGAAAGTTGGCGCTACGGGAGGGGATGTGACGGTTCAAAACGCGAACACACCGTGAACCCCCTCGCGAGAGGTGGCCGTCACGGTGTGTTCGCGGATACTCGGTCCAGCGTTTGAGTTACTTCAGGAAGCGTTCCAGTTCGACCTGGAGGGTTTCCGGGGTGAAGGGTTTTTTGATGTGACCATTGGCACCGGCTTCCATGGCGGCACCGACTTTGGTTTCGCCGCCTTCGGTCGTGACCATGACGATGGGGATGTTTTTGATTGCCGCCGGACCGCTTCGAACCGATTTGACGAAGTTCAAGCCATCCATGATCGGCATGTTCCAGTCGGAGAGGATCAGCTTGAAATTGGTATCGGTCTTGAGCAGATCCATACCCTGTTGACCATCACCCGCTTCGAGGATGTCCGTGATTTTGAAACCGGCCTGACGCAGGCCACGAGCCACAATTTTCCGCATGACGCTTGAGTCGTCAACGATCAATACGCGCATATTCCCTCTCTGAAATCCATCGGGCTGGTTGAAACGATACACCGTTTAGTAAAAATCGATACCTTCGCAAAAAAGGGTCTCGGGTTCAAGTTTTTTCTGGGCTTTCTTACAGACTGGCATGGACTATCAAGACGCCTTCATCCATCTGGAAGGTGAAGACGGTGGTCGGGCGATTGGTTTTCCATTGCGCGATGAACTCCTGACCGACGATCGAGACCGGCGGCGAGAGATTGACGCTGCCGATTTGCGCTTTGGTTTTCATGCCGCCACAGACCATATTGGCCAGTTCCGCCGCGCCATCGAGCAGATCTTCCATGGCCAGTTCATCCGGAGCCAGTCCCACAATCCGGGAGACGATCTCCCGCAGCAGGGCCTGACTGCACGAGACTCCCACCATGCCATGCAATTGTCCGTCCAAACGGACCAGTCCCACCACTTCGTTGGCGAGGGTGAAGGATTCCGCGCTCTCCTGACCGGCGAACACCACCTCGGACATGGCCATGGAGGTCATCATTTCCGTGACCGCGAGGCGCAGACCGGTGAGCAATTTATTCATCAATTCGGTTGTATCGGGTCCGCTCATGCAACGCTCCGTGGCAGATGAAGGAGGAGGGGTGGCGTTGGGGTCACAGGCCGCCCATGCCCAAGGCTTCCATGATGCGGGTCGCCATCTCTTCTTGCGTGAAGGGCTTGGTCTGGTAATGGATGGCTCCGGCCTGGATCGCCTTGATAATATAGTCTTTTTCCCCTTCGGTCGTGACCATCATCACCGGAATGTGGGCCCAACGGGGATCGGCTTTGAGGAGTTTGAGCACCTCAAGACCGTTCATGCCGGGCATGTTCCAGTCCAGAAGGATCAGGGCGACCTCTTCGCCATGTTTTTCCAGGACTTTGATGCCCATGTCGCCGTTTTCCGCTTCGAGCACTTCGAAGCCGACCATGGCCCCGATGCCGCTGATGACGCGACGAATGGTTCTGGAGTCGTCAATAGTGAGTAGTTTCATAAGGTTTCACTTTATTTAAAACGTGTATCCAGGTTGCGACTCGTTTGCATCTTTCATCAGATCGGGCGGTACAGAGCGGCACTGCCCATCATGACTTGTTGAAATCCGTTGGTATAGCCACGGGGTGATTCGGATGCGCCGATCGCCAGGAGTCCATCTTTCTGGAGGCCGTCATGAATTTTGCTATAAATTTGACGTTTCAGCTCATCTGAGAAATAGATCAGCACGTTGCGGCAGAGCACGAAATCGAAAATGCCATGCTCTTTGAACGGGCTCATAAGATTGAACTGCTGAAATTTCACCAGTGTGCGGATTTCCGGTGCCACTTCGTAGACCATGCCATTTTTCTTGAAGTAGCGTTCCAGAAACTCCGGACGCATGCCCCGGGAGATGGCCAACTGGCTGTAGCGTCCCGAAGAGGCCAACACGATCGCGGATGGGGAGAGATCCGTGGCCAGGATCGAAAATTTGCTCACCGGCGGCGGGGTTTCCACCTTGCGCAACTCTTCGAGGATCAGCATGGCGATGGAGTAGGGTTCCTGCCCCGTGGAGCAGGCCGCCGACCAGATGCGAACCTGGGGAGCCGTGCGCGCCTTTTTGACCAGAGCCGGGATCACATGATCCCCCATGGCCGAGGCGAAGGAGTCGTCGCGGAACCACAAGGTTTCGTTGGTGGTCATGGCGTCGATC
>JADGBU010000054.1:845-5810 GCA_015231295.1 Magnetococcales bacterium | reverse complement strand
CCACTGAGGGGTTGCAGAGTTGAATGATCCTGGGACCGATGGCTTCCAGAGACAACGATTCATCAGATAGCCCTTTTTCTTCAACGGATCGGGGCATGCCGTACACCACGCAGGAATGTTTGTCTTGAGTGATACACCATGTTTTGCCCCCCCGTTTCAGCGCGTCCACGCCATTGGTCCCGTCACGGCCCATCCCTGTGAGAATGATGCTCAAGACATTGCCTGTGAACGAAGCCGCCACAGACATGAAGAGCACATCGATCGCCGGTCGGCACTCGTTGACCTTGGGCCCATCGTTGAGTATCAGTTTGAAGGTTCCATCACGATTTTGCAAGGTCATATGTCGTCCTCCCATGGCAATGGTGACACTTCCTGGCGTCAGCAATTGTTCATCCTTGGCTTCCTTGACCGATTGTCCCGAAGCGCGGCTCAATTGGGCGGCCAGTGAGGTGGTGAAGACCGGCGGCATATGTTGCACGATCAGGGTGGGAATGGGCAGCTTTTCCTTGAGCAGCGTGAAAATGGTCGTCAGGGCCGCCGGGCCGCCGGTGGAGGAGCCGATCAGCAGCAGATCGGGCAGAATGGGGTTCTTCAGGGCGATGGCGGCCCGGGGACCGAGAGCGGCTGCGGGAAAGGCGGGTGGTTTCTCCTCGGGCAGCGCGGTTCCGGCGGGTCTGGGCAGCGCGTTCATCGGTCTGGAGGGTGGACGCGGAGCGGGGGGCGGCATGGTGTGCGGTGAGGCGGCACGACTCGCGGCGGGGGTGGCCGCAACGGAAGGGGCCACACCGGAGGCCGGAGTTGTCGCCTGATCCGGGCTGTTGTTTTGCAACAGCAGGGTCAGGATGGGTTCCAGACTGTGACGCAGGGTGGTCTTGGCCCGTTCGACATTGTTTTCCAGGGGCTTGGTGATGAAGTCGATCGCGCCGGCGTTGAGACACTCCACGATGATGTTGGCGTTGGAGCGGGAGGTGGAGCTGACCATCACCACGGTCAGCCTCGGAAACCGCTTGCGCAGCTCCTTGAGGGTGGCCAGACCATCCATGACCGGCATCTCCACGTCGAGCAGCACCACATCCGGTTTTTCGGGATCGTTGGCCGCAAACAGCGAGACGATCTTGTCCAACGCCAGTTTGCCGTTGGAGGCGGTATTGGTGACACGGATGCCGGGTATGCTCTCCGCGACCTTTTTCATGATCATGCGGTAGGTGATGGTATCATCCACCACCATGGCATTGAGAAAATCAGCCATGAGTCGGTTTCATCCCCCGTGGCGCTCCTAGACCGTCCATCGGTAGACTGCCTTGGCGCGGTTGCCGCGCCCCTGATATTCCAGCGAGTGGCACAAGGAGCGCACCAGAGCGATGCCCCGGCCTCCATGTCCGGTATTGCCTTGCAGTTGCGTATGGATCTGATCCAGCTCAAATCCGGATCCGGTATCCTCCATGAGAATGTGAATCTCGCCCCCTCTGGGTTCTGGATCCTCCGTTTCCGAAGCGCGGGGCCGGTGGACCAGTTCGAGACGGATCGAGCCTTCGTCCAGTCTGGCCAGACGCTCTTCCCGTTCGGTGTAGTACTGGATGAAACCGGTCGGCGTGGTTTTGGTGCGGGTATCCAGTTTCAGCAGACCGTGATCCAGGGCATTGGAGAAGAGTTCCGCCAGAATGGTGTAGAGACGTTCCCGATGCCCGGATGGGGCTTGCAGATTCATCACCGCATTGATGACGGTCGGCAGGGGATCGACGGTTTTCAGGGTTTGCGCGCTGAAGGTGAACGACGCCTCCCAGGAGGTGGGGGGAATGGCGGTGCGTTGACGTTTCTCTTCGATGCCTCGGGGCTCTTCTCCGGCCCGGTCGCAGACGATTTCGAGCAGGCTGATGTCATCGGTCTGTTCCGCGTCGCCCCGGAACTGCTCCAGATCGTCGAGAATGGTGTGAAACAGGGTTTCCGGCGGGAGGGTGCCATCGAAATGGCTCTCCAGACGTTCGACCCCATACATGCTGCCCGTGCGGTCATTGGCTTCGGTCACGCCGTCGGAGTGCAGAAAGACCCGATAGCCCGGGCGCATTTCCAGAATCTCCACCTTGCGATCCTCACGGGTCATGCGGGCCACCCCCAGAGGCATGCGGCTCGACACGACCCGTTGCACCACCTGCCCCTTGTCATCGGTGATCAGCACATCGGGCAGGCCGCCGTTCCAGATCACCAGACTTTTTTGCCGGTGATCCACCTCGATCAGGCAGGCGGCGCAGAACATGCGTCTCGGCATGATCGACAGCAGTTTGACATTCATCGCTTCGGCCATGTCGCCGATGGAAAAGCCTTGTGCGGTCATGTCATAAAAAATGTCGGCCACCGGCATGGCCCCGACCGCCGCAGACAGGCCGTGACCGGTGAAATCCCCGAGCATGATGTGCAACCCGCCGGATGGATTGTAGCTGGCCACCAGAAGATCGCCGTTGAACAGGGTCATCGGCGAGGTCCAGTGGTTGAGACAGGGGGCATCCAACAGGTTGCCGGCGCGCACGATGTGGGAAAAAATATGGCGTCCCACCTCCAGTTCCTGATGGACCCGCTCCTGATGCAGCTCCAGCTCCTCCTTTTGCAGCCGCAACCGGGCGTGCAGTTGGCGGATGCGTTCCATGGCCCCGATCTTGGCCTGGAGGATGGTGCGGTTGAACGGTTTGGTCAGAAAGTCGTCGCCGCCCGCGTCGATGCACTGCACCAGACCCTCTTCGTCGGTCACGGCGGTCAGAAAGATGATCGGCGTGAAGCGGGAGGGACCGATCCGTTTGATCTCCCGGGCCGCTTCGTAACCGTTCATGCCCGGCATGCGAATGTCCATGAGAACCAGATCGGGTTGATGCAGGGCAAAGCCGTCCACGCCGTCACGGCCATTGTCGGCGGTGAACACGTCGTGTCCTTCCTTGCCCAGCAACCGTTGCAGGATGGTCCGGTTGATCGGGTCGTCATCGACGATCAGGATTTTCATGCCATATTCGCGTTCGGTGGCGTCTTTGGGTCAGGCAATCTTGAACAGACGTTGGAAATTGGCCGTTTCCAGAATTTTACGAATTTCCGGACGGGTGTTGATGATCTCGATGTCCGATTCGTTGGCGCCGGCCTCTTCCCGCAGCAGCAGCAGCATGCCCAGCGCGGAGGAGTCGATGTATTCGGTGCCGGCCAGATCAATCACGAAGCGTCTGCCCTGGTTGTCGTCGCCGGAGTCGCTCTGATAGGCGGCGCGGAATTGGGAGTGCATCTCGAAATTGAAACGCCCCTTGACGCCGATGACGGTTTCCTTGTCATTGCGGGTGACGTGAATGGTTCCGGACATGGAATTCTCCTGTACTGATGATGGTGAATTGAAATGCTTCCCCTTGCGATCGTTCCCATGGGAATCCGATCGCTCCTCGAAGTCGGCCAAACGCACCCGGTGCGGATACGATTGGGGTCCAGGGGCCAAGGGCCCCTGGCAGGGTCCAGGGGCGGAGCCCCTGGGACTTCCAAATGCAAACCCCATAAAAGAATATTTTAAAAATCAAAACCCTGGGGGAAGAATCCCCCAGACCCCTTCTTTTCTTTTTCGATCGGGGGCGGGAACCGAGCGGTTCAGAACAACTCGATATCGCCCTCATCCATATTGGTCTGCTGCACGGCTTGCCGGTCGGCGACGTTGAAGCGTTCCACCTGTTCCGCCAGTGCGGCGCGGATGCTGTCGGCGTCGTGCTCCCCGAGATCGGAGGGGAACATGGCGGCCAGTTGTTCCAGCACGGCGAATTTGCGCTCCATGCTGTGGGTCAGTTGCGTCACCATATCCTCGAACTGCAAGGACATCACCGCGATTCCGACTCGCATGTTGATGTCTTCCGTGATTTCCGCGACCTTGCCAATGGTTTCGCTGGTCATCTGATCGATGGCGTTGACCTCTTCCATCATGAAATCGACCCGGCCTTTGGATTCGATGGCGAAACTCATATCCTTGGAGGCCATGATTTCGATGATCTCCTTGGTGGCCATGATGTTCTCCCGGGCCTGATCGATCACGTCGATCTTGCCGCTGAAGGCGTGGGAGTTGCCCGCCAGTTTGCGCACCTCGTCGGCGACCACCGCGAAGGAGCGTCCCGCCTGTCCGGCGCGGGCGGCCACGATGCGGGCATTGAGGGAGAGCACATGGGTCTGCTCCGCGATGCCGTTGATATCCTTGATGAGTGTCACCACTTCATTCATCTGGTAGGCCAGGGAGTCCACCCGATGGACCATCTCCATGCTTTGACGGCTCACCAGAATGATGTGATCGACGAAGGTGCGTAAAATCTTGTCGGTCTCGGTGACGGCCTTGCGAATGCTGATCGTCGCATCGTCCGCCTCCTTGGAAATATCCATCGACTGGGTGAGGGAGGAGACCAGTTGATGCTGATCGTTGGACTTGTCCCGCAGACCATTGAAGCTGTCGGTCAGTTTGAGAATGGCGTCTTGCACCAGCGAACGAATCTGATGCATTTCCACGCGCACGCTATCGACTTCGCGTGATATTTCTTCGCGAATCTCCCGGAGGAGTTGATCGTTGCGGCCAGTCATCACGATCAACTTGAGGCCTGATTGTTCAGTCCGAGCACCGTGGCCACGTCGAGAATGATCAGCAGATTGCGCTCGAACTCCACCACGCCATGGACGAAATCGGCGGCGATGCCGGTCAGATTGGCGGGCGGAGGCAGGATGTTGTCATCCACGATATCGCGCACGTCCCCCAGTTGATCCACGGCCAAACCCACGGGATCTTCCCAGGGGCATTTGGTCATGGCCAGTTCGTGATCGATCTTCAAAACCTCGTCACGGGTTTTCATGATCACGTTGTACTGCTTGACCCGACCTTCTCCGGTATCGGGTTTGGACCAGCAGAGGCGCGATTTGAGATCGAACAGGGTGATGACCCGACCACGGATGTTCAGCATGCCCCGGATGTAG
>JADGBU010000054.1:0-454 GCA_015231295.1 Magnetococcales bacterium | reverse complement strand
GCTGATGGCGGCCTGGCCATCTTCGGCCTGATCCACCTCGAAGCCCACCGAACTGAGGTAGTTGCTGGTGAGCACCCGCAAGAACGGGGTATCGTCCACCACCAGGGCGCGGAAGCCCGAGCCTTCCACCTGGGGCGGCAGCCACGGGGGACGGATGCCGGCCATTTCGAACACGGCGTTGACATCCGGGAAGAGCACCACCCGATCGTCGATCTGCGCCGAACCGAACAGGCCCGGAGCCTGGATCGCCCGGCAATCGAGATCGATGTTGGTTTCGCGGGTGTCGAGGATCCGGGAGAAGATCAGACCGGCCTGGATATCCGGAATGTTGGGCACCACCATGCAGAGGTTGAGATCCGCCTCTTCCTCGGAGTCGGTGCTGTTGCGGGAGAGTCCCATCCCTTCGAGTCCCAGGACGTGATCCGGGTAGATGGCCCGGAAGGTCTTGCCGTCG
>JADGBU010000339.1 GCA_015231295.1 Magnetococcales bacterium | reverse complement strand
GCCCACGCTGTTGCTCAAGGCCCGCATCAAAAGCGAGGTCAAGCGGGCCAGCCTGCTGGAGATACGGGAGAAGATGGAGATCGGCAAACTGGTGGACGCAGACGAGGTGCAGGCGGCGGCGTTCAACCGGGGACACGCGATCCGGGCAGCGTGGGAGGCATGGCCCAACCGGGTGGCCGGACCCATGGGCGCGGAACTGGGGCTGGAGACGCGCACCATGCGCAGCACGCTGGAAAAATTCGTCCGGGAACACCTGTTGGAACTGACGGGCATGGTGGATGGAGAACAACCCGATGAATGACACGGCAAGGCTCTACAACGAGGCGTTCTCCCAGGGTCTGCGGCCCGATCCCCTGTTGCTGGTTTCCCAGTGGGCCGACCGACACCGGGTGTTGTCGTCGGTCTCCTCCAGCGAACCGGGGGCGTGGCGCACGGGCAGAACGCCCTATCTCA
Organism: Magnetococcales bacterium; assembly: GCA_015231295.1. Classification (GTDB taxonomy): domain Bacteria; phylum Pseudomonadota; class Magnetococcia; order Magnetococcales; family Magnetaquicoccaceae; genus Magnetaquiglobus. The sequence continues at coordinate 1,770 of JADGBU010000339.1, read as the reverse complement.
AGGAGGTGATGGATTGCCTGTCGCCGTCCTCGCCGGTGGAGCGGGTGGTGTTCATGTCCGGTTCGCAGTTGGGCAAAACCGAATGTGGCCTCAACTGGCTGGGCTACACCATCCACCAGTCGCCGGGGCCGATCCTGATGGTCCAGCCCACGGTGGAGATGGCCAAGACCTATTCCAAGCAGAGACTGGATCCATTGGTGGAGGCCAGTCCCGTGCTGCGTGACCGGGTCCGGGAGCCGCGCTCGCGGGACAGTGGCAACACCATCTTTGCCAAGGAGTTCTCCGGAGGCATTCTGCGCATCACCGGGGCCAACTCGGCGGCGGGGCTTTCCTCCATGCCGGTGCGGTTTCTCTTTCTGGATGAGGTGGACCGGTATCCCGGAGACGTGGATGGTGAAGGCGATCCGGTGGCCCTGGCCATTCAGCGCACGGTCAATTTTTCCAATCGCAAGGTGCTGATCGTCTCCACCCCCACCATCAAGGGATTCTCCCGCATCGAAGCGGCTTTTGCCGAAAGCGATCAGCGTCGCTATTGGGTGCCATGCCCGTCCTGCCAACAGGAACAGATGCTGGTCTGGAAACAGGTGCGGTGGCCAAAGGGACAACCAGAGAACGCCCACTACGTCTGTATCCACTGCGAGGTGGTCATCCCGGAACATCGCAAAGGCTGGATGCTGGAGCATGGTCGCTGGATCTCCGAAGCCACCGGCAACGGGCTGATCGCGGGGTTTCATCTGTCGAGCCTGTACAGTCCGTTGGGCTGGGTCTCCTGGGGGCAGATCGCCGAGGAACATGTTCAGGTCCACCGGGATCCGTTTCGGCTGAAGGTCTGGGTCAACACCAAGCTGGGCGAGACTTGGGAGGAAGTCACCGAAAAGCTGGACAGCGAAGGCTTGATGGGACGCCGCGAACCGTTCGGCGACTTGCTGCCCGTCGGCGTCGTGGTCCTGACCGCCGGAGTGGACGTGCATCCGGATCGCCTGGAGGTGGAAATCGTTGGCTGGGGCCGGGACGAAGAGTCCTGGTCTATCGACTACCGGGTGCTGTCCGGCGATCCGTCCGGCCCGCTGGTCTGGGAGGATCTGGACAATTTGTTGCTCACCGGATTTCCCCATGCCCGGCAGATGAACGATCTGCCCATCTTCGCCGCCGCCATCGACACCGGCGGGGCCAACACCATGTCGGCCTACGGATTCTGCCGGGAGCGGCAGGATCGGCGGGTGTGGGGCATCAAGGGGATCGGTGGCATGGGCAAGCCCCTCTGGCCGCAACGGGCCAGCCGCAACAACAAAGGCCGGATCCCTCTCTTCGTGATTGGCGTGGATGCGGCCAATGAGTCGATCTACGCCCGGCTGCGCATCCGCACTCCTGGTCCGGGATGCTGCCATTTTCCGAAGGAGCGGGACGCGGAGTGGTTCCGCCAGTTGACCGCCGAGAAGGTGGCCACCCGGTATCTCAAGGGCCGTCCGATCCGGGAATGGAGAAAACCGGACAGCGCGCGCAACGAAGCCCTGGATTGCCGGGTTTATGCGGTGGCCGCTCTGCACGGCATGATGAGCATGGGGTTTCGCCTGAACGTCGAAGCGGAATGGCAGGAGAAGATTCCGCTCAAGGTGGGAATCGAACCGGCCTCATCCACAGACATGCCGCCAATGGTTCATGAAGCACCTTGTGTGCCCGACGAACCCAAAGTCCAGAAACCCCAATGGCTGGCCGGTCGCCGCACCGGATGGCTGGAGAGAAACCGATGACGTTCACCCAGACCGAACT
>JADGBU010000338.1 GCA_015231295.1 Magnetococcales bacterium | reverse complement strand
GCCTGCTGAAACGCCCCGAGGGGGCCACCATCGCCCAGATCCGGGATGCGACCGGATGGCAGACCACCACTGTCCGGGCATTCTTCTCCATCGTCAAATCGAAGATGGGTCTGACCATCACCAACCAACGGGCGAAAGGCGCTCCAACCGTCTATTTCGCGACATGACCCACAGGGAGAACCATCATGAGCGTACCGTCCAGACTCCTGGACACCACCAAAAAAGAGATCGCTACTGCCCAGGAGAGCATCGCGACCGCCAGATCCGCACTGGCCAGACTGCCGGACCGCTTTGGCTTGGCCGACGACTACCTCCACGAGGCCGAGATCGCCACTGCCAGTGCCCTGCAGGAGATCGAAGAGTGGATCGCCGATGCCGAGGTGTCCATGGAGGCGAACCGGGTTTGATCCACCCACAGCCTTGGCCCTGCGATCCTGTAGCAATTACCGGGTTGACAACGCCTTCTGCAACGCCTCCGTGAACCGCTTGGGGAAATTCTGCAACGCCACCTTGCGCACGGTCTCGTGAAAGCCGAATCGGGGTTTGAGTCGGACCTGCCGGGAGAAGAGGTACATGAGCTTCATCCGCTCCCGGCGTCCCTTGCCAGTGCGTCGCCAGACTCCCTTGACGCTCGACCCCTTGCGAATGGGGGCGATGAAGTAGCCCTTCCGTTGCAGCATCGCGCCGGGGAATCTGCCGGGCCGGGTGATTGATGTTGGTGTGGGACGCGCACCCACCGGGATGCCCAGGTCTTTTCCGAACAGGCCGCTCTTGTTGCCACCAGATTCCTGCATCGCCATGAACGGGTCCAACACCCTCACCGACGCTTGCAGGTCGCGCTTGTTCGCCGCCCGGACGTGAATGCCTTTGGCCACCCACCCGGTGCGGATCGTGAATCGCTGCGGCAGTTGTCTGAGGACCTCGGCCTGGGCGTCCTTGGCGGTGGTGGTCAGGGCCATGGAGGCGGCGAAACGGATCTCCCGTTCTGCTGTCGCCAGCACCCGGTTGAAGGCTGCGTCACTGAAGCCGATGCTGATCATGTTCCGTCACTCATGCGCAACGGGAGGTTTCCCGTTGGCCATGCGCGACAGGCAGGCCATGCACGTCGCCGAGTCCTTCGCCCGTGGGCAGAGGGCGTTGTATTTGCGCAGCGTGAAGATCAGCATCAGGGCCGCGATGCCGAACAGGCCGGAGGCAATGCGCAGAAGCAGCATGCTCACGTTGGGCAACTGCTGCAGAAACACGGTGGCGGTATAGAAGGCCGTGAGCATCACCGTTGGCATGCAGCGCTTGGCGGGGGTCATCACCATGAGCCAGATCAGATAGCCCACCACCAGCAGGCTCACCCCGTCCAGGACCATCACGAAGCGCGTCAGACCACCGACCGAGATCTCCCCGACGAGGATGCCCATGGCCGTAAAGATCACCACCGCCATCGGCCACTCCACATGGAGATTCCACCACCGGATGCCGGACGTCACCGAGATTTTGCGTTTTGCCGTGATCATGGTCATTTCCTTTTGCGGGGCGGTTCATCGCGATCCAGATGGAGGCTGAGTTGCAGCGCCAGCTTGTCCACATCCCGATGCAGTGCGTTGTACTGCTCGGTGACCAGCCCGATCCGGTTCGCCACGGCCCGGATGTTCGTCTCCAGGGAGATATGGATGGTGTTGTCGGATTCGGCATGCCCTTGTAGCTGAGAAACCAGGGATTCGATCTCCTTGCCGGTTTTTTCAAGCCCCTCCACGCGCCGGGTCTGGTCATTGAGCATCGAATGGATCCGGATGCTCTCCTTCTGGACCTGTCTGGCGATCTCGGTGACGTCGGCCACGTCCTTGACGATGGGACCGACGACGAGGGAGACGTACAGCCCAAGACCGGATGCAGACAGCGGCACCAGAAACTTCAGCCAGGGCAACAGAGCGTTCGGCACGTCAGACTCCCTGCGGCGCGGGGCGCAGCCTTCGGATTTTTCCTCCGTCATGGATCGACTCCTTGCGAATGGCGCGGTGGCCGCCCGTGGGTAGCCACCGCCGCGAACGGCCTTACCCGGCCTTGGGCGGGATGTTGTTCTCGGCCATGAACACGCCCAGCAGCGAGGCCAGCCCGCCCACCACCTGGAGGGTGGTGTTGGCGGTGGTGGCCGGGTCGTGGCCGGTGACGATGGCTGCGCAGGCCGCGAGGGAGGCCCAGGTGGAAGGTTCGAGGAAGCGTTTGGCGATGA
>JADGBU010000053.1:5872-20060 GCA_015231295.1 Magnetococcales bacterium | reverse complement strand
GGGTTATGCCCACGCCCAGGATCCGGAACAAAAAATCGCCATCGACTGGGGCGTCTATGGCGCGCCGGAGTCCTATCTGGTGGATCCCAAAGGGACCATCCGCATGAAACATACCGGTCCGCTCTTCCCCGGCTGGTTCGAAGAACGAGCCCTGCCCCTGATACAAGGAGCCACCCAATGAGTGCGCATCATCACGGGTCCAGGGGCAACGCCCCTGGTGGGGTCCGGGGCCACGCTCCGCTCGCGCGCCTCCTCCTCCTGCTCTCCTTCACCCTGCTATTCACGCTTCCCCCCGGTACGGTGCGGGCCGAAGTCCGGGGAGAAGATCCCACCGAGGCCATGGTCCGACAGATCGCCAAGGATCTGCGTTGCGCGGTCTGTCAGAATCAATCGGTCTACGAATCCAACTCCGATCTGGCCAAAGACATGCTCAGCGTGATCCGCCAGAAGGTCGCCGCCGGAGAGCCGGAAGCCAACATTCGCGACTATTTCTTTCAACGTTACGGGGATTATATCTACCTGGAACCGACCACGACCGGCATGAACAGCCTGCTGTGGGGAGCGCCCTTCGCCGGATTGGCCCTCGGAGGCGTCGCGCTGTGGCTGGCCATGCGTCAATGGCGCAAGAAAAACCTGGAAACCAATCCGCCCCCACCCCCCGCAACCGATGCCGCCATGCGAGAACGGATTCAAAAAGAGTTGGATCAGGTCCGTCTGTAAGTCCGCGAGGGTTTCCAGGCTAAAGGTTTCCAGACAGGAGGTTGGACCGGCCTGAAAACCGACCCAACGCCAACAGAGTCACTGAAATTTTGGCGGAAGGGGTGGGACCATCGGCACGGCGATTGTAATGTTTAAATTCTAAAGGATTTTTTTCGCATCCATCAGAAACAGGGGTAACAGTCAGGGGTAACAGTTGAGGGGTAACACCTCTGCCCGGAATCTCAGTTCGAATCCAAGGATGGGAGTCGAACTCACAGGCTGATTATAGCCGGATTCTCGGCCAAATCCACAGCCAAATTTGACCAAACCATCGGGTGCGTAGTTCGGTCTTCTGGGGATGCGGTGACGGCCTGTTCCCGGATTGATCATGGTGTCACCTTCCATAACATATGATCTTCCCAATCCTCTGGCATGCCCATTGCCTTGCGCCAGCGATCATTGGCGGCGATGGGAGCGATCAGATCCGAGCAGAGTTGTTGCCATGGTTCCCCGGTTCCCATGGCTGAAAGCAACTGACGCAGGACCAGCAGAACATAAAAAAGCCGATCATGCCGTGGCGTCACGGGAGGCTGCCAATGGGGGTGCCGACTGACATGGGGCGGAATGGCGAACTCCCTGTTCCACAACCGGCTGTGGTGGGCACAGATGTTGCGGATATAGGTGAGGGTGTGCAGGTTGCTTCCGAACCGCATGTGATGAGTGTTGAAATGTTCAGAGATAGCCTTTCGGTCTGGATTTTTCATCCATTTGTAAAGCAGGGAGAGTGCTCCCATGCTCATCACCTCCGTGGCCATCCAGATGGGCAGTGTAGGAAAACCCAGGTAGGTTTGCTGGAAGTGGTGGATGAACTGCTCCTTTGAGCGTTGTACTTCGTTTTCGATGCCCGCAAGCCAGTTCGCATGGAGGAATCCTGACTGGAAGTTGCCCGGATCGGTGTGGGCAAATGTTCCGTAGGTATGGGCCAAGCGGTAGGTGGCCTGAGTGCGGATGGCAACCTCGACTCGCTCCATCGCATCCATCACCACAAGCCGCAATTGGCGGTCGAACTCGTACAGGGTGATGACATCCGAGAAATGACTGCCAAGTTCGAACTGATTGGTGGCGTTGCCACTGGCGTCACGGACACGGAAAGGGTGCCAGTAAGCACTGAGGCGATAGTAGCTGACCGTAGCAAGAGCTTCTCTTGCCTGGGCACGGTCGTCGATAGTCAATCCGCGAAAAGCAAGCAGATTCAGTTGTTCGTCGAAGGAAAGGGGCAGTTTGGTGTAGGTTTTGGCCATTTTCCCTCCAGGGCGAAGGGCAAAAAAAAGCCACCGTGGTAGCGCATGCAAAAGCAGAGGCGTGGTGGCTATGTTGAATGCAGTATAGACGGGATCACGTCGGATTGCGAGCAAATTTGAGGAACTGATAAAAATTTCTGCACAAGAGAGTCCCCACCTCACATATCCCGGTTCACGTCTTGACGAAAACCACGGTCTTTTTCCTGATACCTCTCCCGACTCATTGCCTTCCCGCGACTGGGATAAGATTCTGCGTACAGGAGACACCCTTGATGGCCTCTGGTCGAGCGGGCACCGATATATGACGCCAATAAGGTCTTGCAATCGCGTCATCAAGCATAACGGATGGTGATTCAATAACAGTTGTTTCTGCAACAATACCGCTCTTTGCCCGGTTTTCTTTGCTGCGTTTTGAGCCGATTGCACGCCAAATAAAAACTTTATCACCCTTTTTAATATCGTCTTTGTGTTGTTTGACAGTCCAGAGCATGATTTTTGGATGCATTGCAAGGTATTCATCAAAAATAAATTTATCTGGATTGCCTTGCATTATCCATGTTTTGTTCATCTTGTTCTCCAGAAAGATAATAACAATTAATTTCCCAGGAAATCATGGGGAGACAATCGTTGAACCAGAGATTTGGCGGAAGGGGTGGGATTTGAACCCACGGATGGTCGCCCATCGACGGTTTTCAAGACCGTTGCATTCAACCGCTCTGCCACCCTTCCAGGAGAGGAACGAATCGTTTCATCTTATCGAATCGGGTGGCCGGAAGCAACCCTTGCCAAAGACGCACCCATTCGAGGTCACGACGAACCCGAATCGGTGGGTGCGGGTTTCCCGGAAAGCATATGAAGAAATCTCGGCATCGTATCGGGTTTCCAGGCGCGGAAGTTGTCGAATGGGGCATGCCGGTCCGAATGACGGGCATCGATGGTGATGCCCCATAACGGCGCGATGCGGTCGGGGAGCAGGGCATAACGGCCATCTCCGAACCAATCGGGGCGTTCGGGATGGGCGACGACGAAATGATCCGAAAGCCTGGAAAACCGTCGCAGATCCTCTGCCAGCACCGAGTCCGACGGCAGATCGGGCAGCGCGCGGGACGTGTCGATCCAAACGGCCCGTTCCCCCGGATAAAGGCGTTCGTCTCCCGACAGGGCGGGACGCACGGCCAAGGCCTGAATCTCCGGACCGGTCTTGTAGACGGCCCGCCAGAGGATCAGATTCATCATGGTCGGTTTGACGTGCAGGCTTTCCACCGGATCCCCCTGTTTTTGCGCCCACGATCGGGCCAGTTCCGAGGCCCGATGGTGCTGAAACGTCGCCACGCCGAACCAGGCCAGCATGAGCGTCAGGCCGATCATCGCCCATCCGGGCTGATGCCGTTTCGCGGCCCGATAGAGAAAGATCATCAAGATCAAGGTGGTGATCGGCTCCACCACCGGAATGACGCTCCAGGCGATGCGAAGCTCCGAAAAAGGCCATAACAGTTGTGTGCCGTAGCTGGTGCAGGCATCCAGGGGACCGGCGGTCCCATAGCCCAAGCAGGCCATGCCCCAACTGGATCGAAACGGAATGCCTTGCGGTTTGGTCCACCATCGGAGCAGCAGGCTGGCCACCAGAGCCCCGATCGGAATGAAGATCAGGGCATGGGTGAATTGACGGTGAAATTCCAGTTGCAACAAAGGATCGTGATCGGATTGAATCAGAATGTCCAGATCCGCCAGCAGCGCGGCAAAACCGCCGATCACGGCGGCAGCGCGCATGCGGGATGGGGCACTGACGGCAGCCGCCGCCGAGCCTCCCAGCAGAGCGTGGGTGAGAGGATCCATGGGTTCCATCAAGGGGTTGAAGGTTGGAACTCGATCCGGGTCGGAGGACTCCGGGAGCGATTCGGGGAAACGCAGGATCGCCGGTGCTTTCCTTCCCGAAACCCTGGAGGCGTTGCCTCCAGACCTCCACCGGGGGCGATGATCGCCCCCGGACCCCCGCGATGATTTTTCAGGGCGTCGGAGGCTTGATGTGGGTTTGACCACCCATATAGGGACGCAGCGCGTCGGGAATGACCACACTGCCATCCGGTTGCAGAAAATTTTCCAGCACCGCCACCAACGCCCGCCCCACGGCCACGCCGGAACCGTTCAGGGTATGCACCGGCTCCACCGCCTTGCTGGTCGAACGACGCAGACGGGTTTTCATGCGCCGCGCCTGAAAATCCAGAGTGTTCGAGCACGAGGAGATCTCCCGGAACCGCCCCTGACCCGGCAACCACACCTCCAGATCGTAGGTCTTGGCCGAGGCGAACCCCAAATCGCCGGTACACAGAGCCACGGTACGATAGGGCAACTCCAGACGCTTCAACACCTCTTCGGCATGTCGGGTCAGGCTCTCCAAGGCCTCCATGCTCTCTTCCGGACGGGTGATCCACACCAGTTCCACCTTGTCGAACTGATGCTGACGAATCAAACCACGGGTATCCCGACCCGCCGCACCGGCTTCACGACGGAAACAGGCGGTCCAGGCGGTCCACTTGAGAGGCAGACGGGCCTCCTCCACGATCTGTCCCCGCACCAGATTGGTCAAAGGCACCTCGGCGGTGGGAATCAGATAAAAAGGATCATCCCGCAAACAGAACAGATCCTCCTCGAACTTGGGCAACTGCCCGGTGCCGAACAGACTCTCCTTGTTGGCCAAAAACGGTGGCAGAATCTCCTCGTAGCCATGTTCGCGGGTGTGCAGATCGAGCATGAAACCGGTCAAAGCCCGCACCAGACGCGCGCCATCCCCCCGGAAAAAGGTGAATCTCGCCCCCACGGTCTCCGCCGCGCTGGAAAAATCCAGAATGCCGAGCCTCTCCCCCACATCCCAATGATTCTCCGTCAACGGGCCGGACGTGAACCCCTCCGGCCAGGAGCGAACCACCACATTGCCGCTTTCGTCCGGTCCCAGGGGGACATCCTCGGCAGGCAGATTGGGCAGACGGGTCAACTCGGCCTGCAACTCCTCCTCCTTGACCCGCATGGCCGCCTCGCTCTCCTTGAGACGCGGCCCCAGTTCTCCCATTTCCGCCAGCCACTCCGAGGCATCCTCGCCGCTGGCCTTCAGACGGCCAATGGCGCGGGAGATTTCGTTGCGACGCGCCTGCAACCCTTCGGTCTGGGTACGCAAGGCCCGCTGGGCCGCCTCCAGAGCGAAAAAGGTCGTGAGGTCATAGCGTCCACCCCGGCTTTTCAGCCGTTCGTCCACCCATTCGGGCCGTTCGCGAATTGCCTTCAGATCCAACATGATCGTTATCGACTCCCTTCATCCAGCTCGTTCCGCTCCAATCCCTCGGAGCCTTCCAATCCCTGCTCCGACTCCTCGGAAGTCTCCAGTTCATCCACCGGATTGGTGCCGTCCTCTTCGGATTCGGCGATGCGGGCCACCGAAACCACCCGCTCTCCGGAGTTGGAGACATCCAACACCTTGACCCCCTGGGCGTTGCGGCCCGTCAACCGGACCGTCTCCACCGGAGTGCGCAGCACCGTGCCCTGATTGGTGATCACCATGATCTGATCGCTCGGTGTCACCACCAGACTGGCGACCACCGGCCCGTTGCGATCGTTGATCAACATGCCGATCACCCCCTGGGTACCGCGTCCCTTGGTGGGAAACTTGTCGGCTTCGGTCCGTTTGCCAAAGCCGTTTTCGGTGATCGCCAGAATCTGACAATCCGCATCGGTATTGAGCACATTCAGGGCGATGACCCGATCCTCGCCCTTCAGCCGCATGCCCCGGACCCCACGGGCCACCCGTCCCATCAGGCGCACCTGACCGGTGCGGAACCGGACCGCCTTGCCGGAACTGGAATAGAGCAGAATCCGGCCTGGTCGGGCATCGGCCTCTTCGGTTTCTTCTTCCGGCACCACGTCGGCGTCGATGGGGATGATCTCCTCTTCGGTCAGGGTATCGCCGGATTCGGCCACCTCCCCTTCCAGATCCTCCGGCAGCACCGGCAGCAACGCCACGCCCACCAGATCGTCTCCGTCTTGCAGATCGACCGCCCGGATGCCGTTGGCGCGTATGTTGATGTAGGCCGACAAAGCGGTTTTCTTGATCAGCCCCTTGGCCGTGGCGAACAGCAGATGCCAGTTGTCCCACTGATCCCTCGCCACCGGAGCCGGGAGAATCTGCGCCAGTTTCTCTCCGGGTTCCAGGGCCAGCAGATTGATGATCGGTCGGCCACGGGCGGCGCGACTGGCCTGGGGAATCTCGTAGACCTTGAGCCGGAATACCCGCCCCTTGTCGGTGAAACAGAGAATCGTATCGTGGGTCGAGGCGACGAACAGTTGCGAGATGAAATCCTCATCCTTCATGCCGGTGGCGCTTTTGCCCTTGCCGCCCCGCTTCTGGCTGCGGTAATCCACCGTGGGTTGACGCTTCACATAACCCGCGTGGCTGACCGTGACCACCATCTCCTCGTCGGCGATCAGATCCTCGGCGCAGAAGTCGCCATCCTCTTCGATGATATCGGTGCGGCGCGCATTGGCGAACATCTCCTTGATGCGCTGCAACTCCTCCTTGATCACCTTCAGCAACGCCTCATCGGTGGCGAGAATGGCATTCAGACGACCGATTTCCGTCAAGGTTTCGGCGAACTCCTGATGGATCTTGTCCTGTTCCAGTCCGGTCAGACGGTGCAGACGCATGTCGAGGATCGCCTGGGCCTGATCGGACGACAGACGATATCCCCCTTCCACGAACTGGGGCGAGGTGGGCAGACCGGCCTCCACGGCCCGGGTCAGCATCGCCTCCACCGGACCGCGATCCCAGAGTTCGGCCACCAGTTGCTCCTTGGCCACCACGGGATTGGGCGCGTTGCGGATCACTTCGATGATCCGGTCGATATTGGCCAGGGCCACGGAGAGCCCTTCCAGAATGTGACCCCGCGCCTGGGCCTTGCGCAGATCGAACAGGGTGCGACGGGTCACGACCTGTCGCCGGTGATCGATGAAGGATTCGAGGATGCTTTTCAGGCTCAGGGTTTGGGGCTGGCCGTGGACCAGAGCCACCGCGTTCACCCCGAAGGTGGTTTGCAGGGCGGTATGCTTGTAGAGCTGATTCAACAGGACTTCGGAGTTGGTGTCGCGTTTGGTTTCGATCACCACCCGCATGCCCTGCCGGTCGGATTCGTCCCGCAGATCGGAGATGCCGTCGATTTTCTTGTCGCGCACCAGATCGGCGATCGCTTCCACCAAGCGGGCCTTGTTCACCTGAAAGGGCAACTCGTCGATGATGAGGGCTTCCCGGCCATCTTTTTTGGTTTCGACGTGGGTTTTGGCCCGCAGCACCACGGAACCCCGCCCGGTTTCGTAGGCGCTCACGATGCCGGCGCGACCGCGAATGGTGCCGCCGGTGGGAAAGTCGGGACCGGGAATGAAGGCCATCAGGCCTCGATTGGTCAAGTCGGGCTGATCGATCAGGGCGCAGGTGGCATCCACCACCTCGCCGAGATTGTGCGGCGGAATGTTGGTGGCCATACCCACGGCGATGCCCGAGGAGCCGCTGACCAACAGATTGGGAAATTTGCAGGGCAGAATGCGCGGTTCCACCAGGGAGCCGTCGTAGTTTGGCCCGAAATCGACGGTTTCCTTGTCGATATCGGCGAGCAGTTCTCCGGCGAGCCGGGTCATGCGCACTTCGGTGTAACGCATGGCGGCGGGGGAGTCTCCATCCACGGAGCCGAAGTTGCCCTGGCCATCCACCAGGGGATGGCGCATGGAAAAATCCTGGGCCATGCGCACGATGGTGTCATAGACCGCCACATCCCCGTGAGGATGGTATTTGCCGATGACATCACCGACCACGCGGGCCGATTTCTTGTAGGCCCGGTTCCACTCGTTGCCCAATTCGCTCATGGCGAACAGAACGCGGCGATGGACCGGCTTGAGTCCGTCGCGCACGTCGGGCAGGGCGCGTCCCACGATGACGCTCATGGCGTAATCGAGATAGGAGCGGCGCATTTCGTCTTCGAGATTGACGGGAACCCGTTTGGAGCTGTTGGGATCCACGGTCGGCTGTTCGATGTCCATGATACCCGAGAAGTGGCTTAAGGGAAGAGGAAGGCTAAACAGACCGATTGTAACGCCGGAGAGCGGTTCACTGCAACCGAGATCCTCGGCGTCGGCCATTGTTTTCCCCGGCGCGGATCGAGGCGATCCGGGGGATGATCGGCAGGATCATTCTTGGAATAATATTTTCGCGTAACAAGCATGGATTTTCTTGATTTTATCCTGGAATTGACTATCTTGAAAGCGTCCACAACAACCCAATAAATCCCTGGATGATTCTATCTGCGATTCGTGTCGAATTCCAACCGTTCAGATCCGAATCATCCATCATTCCTATGATATTTCCAAAAAAAACAGAATAAGCAGGAATGGAATGGTATTCCTGATGATGCAAAATGTGAAAAAAACGCAGAATAAATAATTGTTTATTTGTATCTTTTTTAACAAAAATATCTTCTCTCACCACTCAACGATCCGATGCCGGAATTATCATGTCAAGCATTACCTGCGTCAATCCTGCGGCATCGACTCTTCACGAAGATCCGGAGAGTCTGCGCTCCCGACTGGAAGAGGAGATCACCCGGCGTCGCCAGGCGGAACACGCGCTGCGCTTGAGTGAAACCCGTTTTCTCGGCGCGTTCGAGAGTGCCGCCCACGGCATGGTGCTGGCGACACCGGAAGGTCGTTTTTTTCAGGTCAATCAGGCGATGTGCGCCCTGCTCGGCTATGCGGAGGCGGAGTTGCTGGCCACCGACTTCCAGAGCATCACCCATCCGGATGATCTGGACACGGATCTGGCCTTTGTGCGGCGGGCTCTGGCGGGAGAACTGCCCTCCTTCCAGATGGAAAAACGGTATTTCCACAAAGCGGGTCATGCGGTCTGGGTGCTGTTGAGCGTCTCCCTGGTGCGGGATTATGACGGTCAACCCATGCATTTCGTGGCCCATATTCAGGATATTTCGGCCCGCAAGCAGGCCGAAATGGCCCTGCTGACCACCAACGAACAACTCGAAATGCAGGTAAAATGCATCAACCGCATTCAGCGTCTGTTCATCGAGGAGTCTCATCCCGACGCCGTGTTCGATGCCCTGTTGCTGGAGATTCTGCGTCTGACCAGCAGCGTTTACGGCTTCATCGCCGAACTCCGGAGCGCAGACGAGGGCAATCCCTTTCTCCAGACTCTGGCCATCTCGAACATCGCCTGGAACGAAGCGACCAAAACCTATTACGAAACTCATGCTCCCTCCGGATTGCAGTTCACCCGGATGCATGGTCTTTACGCCGCCCCCTATCTCAGCGGCGCGCCGGTGATCGCCAACGATCCGGCCAACGATCCCAGACGTTGCGGTCTGCCCGCCGGACATCCCCCGCTGACTGCCTTTCTGGGGGTTCCGATCCGCCGAAAAAAGGAGATCGTCGGAGTGCTCGGAATCGCCAATCGTCCCCAGGGTTACGACGAAGCGTTGGTGGTGTTTCTGGAACCGTTGGTCGCAACCTGTGCCCAGATCATCGAAGGGTATCGCAATCGTCGGGATCGTCTCGAAACCGAAGAGCGGTTGCGCAAGAGCGAACAGCAGTTGCGCGAGTCATTCCTGTACGCCCGCAGCCTGATCGAAGCGAGTCTCGATCCTCTGGTGACGATCAGTGCCGAAGGCAAGATCATGGATGTCAACCGGGCTACGGAACAGGTGGTCCGAAGGGAACGCGAAGAGCTGATCGGCACCGATTTTTCCGACTATTTCTCCGATCCGGATCAGGCGCGAGAGGGGTATCGCCGGGTGTGGCAGGAGGGATCGGTGCGGGATTATCCCCTGTCCATCAAACAGGAAAAGGGTGGATTGGTCGAGGTGCTCTACAACGCCTCCCTCTATCGGGATCAGGATGGAAAAACACAGGGCATCTTCGCCGCCGCGCGGGATATCACCTTGCAAAAACAGGTGGAAAAAGCGTTGCAGGAACACGCCAAGGCTCTGCAACTCCGGGTCCGGGAGAGCGAATGTCTGCGGGAGATCACCCATTTGTCGCTGACCCGTGGCTGGAGCGTCGATCAGATGCTGGAAGCCTGTGTGCGTCGCATTCCCCATGGCTGGCGGGATGCGGAGCACACCTGCGCCTGCATCCGGGTCGGAGAACGCCGCTTCCAGACGCCGAATTTCCGGGAAACGCCGTTTCGACTGTCGGCGGACATCCCGCTGATCGAGGAGAAAAGCGGTTCGGTGGATGTCTATTATCTCGGGGAACTCCCCCTGGAGCAGCCGGAGCCGTTCTGCCCGGAAGAAAAACTCCTGATCGAATCCATCGCCAATCAACTGGGTCAGTCGCTGGAACGGCTCAACACCGAAGAGGATTTGCGGTTGGCCAAGGAGCAGGCGGAACAGGCCGCCCGCGCCAAGAGTGATTTTCTCTCCACCATGAGCCATGAAATCCGCACCCCGATCAACGTGGTGCTGGGCTTGACCGATGTGTTGCTGGAAACCGAATTGACCCCGACGCAACGTCGTTATATCGAAACCATGCACCATTCGGGTGGGGCGTTGCTGGGAATCATCAACGATGTGCTGGATTTTTCCCGGATCGAATCGGGTCAGTTTCTGTTGCTCGATCTGCCGTTCTGCCCTGCGGTTTTGGTGGATGAGACGGCGCGCATCATGCGCATGTCCGCCGAGCAGAAAAATTTGACTCTGATCACCGAAATCGACGACAAACTGCCCGAATCGATTCTCGGCGATGATGGCCGGGTGCGTCAAATCATGATCAATCTCATCGGCAATGCGGTCAAATTCACCGAACGGGGGCAGATCACGGTGGGGCTGAAGCGTCATCCGGAGGCGGCGGATCGGCTGTTGTTTTTTGTGGCGGATACCGGAATCGGCATTGCCGAATGTTTCCTGGAACCGATTTTCGATCGCTTCACCCAGGCCGAAAGCTGGACCGCCCGTCGTTTCGGCGGAACCGGATTGGGCCTGGCCATCTCCCGGCGTCTGGCGGAAATGATGGGCGGACGGTTGTGGGCGGAAAGTCGCCTGGGAGAAGGGAGCACCTTCTTTTTCGCGTTGCCGATCCGTGAGATGGAAGGCGAGGCGATGCCAAGCTCGCCGGTGGCGTCCACGCCCAATGCCGCCGGTGAAAGTCTGAAAATTCTGCTGGCGGAAGATTCACCGGAAAACCAAATGCTCTTCCTGGCCTATCTGGAAAAGACCCCCCATGAGGTGGTGGTGGTCAACAATGGTCAGGAGGTGGTGGAGCGGGTGAAACGGGAAACCTTCGATCTGGTGTTGATGGATATCGAAATGCCGGTGCTCAACGGTTACGAGGCGACCCGGTTGATCCGTCAATGGGAGTTGCAGGAGAATCGCGCGCCATTGGTCATTCTGGCATTGAGCGCGCATGTCATGGCGGGCAAGAGAGGAGAGAGTCTGGCGGTCGGGTGTCAGGATCATCTCACCAAACCGATCCGCAAGCAGGATTTATTGCAGGCGATTCAGAATTTTGGAAAAAGGTCGAAGGCGGAATAGAGAATCGAACAAAAGGCCGGAAGATCCGATGTCGATGCATCGGAATCCTCCGGAACGCGCCTTGAAAGCCCGTCGCCAAAATCTTCAACCTGCCTGAAACCTTTTCGCGACGACAAGCGCCCCCCTATTTTTTTTCTTTCCGCTCGTTCTTCTTTTTCTCTTTCCCTTTTTCTTTTTTCTTCTTCGATTTTTCGCTCTTGGCGGCAATCGCGTCCCGCAACTGATCAATCTGTTGCAGCGTCTCATCCCGCGCCTTGGAATCCCCCAACTTCTCGTAAATCGGCAACTCCTCTTCCAGACGCACTCTCACCGCCTCATCCAACTCCCCGCGAATCTCATGGATGAACGCCAACCGATCCCAAACGATCGCGCAATCCCGTTGCGAATCCAGCTCCTCGAAAACCGGCAGCGCGGTTCCCTTCAACAATTGCTCCGCCTCATCCAGTTGTCCGCTCGATGCCAACAGATCCGCAATCTTGCCCTGCGTGATCGCCTTTGCCAACCGATCCCCGATCCGCTCATAGACCGGCAACACCTCTTCGGTCTGAATCCGCAACGCCTCGTCCATCTGACCCCGAAAGGCCATCAAATCCGCAATCTGACCCTGGGTCATCGCCCATTCCGCCAGATCTCCCAGTTGCTCCAGAACCGACAGCATCTCCTGACGAATCCGCAGTGTCTCATCCAGTTTCCCTTGCAGATGGTGCAGATGCGCAATCTTGCCCATCGCCCGCACCCGCGACCGACTGTCGTCGAGCCGCTCGAAACCCGGAATCACCTCCTGGGACAAAACGCGGAACGCCTCCTCCTCATCTCCCCGTGCGAAGCGCAGATCCGCGATTCTGCTCCAGGTCATGACCCGTTCCCGCGCATCCCCCGACCGCTCCAGCAACGGGAGGAGCTCATCTCCCAAAACCCGCAACGCCTCATCGATTTCACCGCGTTCCCGGTGGAGAGCCACCGCATCCTTCAACAACGTCACCTGCTCCTGAAGATCCACGCTTGTGTCATCCACGGGCGATTGTTCCTCGATATTCGGCATCGTCTGTTCCAATTAAACCGGTATGGGGGCTGTCGAATGAAAAAAGAATCCCCGGACCCCTCATGTTCGTGAAAGCACCAATGAGAGATCCGGGGCTGAACGGCAGGAGACAGACTCCCCCTTGCGGGGGAGTCGGCAAGACTCAGGCGGAGGCACGCAAATGGTTGAGCACCTCATCCAGCATCTTCTTGGCATCGCCGAAAAGCATGCGATTGTTTTCTTTGTAGAACAACGGGTTGTCCACGCCTGCGTAACCCGAGGCCATGGAACGCTTCATCACGATCGAGGTTTCGGCCTTCCACACTTCCAACACCGGCATGCCGGCGATCGGGCTGTTGGGATCTTCCATGGCCGAAGGATTCACGATGTCGTTGGCTCCGATCACCATGGCCACGTCGGTCGAGGGGAAATCCTCGTTGATCTCGTCCATCTCCATCACGATGTCATAAGGGACTTTGGCTTCGGCCAGCAGCACGTTCATGTGACCCGGCATGCGTCCCGCCACCGGATGAATCGCGAAACGGACGTTGATCCCCTTGCCACGCAAAAATTGGGTGATCTCGAACACCGTATGCTGCGCCTGCGCCACCGCCATGCCATATCCGGGGACGATGACCACATTCTTGGCATCGCGCAACATTTCGGCGGTCTCCTGCGCCGACACCGCCACCACTTCACCCGCCGGGGCCTCTGCGGAAGAAGCCGCCGTACCACCGCTGGTGCCGAATCCACCCCCGATCACCGCAAAGAATTTACGGTTCATGGCACGACACATGATGTAGCTCAGAATGGCACCGGACGACCCCACCAGGGCACCCACCACGATCAGCAGGTCATTGGAGAGCATGAACCCGGTCGCGGCGGCGGCCCATCCGGAATAGCTGTTGAGCATGGAAACCACCACCGGCATATCCGCGCCACCGATGGCCATCACCATGTGCACCCCGAAAATCAACGCGATCAGGGTCATGAGCAGCAGCGGGGTCAACCCTTCGCCCACGCCATGCGCATTCAGGAACACCTTGCCCAACAGCACGGTCACGATCAGCAGACCGAAGTTGAACTGATGCCGACCCGGCAACGTCAACGGCTTGCCGCTCACCTTGCCCGCGAGCTTGCCGAAAGCCACCACCGAGCCGGAAAAGGTCACGGCACCGATCAGAATGCCGACATAGATTTCCACTTCGTGGATGGTCTTTTCGGCACCGGTCAGGGTCGCGCCCGGATCGAAATAGGTGGCATACCCCACCAGGACGGCGGCCAGACCCACCAGACTGTGCATCAATGCGACCAGTTCCGGCATTTGGGTCATTTTGACCCGGATGGCCGCGAACACACCCACGGCACCACCGATGGCCATGGCCACGATGATCGGGGCCAACGTGGAGGCGTGGGCCAGACGAGCCGACATCAGCGTGGCCACGATCGCCACACCCATGCCGATGATCCCGAACAGATTGCCACGCCGGGCGGTTTCGGGATTGCTGAGTCCACCCAGACTCAGAATGAACAGAATCGTGGCACCGATATAAGAGACGGTCAACAAACCTTGGCTCATGGATCACTCTCCCTTATTT
>JADGBU010000053.1:5349-5762 GCA_015231295.1 Magnetococcales bacterium | reverse complement strand
CGATGACGATGATGCTGCTGATGGCGTTGGTCACGCTCATGAGCGGCGTGTGCAGAGCCGGGGTGACGTTCCAGATCACCATGTAGCCCACGAAACAGGCCAGGACGAACACGGTGAAGTGACCCAGAAAGGCCGGAGGCGCGCCCGCGCCGATGGCGGCGAAGATCACCGCCGCCGCGATGCCGATCGACAGCACGCTCTTGTTGCTGGAGGGTTCGCTCGGCGCACCGTGACCGCTCGATTTGGCCTGAACCACGGCGGGTTTGGCCTGTTGCGGCGGCGCGGCGGAGAGCTTGGGAGCGGGCGGAGGCCAGGTGATGCTGCCTTCCTTGATGACCGTGGCACCCCGGATCACTTCATCTTCCATGTTGACGTTGATCACGCCATCCTTGGTTTTGCACAGCTCTTCCATC
>JADGBU010000053.1:1442-5057 GCA_015231295.1 Magnetococcales bacterium | reverse complement strand
GGCCTTTTGGAACCCTTCGCTCATGACCTTGGCGTAACCGCCGACGCCGGAGCCCTCTTCCTCGTACTCCACCGAGACGAACTCGGCACCCATGCTCTTGACCTGATCGGCCACTTCCGGACGGGTATCGAAGGCACGCACGATGGCACCCAGACCCGAGGCCGCACCAATCGCCGCCAGACCGGCCACACCCGCGCCGATCACGAACACCTTGGCCGGAGGAACCTTGCCCGCAGCGGTAATCTGACCGGTGAAGAAGCGCCCAAAATGGTGCGCGGCTTCGATCACGGCCCGATAACCGGCGATATTCGCCATGGAGCTCAACGCATCGAGTTTTTGCGCGCGTGAGATGCGGGGCACCGAATCCATGGCCAGCACGGTCACGTTTTTGGCGGCCAGTTGATCCATGAGTTCTTTGTTCTGGGCGGGCCAGATGAAGCTGATCAGGGTTTGACCGGCCTTGAGCAGATCGACCTCATGGCTCTTGCCACCCGGAATGGCCATCGGGCCACGCACCTTGAGGATGATATCGGCATTGGCATAGAGGGATTTGGCATCCGGAGCGATCTGGGCACCGGCTTCCTGGAAAACATCGTCCGCGAAGTTGGCTTCTTGTCCGGCATTACTCTCCACGGCCACGGTAAAACCGAGCTTGATGAACTGCTTGACGGAATCCGGGCTGGCCGCCACCCGTCTTTCTCCCGGATAGATCTCTCTGGGGATGCCGATCTGCATAGAAAGCCTCCTGAAACGGTGTTGGGAAGGGAACAAAATGGAATCACATCCGCTCTAAAGCTGTGGATAGCTCTCGCCATCCCTTGCGAAGTGTCTGACGAACCGATAATGGGAGAAAAAAAAGATGCGGTCAAGTTGCCGCAAAAGGATTCTTTCGCCCCATCAACCGATCGCATCTCTATCCAATCCAGGTGTGTTGATTCACTCGCCCAGTTCGCACAATTGGGTAGCCAGACCGATGTAACGGGCCGGAGTCAATTCGAGCAGCCGGGCTTTCGCCTCTTCCGGAATCTCCAGGGTCTGGATGAACGCCTGAATCCCCGCGCGGGTGATCCCCTGACCACGGGTCAAGGTCTTGAGTCGCTCATAGGGTTTTTCCAGACCATGGCGACGCATCACGGTCTGGATCGGTTCCGCGAGCACCTCCCAGGCCTGATCCAGATCGGCGGCGATCCGGATCCGATCGGCTTCGAGCTTGCCGATCCCCTTCATGGCGGAGTCGTAACCGAGCAGGGCGTAGCCCACCCCCACCCCGACGTTGCGCAACACCGTGGAGTCCGACAGATCCCGCTGCAACCGGGAGATCGGCAGCTTAGCCGCCAGATGGTCGAGCAGCGCGTTGGAGAGCCCCAGATTGCCTTCCGAGTTTTCGAAATCGATGGGATTGACCTTGTGGGGCATGGTCGAGGAGCCCACCTCCCCATCCCGCAACTTCTGACGGAAATAGCCCATGCTGATATAGGTCCAGAAATCCCGGTCGAGATCCAGCAGCACGGTGTTGAAGCGCATCACCGCGTGAAAGAACTCTCCCATGCCGTCATGGGGTTCGATCTGGGTGGTAAGGGGCTGGTAGACCAGGCCCAGCGAGGTGACGAACCGTTCCGCCAGGGCGGGCCAGTTGACCTCGGGATAGGCGATCACATGGGCGTTGAAGTTGCCCACCGCCCCGTTGATCTTGCCCGGCACCGGCACCCGCCGCACCCCTTCGAGCTGAATCCGCAGCCGATGGGCCACATTGGCCATCTCCTTGCCCAGGGTGGTGGGGGTGGCGGGCTGACCATGGGTCCGGGCCAGCATCGGCACCTCCCGATGACGAACGGCCAGGGCCGACACCGCTTCGACCACCCGCTCCATGGCCGGGATCAACACCCGCTCCCGGGCCTCCTTGAGCGAAAGCCCGTGCGCCAGATTGTTGATATCCTCCGAGGTGCAGGCAAAATGAATGAACTCCAGCACCGACTCCGACACCACGCCGGAGAGCCGCTCCTTGAGAAAATACTCGACCGCCTTCACGTCGTGATTGGTGGTGCGCTCGATCTCCTTGATCCGCTGCGCATCCGCCTCCGAGAAGGTGTCGCCCACGGCCAGCAACCGGGCTTCGAGTTCCGGGGAGAGGGCGGGCACCTCCGGAATGGCCGCTTCCCGGGAGAGGGCCACCAGCCACCCCAACTCCACCTGAACGCGCCGGTGAATCAGGCCGAATTCGGAAAATATCGGACGCAACGACGACATCTGTCGGGCATAACGTCCATCCAGAGGAGAAAGGGCGGTCAGCGTGGTCGGATCCATTGGGGTGCGATTCCAGAAATCTCGATTGAAGGTGGAAGAACAGGCCAAGTGTGACATGTTAACCGGGATCGCCAAAAAACAAAACCCGCGCCCCAAAAAAAATACCTTTCGCGCCGACTTGCACACTTGGCTCAGGCGACAATTCCGTTTACCCTGTAAATGGCCTAACCTCGACCGCCATCCATGGATAAGACGCTCATGACCAACGCCAAACCCTTCAAACGCCTTCTGGTCGCCAATCGCGGCGAGATTGCCATCCGCATCATCCGGGCCGCCGCCGAGATGAACATCGACACGGTGGCCATCTACGCCAAAGAAGACAGTTACTCCCTGCATCGCTACAAAGCGACGGAGAGCTATCAGGTGGGCGCGGGAAAACGTCCGATCTCCGCCTACCTGGATATCGAAGACATTCTGCGCATCGCCCGGGAAGTCAAGGCGGACGCCATTCATCCGGGATACGGATTCCTTTCGGAAAATCCCGACTTCGCCGAAGCCTGCCGTCAGGCGGGCATCACCTTCATCGGGCCCACCCCGGAGGCGATGCGCCTCCTCGGAGACAAGGTACAGGCCCGTCGCATCGCCATCGAAGCCGGAGTGCCGGTGATGCCGGCCACCACCACCCTCCCCTCCGATCCGGAACGCATCCGCGCCATGGCCGACGAAATCGGCTATCCACTGATGCTCAAGGCGATCTGGGGCGGCGGCGGTCGCGGCATGCGGGTCATCGAACAGCCCGAACAACTGCTGGAACTGGTCCAGACCGCCAGCCGCGAGGCCGCCTCGGCGTTCGGCAACGGGGATGTCTATCTGGAAAAACTGGTGCGCCGCGCCCGCCATGTGGAGGTGCAAATCCTCGGCGATCAGCACGGCAACATCGTCCATCTCTACGAACGGGACTGCACCGTCCAGCGGCGCAACCAGAAGGTGGTGGAACGGGCTCCGGCCCTCTTTCTCGACGCCGCCCAGCGCGAGGAGCTGTGCAGCTACGCCCTGCGTCTGGCCCGGGCGGTCAACTACCGCAACGCCGGCACCGTGGAGTTCCTCCAGGATGTGGACTCCGGAAAATTCTTCTTCATCGAGGTCAACCCCCGCATTCAGGTGGAGCATACCGTCACCGAAGAGGTGACGGGCATCGATCTGGTGCAGGCGCAGATTCTCGTCGCCCAGGGCCATCCCCTCGGTTCGCCGGGACTGCCCCGGCAGGAGGCCATCGCCCTCCACGGCCACGCCATGCAGTGCCGCGTCACCACCGAAGATCCGGAAAACAACTTCACCCCGGACTATGGCCGCATCTCCGACTATCGCAGC
>JADGBU010000053.1:0-1432 GCA_015231295.1 Magnetococcales bacterium | reverse complement strand
GGGCTTCGGCATTCGCCTCGACGCGGGCACCGCCTACAGCGGCGCGCGCATCACCCCGTTCTACGACTCGCTGCTAGTCAAGATCACCGCCTGGGCCGCCACCTCGGACGCGGTGATCCTGCGCATGGATCGCGCCTTGCAGGAGTTCCGCATCGTCGGCCTGAAGACCAATCTCGGTTTCTTGAGCCGCGTGGTGCGTCACGACAAGTTCCGGCGTGGCGACTACGCCACCACCTTCATCGACCAGACCCCCGCGCTCCTCAAAACCCCGGAGCGTAAAAATACCCACGCCCATCTGCTGCAATACATCGCCGACGTGGTGGTCAACGGCAATCCCGAAACCAAAGGCCTGCCCAAACCCGATACCCTGGCCAAACCCATCATCCCCAAATGCGACACCTCCCAGGAGTGCACGCCCGGCACCCGGGATCTGCTCGACGATCTGGGGCCGAAAAAATTCGCTCAATGGATGCTCGATCAGAAACGAACCCTGATCACCGACACCTCGATGCGCGATGCCCATCAATCCCTGCTGGCCACCCGGCTGCGCACCTTCGATCTGCTGGCGGTCGCGCCCGCCTATGCCCGGCTGCTGCCTTCGCTCTTTTCCGTGGAGTGCTGGGGCGGGGCCACCTTCGACGTGACCATGCGCTTTCTCAAGGAGTGCCCCTGGGAACGGCTCCATTTCCTGCGGGAGCAGATGCCCAATCTGCTGTTGCAGATGCTGCTGCGCTCCGCCAACGGCGTCGGCTATACCAACTATCCGGACAACGTGGTGCGCTTTTTCATCAAGCAGGCGGCGGGACGGGGCGTGGATCTGTTCCGGGTGTTCGACTCGCTCAACTGGGTGGACAACATGCGGGTCGCCATGGATGCGATCATCGCCGAAGATAAACTCTGCGAGGCGGCCATCTGCTATACCGGCGACATCACCGATCCGAAACGAACCAAATACTCCCTGCGCTATTACGTCAACATGGCCAAGGAGCTGGAGGCCGCCGGTGCCCATATTCTCGGCATCAAGGACATGGCGGGACTGCTCAAGCCCAACGCCGCCCGCGTGCTGGTGAAAGCCCTGAAAGAGGAGATCGGTCTGCCGATCCACTTCCATACCCACGACACCAGCGGCATTTCGGCGGCGAGCGTGCTGTCGGCGATCGAGGCCGGCGTCGATGCGGTGGACGCCGCCATGGATGCCATGAGCGGAGCCACCTCGCAACCGAGTCTCGGCTCCATCGTCGAGGCGTTGCGCAACACCCCCCACGATACCGGACTGGAGATCGAATCGATCCGCGCCATCTCCACCTATTGGGAGCAGGTGCGCCGTCACTACTCCGCCTTCGAGAGCCTTCAGTATTCCGGGGCCTCCGAGGTCTATCTCCACGAGATGCCCGGTGGACAGTTCACCAATCTGCGCCAGCAGGCCCGCTCC
>JADGBU010000337.1:1894-2255 GCA_015231295.1 Magnetococcales bacterium | reverse complement strand
TCCGGCATTGATCAGACCGTGGGCTCCCTGGCGGATCGATCCGTAGACCGCATCGATCTCCAGTTCACCCAGGGCGTGATGCAACCGCCGCTCCACGACCCGCAGCCGATCGAGAAAAACCGGCTTGTGCAGCAGATCCTCGGGGGGATAGCCGGTGAGTGCCAACTCCGGATAGACCACCAGACGCGCCCCGCCCTCGGCGGCCTGACGCGCATGACGGATCATGGTATCGAGATTCTTTTCCAAGGCCCCGACGTGGGGATTGATCTGGGCCAAGGCGATCAGGGATTGCATGGCATGGCTTCCCGGGCTGGTGGACATCGTGTCTGCAACGAACCGTCACCAGTCTAATGGATCGCGA
>JADGBU010000337.1:0-1879 GCA_015231295.1 Magnetococcales bacterium | reverse complement strand
CCAAAGATCGAAATCGCAGAGCCGCCACGACCCCGTAAAATGAAACCCCAACCAGTGACCAATGGCCCCTGGACCCCGTTGGGAAAACAATACAGCGGTTGCAGGCCGCGCTCAAGCACGGGCTTCACCATTCACCAAAGCGATGAAGGTCGCCTCGTCGAGAATTTCCACCCCCAGCTCGCGGGCCTGGGCCAGCTTGGAGCCCGGCGACTCCCCGGCGATCAGATAGCGGGTGCGCCGGGAGAGACTCCCCGACACCTTCGCGCCCAACCCCTCCAGACGCGCCTTGGCCTCCTGACGACTCCAGCCACTCAAGGTTCCGGTCAGAACCACCGTGGCCCCGGAAAACGGAGACTCCCCCTCCGCAGAGACGACCGCCGCCCGATGCCAGCCGGTGTCCGGCTCCTGCAACAGACGCTCCACCAAAGCGGCGTTGCGCGGCTCGCGGAAAAAATGCCAGATCCGACCCGCCACCACCGGTCCCACATCCGCCGCGCCCTGCAACTCCGCCTCGCTGGCGGCCTGAATCGCCCCGATGGTGCCGAAATGACGCGCCAGACTGCCCGCCGTGGCCTCGCCCACCTCCCGCACCCCCAGCGCGAACAGAAAACGGGACAAATCCCGCTCCCGGCTGCTTTCGATGGCGGCCAACAAATTTTCCGCCGATTTCTCGCCCATGCGCTCCAGCGCGGCGAGACGCTCCGGCATGATGCGCAGACGGTACAGATCGGCCACATCCGCGATCAGACCCTGGGTGAGCAGCGACTCCACCAGCTTTTCGCCGAGTCCGTCGATATTCATGGCGCGCCGCGAGGCGAAATGACGCACCGCCTCCTTCAACTGGGCCGGACAGGAGAGCCCCGCCACACAGCGCACCACCACCTCCCCTTCGGCGCGCTCCACCCCGCCGCCGCAGACCGGACAGCACACCGGCCAAACCATCGCCTCCGTCCCCTCGGGACGCTGTTCGAGCATCACCTCCATCACCTCCGGGATCACATCCCCGGCGCGCCGCACCCGCACCATATCACCCACCCGCACCTCCTTGCGGGCCAACTCCTCGAAATTGTGCAGCGTGGCGTTGGTCACGGTCACTCCGCCCACCGCCACCGGAGCCAGACGCGCCACCGGCGTCAACGCGCCAGTGCGGCCCACCTGCACGTCGATCGCCTCGACACGGGTGAACGCCTCGCGGGAGGGAAACTTGCAGACACTCGCCCAGCGAGGCGCGCGGGCCACGAATCCGAGCCGCTCCCGCCACGCCAGATCGTTCACCTTGAAGACCACGCCGTCGATCTCGTAGGGGAGTCGATCCCGTTTTTCCTCCAGATAATGGTAATACTCCCGGCACCCCTCGACCCCCTGCACCACCCACACATCGGGACAGACCGGCAGAGCCCAGGCGGCGAACCGCTCCATCAGCCGATGGTAATGAGAGGGCCAATCGACCATCCCCACCACCTCCCCCACCCCGTGACAATAGAGCCTGAGCGGACGTTTGGCGGTGATCCGGGGATCGAGTTGACGCAGGGTGCCGGCGGCGGCGTTGCGGGGATTGGCGAACGGTTTTTCTCCCTGTTCCAGGGCGGCGGCGTTGAAGCGGTCGAAGGCGGCGAGGGTCATGAAGACCTCGCCCCGCACCTCCAGACTCTCCGGGTGCGCCTCCCCCCGCAGCCGCAGCGGCACCGAAGGGATGGTGCGAATCTGGGCGGTGATCTCCTCGCCCTCCCGACCATCCCCCCGGGTGGCCGCCTGCACCAGGAGTCCACGCCGATAGATCAGGCTCACCGCCACCCCGTCGATCTTGGGTTCGGCGGCATAGTCGACGCAGGCTTCGTTCAACCCTTCCCGCACCCGGCGATCGAACTCCCCCACATCA
>JADGBU010000336.1 GCA_015231295.1 Magnetococcales bacterium | reverse complement strand
GGGGTCCAGGGGCCATTGGCCCCTGGTGGGGTCCAGGGGCGAAGCCACTGGGACTGGTTCTCTTCAGGGCGTGCACGTCAGGCAGCGTCTGATCTGCATATCCTCCACCATGACATGCCGGAGCAGCCACTCCTTGAGAAAGGCCACCAGCTTGACTCCGGCCAGATAGGCATTTTCCCGTTCCGAGCTCCAGAGATGGTTGATCTGGATCATGAACGCCTGATGCCGCTCCTTGTGGGCCGTATAATCCGGATCGTGGTGTTGTCGCAGGAACGCCTCCTCCTGATCGAAGTGGAATTCGACATAGCTTTCCAACTCGGTCAGGGCGCGGCAGATATCCAGAATCGCGAAATGTTGCTCCAGGGTCTGTTCCAGATGGTGGAGCAGTTTGAACAGATAGCGATGTTGTTCATCGATCATCGGCACCCCGATGAAGAGTCGATCGTTCCACAGGGGACTGTCGGTTTCGGAGAGGGGCAGCGACGACAGAAAACCGATGCCATCCTGGGTCTGGGCATTGGTCCCGTACAATCCTTTGATATGCAATATTTCCGGCAGGGCAGCCATCAGGGTGTTCACCAGTTTCGGATCGAAGTGTCGGCCCGACTGCTCCTGGATCAGTGCGACGGCGCGTTCCACGCTCCAGGCGGTTTTATAGGGGCGGGCCGAGGTGAGGGCGTCGAAGACATCGGCGATGGCGCAGATGCGTCCCACCAGAGGAATCTCCTCTCCCCGGAGCGCGTGGGGATAGCCGCTGCCATCCCATTTTTCGTGGTGGGTGAGGGCGATGGTCCGGGCCATCACCAGGAGCGGCGTGTTGCCGGTCAGAATTTGTCCGCCGATGAGGGTATGGGTTTTCATGATGGCGAACTCGTCGTCGGTGAGCTTGCCCTCTTTGAGCAGAATGCTGTCCGCGATGCCGATCTTGCCCACATCGTGCATTGGGGTGGTGGCCAGGAGCATCTCCTGTTCCTCGTCGGAGAGACCCAGATGCCCGGCGATGATCGCCGAATAGTGGCTCATGCGCAAAATGTGCAGACCGGTTTCGTTGTCCCGGAGTTCGGCGGCGGTCACCAGTTTGTTGATGATCAGCCGTTGATTGCGTTCCAGTTCGTAGCGGCTCACCAGCAGTTTCGACTCCAGCACCCGTCGCGAGACGATCTCGCCCAACACATGGGCCAGCTCTTCCATGAAATCGAGCTCTTCGTCCTGGGGTTCGTGCGCTTCCCGGACATAACAGCGCATCAGTCCGATCACCCGGTTGCCATCCACCAGAGGCAGCACATAATGGCCCTGTCCCGGCTCTCCCTGACAGGTGACGCCCGGATGCTCGTCGAGTCGATTGGAATAGATCACCTGTCGGGTCTGGATCGCCTGACCGCACAGGCAGTGACCGAAGGGAATATGGGAACAGATCAGCTCCTGTTGGCTGTTCAGCTCTTTTGACGCCATCAGGATCATCGAGCCATCGGCGTCGGCGAGAAAGATCGCCCCCTTGGATTGGATCGACAACCAGGGCAGGGTGCTGATGATGTGCAGTGCCGCATCGAGCTGTTCGTGGAGCGAGAGGGGTTTCAGGGAGGTGCCGAGCAGCGGCATCAGGGCCGATTTGCCCTCCTGGATCCGCTGCCGGACCTGTTCGGCATGGGTGCGGGCCAGGGTTTCGTGGGCGAGATGCTGTCGGGTTTCCAGGGTGATCTGTCGGGATTCGCGTAAGAATCGCGCCAGACGCAGATGGGTGGCCACCCGTGCCAGCACGATCGGCGGGCTGATCGGCTTGAGGATATAATCCACGGCGCCCAGGGCGAGTCCCAGGGTTTCGTCATCGACATGGGTTTTGGCGGTGACGAAAATCACCGGAATATCCCGGGTCTCCTCCTGGGCCTTCAGTTGACGGCACACCTCGTGACCATCCATCACCGGCATCATGATATCCAGCAGGATCAGATCCGGCGGCGTGGCGGCGCGGGCCAGTTGCAACGCCTCTTCGCCTCCGGTGGCCACCTTGATGCGGTACTCTTGTTTCAGGATGCCGGTCAGAACCCGGAGATTGTCCAGGGTGTCATCGACGATCAGGATGAGCGCGGGTTCGGGCATGGGGGCCGGTGCGAGAGAAGGTTTATCCAAATTTTTTTATAAATCAATTCGCTTTCTCCTGCAAGGCGTGGTCGATCACCTCCCGCGCCTGCTCGAACCGATAGTGCGAGATGGCGCGGGACAACTGTTTCAGAGTCTCCGGGTCCACCGATCCTTCGAGCGTTGCGG
>JADGBU010000052.1:549-20354 GCA_015231295.1 Magnetococcales bacterium | reverse complement strand
CCCACCCATCTGTCCCAGCGCCATCTCTCCCTCCTGTCAGGTTCAATGGCAACAGTATATCAGATGATTCATATTTTATCAACGGACTGTTAAGGGCATAGTAGACTATTATTTTTTTCAAGGTGTTGATTAATTAAAACATATACGGTGTTGCAATAAAAAAATATCTTACAAAATGCAGTGTTGTTTGTCATTGCGACAAACCGCATCGCAAACCCTCCGCATTGCCTCCCAACCCAGCCCTTCAATTTAAAAATTTTCAGACAAAATTACAAAATCCCCTGAAAAGGGGAACTCTCCAAATTTGCACAGGGAATCACGCAATGCCTTTTCTGGATTTTGGACTTAATACGGACTTAAACCCAAAAGCGGCCTTTCCAGGAGTCCCGAAAAGGCCGCTTAAGTATTTGATTTATTTGGTGGGCGGCACAGGGATTGAACCTGTGACCCCTGCCGTGTGAAGGCAGTGCTCTCCCGCTGAGCTAGCCGCCCGCTTGCGCGGAGGAAGGATACGGAGTGTACTTCCAATCCTTCCCGAACTGACAAGAGCCGATCATACCTTCTTCGATCCATCCAGTCAATGGAAATTGTTCCACCGTCCGCAGGATCCTCACATCGTGGGCATCCACGGACGAGCGGTCCCGGTGCGGCGGGATCATCCGCAATCAGCGTTGTTGCACCGCATCCCGGATCACTTCCAACATTTTGGCATCTTCGATGGTGGGCAACTCGCCCGGATCGCGACCTTCGGCGATCGCCAGAATCGCCCGACGAATCACCTTGCCCGATCGGGTTTTCGGCAAGCCCGGCACCACATGCAAAAATTTGGGCTTGGCGATGCCGCCGATCTGACGGGCCACCACCGCTTTCAACTCCTCTTCGGTGGGAACCGGGGCATTGCTCATCAGCACGACAAACGCTTCGATCTCCTGCCCCTTGAGATCATCCTTGATGCCCACCGCCGCCGCCTCGGCCACCGAGCCATGCGTGCAAAGGGCCTCTTCCACCTCGCGGGTGCCGAGACGATGACCCGCCACGTTGATCACATCATCGTTTCTGCCCATGATGAAGTAGTATCCATCCTCATCGAAAATGGCATAATCGAAGGTCGCGTAGAGCATCTCCCGGGCACTGGAAAAATAGGTCTTCACGAACCGGGCGTCATCGCCCCAGATGGTGGTCATGCAACCCGGCGGCAGGGGAGGCCGGATCATCAGGGAACCTTTGGCGTTGGCCCCCTGAACGGCTCCGCTTTCATCGAGCAGCACGGTTTCGTAGCCGAAGGCCGGTTTGGTCGGAGAACCGAATTTCAGCTCCATCAACCCCAGACCGGCGAAATTGGTGAGAATCGGCCAACCGGTTTCGGTCTGCCAATAGTTGTCCACGACCGGAATTCGCAACGCTTCCGTGACCCAGCGATGGGTTTCCTTGTCGAGGGGCTCTCCGGCCAGAAACAGGCTCCGCAACGACGAAAGATCATGCAGATGAATCCACTCGGCACCGGTTTTCTTGAGCAGACGAATGGCCGTGGGGGAGGTGAACAGGCAGTTGACCCGATAATCGGCCACCAGCGACCACCAGATGCCCGGATCGGGACGAATCGGCAGACCTTCGTAGAGAATGGTTGTGGCACCGGTCAGCAGCGGGGCGTAGACGATATAGGAGTGACCCACCACCCAGCCGATATCGGAACCGGAGAACATCACCTCTCCGGGCTCCACGCCATAGATGTGTTTCATCGACTGACGCATGGCCACCATGTGGCCGCCGGTATCCCGCTGCACGCCCTTGGGACGACCCGTGGTGCCGGAAGTATAGAGAATATAGGAGGGATGAGCGGATTCGACCCATTCCGGCTCCACGATCCGGCCCGCGTGACGGGCGATGGCGGTGGCGAAATCGACCTCCCCGTCGATGGGGCAAGGGGGAGCGGCCAATCCCCGGTTCAGCACCAGCACCTGGGGCCGTTCCACGGTGACAGCCGCCAGACCCTCGACCAGCAACGGTTTATAGGGGGTGACTTTGCCGCCGCGCATGCCGGCGTCGGCGGTGATGATCAGTTTGGGGCTGGCATCGTCGATGCGCGAGGCCAAAGCCAACGCGGCAAATCCTCCGAAGACCACCGAATGAATCGCACCCAACCGCACACAAGCCAGCATGGCCACGATCGCTTCCGGGATCATCGGCAGGTAGATCAAGACCCGATCCCCCTTGCCGATA
This sequence comes from Magnetococcales bacterium, assembly GCA_015231295.1. Classification (GTDB taxonomy): domain Bacteria; phylum Pseudomonadota; class Magnetococcia; order Magnetococcales; family Magnetaquicoccaceae; genus Magnetaquiglobus. Next base: position 18,134 of record JADGBU010000052.1, on the reverse strand, counting down.
CCCATTTCCAGCAGCAGCGAGGCCATCTCGTTGACCTGTCGGTACAGCTCCCGATAGCTGATCCGCTGCCGTTCATCGACCTCGGTCGAAACCCAGATGATCGCCGTCTGATCGCCCCGCTCTTCCAGATGCCGATCCACCGCGTTGTAACAGATATTGGTCAGTCCACCGGAAAACCACTGCGCGAAGGGGGGATTGTCGTAGTCGAGAACGCGATCGAACGGTTTATGCCAATGGATCAAGGAGGCCTGTTCCCGCCAGAATCCTTCCCGATCTTCGATGGAACGACGATACATCTCGTCATAACGCTCTTGATTGTTCATAAGCGGCACTTCCTCCTCGACAGCCGGAGACGGCTGCATTCATGAGAGTCATTGTTGAAAGGGATCGACCAGTACCCGACCCCGGACCCGACCCGCCAACAGTTCCAGGCAGGCTGTCGGCGTTTGCGTCAGCGAAACCGTGCGATCGACCAGGCGGAGATAAACATCCTCTGGAATCAGTTGTGCCATTCGTTTCCAGGCCAGTTGTCGCGTGGGCGCGTCGATCATCACCGAATCGATTCCCTGCAGCCGGACGTTACGCAAAATGAAAGGGAATACCGAGGTCGGCAAGGTCGAATCATCGGCCAGACCACAGGCCGCCACCGTGCCGCCATGATGAATCTGCTTGAGCACTCCGGCCAGAGTGGCTCCGCCGGCCACGTCGATGGCTCCCATCCAGCGTTGGGCCTCCAGCGGTTTGGTGGAAGCGGTCAACGTCGCGCGATCGATCACCTCGACCGCGCCGAGTTGACGCAGATGCTCCGCATGATTCAGGCGTCCCGTGGCGACGCAGACCCGATAGCCCAACCGACTGAGCAGTACCACGGCCCATCCTCCCACACCGCCCGTGCCACCCGTCACCAGCACCTCACCCCGCTCGGGCTGCACGCCGCCCGCCTCCAGGGCGGATACCGCCTGCATGGCGGTGAGTCCGGCGGTGCCGAGAATCATCACCCGTTCGGCATCCAGGGATTCCGGGATGGGCGTCAGCCACTCTCCGGGCAGGCGCGCATAACAGGCGAAGCCCCCATGACGGCTCTCCCCCACCCCATGTCCCGTGGACAGCACCCGATCTCCCGGACGCCATTCCGGATGGTCCGAGGCGACCACCTCACCCGCCAGATCGACTCCGGGGATCATCGGAAAGCGACGGATGATCGGACCTTTGCCCGTGACCGCCAGGGCGTCCTTGTAGTTGATCCCCGAACGGAGGATGCGGACCAGCACCTCTCCGGGGGGCAGTTCGGACAACGGCAGCGTGGTGACACGGGGATGAATGGTGCCGGTTTCATCCCGTTCCAGCAGCAAGACCTCGTTCACAGGCTCCATCGTGACCCCCGGAGTGGATGTGTGCAAATCATTGAAAGAAAAGAGAGGGTCTGGGGGATTCCTCCCCCAGGGTTTTGACTTTCAGGCATTGTTTTTTCAGATTTTCTGGGGGTTTCGTTTTGGCAGGCTCTCCGTTTGCCCCATCCTGCGCCGCCTGCGGCGGCCTGATGGGCGCGCTACGCGAATGGCTGCGCCATTCGCTTCTCGTAAAAGCGCGCCAGAAACGAAAGAATAAGTCCCAAAGGCTTCGCCCTTGGATCCCACCAGGGGCCAATGGCCCCTGGACCCCAATCCTCCACTCAGTCCCGGGCCACGCAGAGCGCGATACCCATGCCGCCGCCGATGCAGAGGGTCGCCAAACCCTTGCGGGCATCGCGACGCTTCATTTCGTGCAGCAGCGTCACCAGAATGCGCGCGCCGGAAGCCCCCACCGGATGACCCAACGCGATCGCGCCACCATTCACATTCACCTTGGACAGATCCCAACCCATGTCCTTGTTGACCGCCAACGCCTGAGCGGCGAAGGCTTCATTGGCTTCGATCAGGTCGAGATCATCGATCGTCCAGCCCGCCTTGGCGAGAGCCAGACGGCTGGACGGAATCGGACCCGTGCCCATGATCGCCGGATCCACACCGCAGGAGGCCCAGGAGACGATCCGCGCCAAAGGCTGCAATCCGCGCTTGGCGGCATTATCCGCGCTCATCAGGACCGCGACCGCCGCGCCATCGTTGATGCCGGAAGCGTTGCCCGCCGTCACCGTGCCTTCCTTGTCGAAGGCGGCGCGCAGCTTGGCCAGGGTTTCCACCGTGGTGCCGTGCTTGGGATGCTCATCGGTATCGATGATGACATCGCCCTTGCGACCCGGAATCACCACCGGCACGATCTCTTCCTTGAAACGGCCTTCCAGTTGCGCCTTTTCCGCCTTCTGCTGAGAAGCGGCGGCGAAGGCATCCTGTTCGGCGCGGGTCAGGCCCCACTTCTTGGCCACGTTCTCTGCGGTATTGCCCATGTGATAATTGTGGAACGCATCCGTGAGCGCATCACGAATCATGCTGTCTTGCATTTCGGCGGGACCCATCTTGGTGCCGTTGCGCAGATGCAGCAGATGAGGCGCCAGACTCATGCTCTCCTGACCACCCGCGACCACGATCTCCGCGTCACCCATCGAGATCGACTGATAACCGTTGACCACGGCGCGCAATCCGGAGCCGCACAGTTGATTGATGCCATAAGCGGTCTTTTCGGCGGGGATGCCCGCGTTGACCGCCGCCTGACGGGCCGGATTCTGTCCCGCGCCAGCGGAAAGAATTTGTCCCATCACCACCTCGGAAACATCCGCCGGCGCGACCCCGGCCCGTTTCAGAGCCTCGACAATGGCGATCTCGCCCAACTTGTGGGCGGGCACCGCGCTCAATCCGCCACCGAAGGCTCCAACGGCGGTACGCGCAGCAGAGACGATCACAATTCCACTCATTTTTTCAACTCCCTGTTAGAATCAAGAATTTCGGCTGGCCTGTTCCAGCTCCACCAAAACTCCACCCATCCCTTTCGGGTGGAGAAAAACAACCGGATTGCCATGCGCGCCGATTTTCGGTTCCGGATCCAGCACCTCCAGACCGTGGACACGCAATTGTTCGACGGCGGCCCGAATATCCGCCACCTCGTAACAGACATGATGCATCCCGCCCGAAGGATTGCGTTGCAGAAAGCGCGTCAAAGGCGAACGCTCCCCCAGCGGATGCAACAGTTCGACGTTGGTATTGGGCAGACGCACGAACACCACCGTCACGCCGAACTCCGGCAGATCGCAAGGCGGATCCACCCGCGCCCCGAGAATCTCCCGATAGGTGGCCACCGCCTTGTCGAGATCCGGCACCGCCATGGCCACATGATTCAACCGTCCGATCACCAGGTCAGACTCCTCATTCAAAGGTGAACAACACCGCTTCGGCCTCCACCGTATCACCGGCCCGGACATGCACCACCGCCACCACGCCATCCTTTTCGGCGCGGATGGTATTTTCCATTTTCATCGCCTCCAGCACGCACAACGGATCGCCCTGGGACACCTTGTGACCGGCCACGGTCATCACCTGCCGGACCAGTCCGGGCATAGGGGTGATCAACCGTTTCGAGCTGCTGGCGCGACGTTTTTCCGGCATGCGCTTGGCCATCTCGTAGAGACGCCACGGCCACACCGTCACCTGCACCCGACGCCCGCCGTGGGCCAGTTGATAGCCCCCCTCGATGCGACGGATCCGCACGGTACGGGGTTCGCCTTCGATCATGAAGGTGGCCAGCCGGTTGCCGGGTCGATAGGCCTTGCCCACCTCCAGCCGCGTGCCGTCCGCCAGCGTGATGAGATTGTCGCCTTCGCAATGTTCCACCGTCAGGCGGATCGCCTCGCCTCCCATCATCACCACCCACTCTTCGCGGGCCGGCGGCGGCGAGAGCAACGCCTCTTCGGCCTGTTCGATGCTCACCGCCACCAGAGCGAAAAAGTGCTTGAGCTCCGGGGTCAACGGCGCGCCCTCGAAGCCTTCGGCGTACTCTTCGGCGATGAAGGCGGTGGTGATCTCTCCGGCCTGAAACCGGGGATGCCCCATCACCGCGTTGAGAAAGTCGATGTTATGCGCCAACCCATCGATCAGATAGTTGTCCAACGCCGAACGCATGGTGGCGATGGCCGTATTCCGGTCCTCCCCCCAGGTGATCAGCTTGGCGATCATCGGATCGTAATGGATCGATACCTCGCCTCCGGCGAAGACGCCGGTATCCACCCGCACCCGATCGCTCTCCTCCGGGGGCTGATGACGCACCAGCCGTCCCGAAGAGGGCAGAAAGCCCGCATAGGGATTTTCCGCGTAGATGCGGCTTTCCATGGCCCATCCCCGCAGGCCCACCTCGGCCTGGGTGAAACGCAACGGTTCCCCACGGGCCACGCGGATCATCTGTTCCACCAGATCGAGCCCGGTGATCAACTCCGTGACCGGATGCTCCACCTGCAACCGGGTATTCATCTCCAGAAAATAGAACTGCCGATCCCCGCCGACCACGAACTCCACGGTGCCCGCCGACTCGTAGCCCACCGCCTTGGCCAGCGACAACGCCTGCTCGCCCATGGCGGCGCGCATCCGGGCATCGACGAACGAGGAGGGAGCCTCTTCGATCACCTTCTGATTGCGTCGCTGGATGGAGCACTCCCGTTCGTTGAGCCAGACCCCGTTTCCATGGGCATCGCACAGGATCTGCATTTCGATATGTCGGGGTTTTTCGATGAATTTTTCGATGAAGACCCGATCATCCTTGAAATAATTGCGTCCTTCGCTGGCGGCGGATTTCCAGCCTTCGACCACCTCGCCGTCGTGACGGGCCAGACGCATCCCCTTGCCGCCCCCGCCCGCCGACGCCTTGATCATCACCGGATAGCCGATGCCACGGGCCACCTCCACCGCCTGATCGGCATCGGTGATGGGCGCGTTGCATCCCGGAATGGTATTCACCCCGGCGGCCTGGGCCAGAATTTTCGATTGAATCTTGTCTCCCATGGCCCGGATGGCCCCCGGACCCGGACCGATGAAACGAATGCCCCGTTGCTGAAGCGTTTCGCAGAAGGCGGCATTTTCCGACAGGAACCCGTAACCGGGATGCACCGCGTCGGCTCCGGTCTGCCCGATGGCCGCCAGAATATTCTCCACCGACAGATACGAAACGGCACTGGCGGCGGGTCCGACCCGGACCGCCTGATCGGCCTGCCGCACATGCAAGGCATCGCGATCGGCATCGGAATGGATGGCCACGGTGGCAATGCCCATGCGACGCGCCGTGCGGATGATCCGGCAGGCGATTTCGCCGCGATTGGCGATCAAGATCCTCTGCATGCTCGCACTCCCGGCTACAATGGCAAATTATCGTGTTTTTTCCATGGATTGGACAATTGTTTGCCCATCATGGTCTGCAATCCGCGAATCACCCGGAAACGGGTATCGTGGGGCATGATCACATCGTCGATGAAGCCCTTGCGGGCCGCGATGAAGGGATTGGCGAAGTTGGCCGCATACGCCGCGCTGACCTCCTTGAGTTTGCCTTCGGGGTCATCCGCCGAACGGATCTCGTTGCGGAAAATGATCTCCGCCGCCCCTTTCGGACCCATGACGGCGATTTCGGCGTTGGGCCAGGCATAGTTGAGATCACCCCGCAGATGTTTGGAGGACATCACGTCATAGGCTCCGCCATAGGCCTTGCGGATGATCACCGTCACCTTGGGCACGGTGGCCTCGGCGAAGGCGAACAGCAGCTTGGCCCCATGTTTGATGATCCCGCCCAACTCCTGTTGCAGACCCGGCAGAAAACCGGGCACATCCACGAACGTCACCAGCGGAATGTTGAAGCAGTCGCAAAAACGCACGAACCGGGCCGCCTTCACCGAGCTGGCGATGTCGAGACAGCCCGCCAGCACCAGCGGTTGATTGGCCACGATGCCCACGGTATGTCCATCCATGCGGGCGAAGCCGACCACGATGTTCTTGGCGTAACCCGACTGGACCTCCATGAAATCGTAGTTGTCCACCACCTTTTCGATCAATTCTTTCATGTCGTAGGGGCGCAGCGGATCATCGGGCACCAGGGTATCGAGAGAGTGCTCCTGACGACGGGGATCATCTCCGGTGGCGATGCGTTCGGGCGCGGCGCGATTGTTGGAGGGCAGAAACGACAACAGCCGCCGCAACTGCTTGAGCAGATTGAGATCGTTGTCGAAGGCGAAATCGGCCACCCCGGAGCGGGTGGCATGGGTGACGGCCCCGCCCAACTGTTCGGCTGTAACCTCCTCGTGGGTGACGGTTTTGACCACCTCCGGTCCGGTGAGGAACATGTAGGAGGTATCCTTGACCATCAGGATGAAGTCGGTCAACGCCGGCGAGTAGACCGCCCCACCGGCGCACGGTCCCATGATGGCGGAGATCTGCGGCACCACGCCAGACGCCAGCACATTGCGCTGAAACACCTCGGCGTATCCGGCCAGAGAGGCGACCCCTTCCTGGATGCGCGCCCCGCCGGAGTCGTTGATGCCGATGACCGGAGCCCCGACATGAACCGCCATATCCATAATTTTGCATATTTTTCTAGCATTGCTTTCGCTCAGGGAGCCGCCGAAGACGGTAAAATCCTGAGAAAAGGCAAACACCCGACGACCATGGACCGTGCCGAAACCCGTCACCACCCCATCCCCGGCCACGTGGGAATCCTGCATGCCGAAATCGGCGCAGTTGTGTTCGACGAACATATCCAGCTCCTCGAAGGAGCCGGGATCCATCAACACTTCCAGACGCTCGCGGGCCGTCAGCTTGCCCCGGCGATGTTGGGCCTTGATCCGCTCCACGCCACCGCCCAAACGGGCCTGAGCGCGCAATCGATCCAATTCATCAATGATTTCCCACATGATTCCCGTTCCCGCCACCGCAAAAAACCTGCAACAGACGCTCTGCCGCCGCAACCGCGCCCACCTCTCCCCGTCGTACCGAAGGTTCCAGCTCCCCCACCAGCCGCCGCACCTCCGGATCCTTCAAAAATTGCCGACGCAGGCCATCATGCACCCGATCCCACATCCAGACGCCCGCCTGGGACAATCGCCGCTCCGTCAAGGCTCCGCTGGCGGTCATCACGCGCCGATACTCCAACATCGACTCCAGCACCTCTTCGATGCCCCGCTCCTCCAGCGCGCTGACCAACAACACCCGTGGCTGCCATCCCCCTTCCGCCTCATCCCGATGCAGCAGCGGCAGCGCGGCGCGCACCTGCGCCTGAGTCAACTCGGCGGCGGCGGTGAACAGACCATCGGCCTTGTTGATCAACACCAATCCGGCCAGCTCCATGATGCCCCGCTTGATCCCCTGCAACTCATCTCCCGCGTTGGGCAGCAACACCAGCGCGAACAGATCCACCATGCCATCGACTTCGGTTTCGCTCTGCCCCACCCCCACCGTCTCCACCAGAATCAGCCCGAAACCGGCGGCCTCCAGCAGGGTCATGGTTTCGCGGGTGCGACGGGCCACCCCTCCCAGAGTCATCCCCGCCGCACTCGGACGAATGAACGCCAACGGGTGGACACTCAAACGGGGCATGCGGGTCTTGTCCCCCAGAATGCTGCCCCCGCTGCGCCGGGACGAAGGATCGATGGTCAAGACCGCCGTGCGTATGCCATGGGCCACGGCCCGCAATCCCAACGCCTCGATGAGGGTACTCTTCCCGGCTCCGGGCGGTCCGCTGATGGCCACCCGCAACGCCGTTCCCGACCCCGACGCGAGGGCTTCCAGCAGCGCGGCCGCCGGATGGTCATCCTCCACCCGGAGACTTTCGATCAGGGTGATGGCCTTGGCCAGGGCGCGCCGTTCACCGCCCCGAATCCCCGCGACCAGCCCTTCCACCCCCTCCGAATCCAGACCCCGCCTTGGCTTCACGATTCGACCCGCGTTTAACCCGCCTCGGGCGGCAGACGATCCACGATCGCCGCCAACACCCGTTGCGCCGCCTCCACCGCCGAGATGCCCGGTCCGAAGATGTCGGCCACGCCCATCTGCCGCAAGGCGGCATGATCCTGCTGCGGAATCACCCCGCCGGCCACCACCACCACCTCTCCGGCCCCTTCCCGTTCGAGAGCCTGCATCAACAGGGGCAACAGGGTGGAATGGGCTCCGGCCAGACTCGACACCCCGATGGCGTGGACATCGTTCTCCATCGCCTGACGGGCGGCATCTTCCGGGGTCTGGAACAGCGGACCGATATCCACATCGAAACCGGCATCGGCGAAGGCCGAAGCGATCACCTTGGCACCCCGGTCATGCCCATCCTGACCCAGCTTGACCACCAGCACCCGGGGCCGACGCCCGGTCCGGGCCTCGAACGCCAACACCGCGCCGGAGAGTTTCTGCCACACCGCATCCCCCTGCCAATCCGCGCCATAGACCCCGCTCACGCCGCCGATGTGACGACGATGACGTCCGTAGACCTCCGCCAGGGCATCGCTCACCTCGCCGACCGTGGCCCGCGCGGTCATGGCCTCGATGGACAACGCCAGCAGATTGCCTTGCTCCTCGCGGGCGGCCCGTGTCAGAGCCTCCAGAGCCGACCGGACCGCCGCCGGATCCCGATCGGCACGCACCTGCGCCAGTCGTTGCACCTGGGCCTCCCGCACCGCCAGATTATCCACCACCAACACGTCGAGAGGCTCCTCGCTGGCGCAACGATAGCGGTTGACCCCCACGATCACCTCATCCCCCCGATCGATGCGGGCCTGCTTGCGGGTGGCGGCACTTTCGATGCGACGCATCGGCAGACCCCGGGCAATGGCGGCCACCATGCCTCCCGCCGCCTCGATCTCCTCGATCAGCGTCCAGGCTTTTTCGGCCAGATCGTGGGTCAGGCTCTCCATCAGATAGGATCCGCCCCAGGGATCGATCACATGGGTCAGATGGGCCTCCTGCTGCAAGATGATCTGGGTATTGCGGGCGATGCGGGCCGCGAATTCGCTCGGCAGGGCGATGGCCTCATCCAGGGCGTTGGTGTGCAACGACTGGGTGCCCCCGAAAACCGCCGCCATGGCCTCGACGGTGGTCCGCACCACGTTGTTATGCGGATCCTGACTGGTCAGCGACCAGCCCGAAGTCTGACAATGGGTCCGCAACTGGCTGGATTTGGGATTTTTCGGCTGGAACCCGGACATGATCCGCTGCCACAACAGCCGTGCCGCTCTGAGCTTGGCGATCTCCATGTAGAAATTCATGCCGACGCCGAAGAAAAACGACAAACGGGGCGCGAAATCATCCACATCGAGTTTCCGGGCCAGGGCGGTTTCCACATAGGCCTTGCCATTGGCCAGGGTATAGGCCAGTTCGAGGGCCGCATCGGCTCCGGCCTCCTGCATGTGATAGCCGGAGATCGAAATCGGATTGAAACGGGGCATGGTCGCCGAAGCGTGGGCGATGATGTCGCCGACGATGCGCATCGAAGGGGCGGGCGGATAGATATAGGTGTTGCGGACCATGAACTCCTTGAGAATATCGTTCTGGATGGTGCCGCTCAACCGGGCTTCGGCCACCCCCTGTTCCCGGGCGGCGACCACATATCCGGCCAGAATCGGCAGCACGGCCCCATTCATGGTCATCGAAACCGAGACCCGATCCAGGGCGATCCCCGAAAAGAGAATTTTCATATCCTCGACGGTATCGATGGCCACGCCGGCCTTGCCCACATCTCCCACCACCTCCGGGTGATCCGAATCATATCCCCGATGGGTCGGCAGATCGAAAGCCACCGAAATCCCCTGCCCTCCGGCGGCCAACGCCTGACGATAGAAGGCATTGGAGGCCTCGGCGGTGGAAAAGCCCGCATATTGCCGGATGGTCCAGGGCCGTTTGACGTACATGGTGGGATAGGGCCCCCGCACATAGGGGGAGAGGCCCGGCATGGTTTCCGCGTCCCAGTGGCGTGCCTCGACCGCTTCGCGGGTATACAAGGGCGCGACGGGGATGCCTTCGGCACCGGTCCAGGTCAAATCCGCCACCGCCTCGCCGCCCAACGCCTGGGCCGCAGCCTGTTGCCACTGTTCCAGCCGGTACGAATGCGGGGATTGTCCCCCTGTGGATTGACTCAAGAGTCCCTCCTGCGAATCGATGTCATGCGACTATCCACACCAATTATCCGTGTTTAATGCGAGCATATACCGTCTCTCAGATCGAAGAAAATATCCGATTTTTCAAGGTATAGCGCGCAATATTGACCGGATGGCACCCCATGCTACATGAAAACGGGCTCCATAATGGAGGCATTGTCGTCTTTTTTCAAGACATGGAGCCGGATTCCCGAATTTTTTTCACGGCTTCTTTATATTCCTGCATCCTTCGTTCCCGATATGGTCACGCCTCGGCCAGCAATCGCGCCCTTTCTCGGGGATGATTGCACACCATCGTCACGCATCCACACCCGAAACCGCCCGCATCCCCTCGAAAAGCCCCTCCACCACCGGATTCCGCCGCTTCCGTCTCCGAACCCGGGCAAATATCTGTGGACAATCGACCACCTTCCCCCGGATACTGTTTCCATGATGCCTCCTTCCCCCCCTGCGGGCAATCCCGATCACAGAAGAACCATAACCATGAATACACACAAACCCATGATCATTTATGGAACCGCCTGGAAAAAAGATCAGACCGCCCGTCTGGTGGAGCAGGCGATCGGTTTGGGATTTCGCGCCATCGACACTGCCTGTCAGCCCAAGCACTACCACGAGGCGGGCGTCGGAGCGGCGGTGGCCCTCTGCGTGCAGCGGGGATTGAACCGTTCGGAGCTGTACTTGCAGACCAAATTCACCCCGCTGCCCGGACAGAATCCCCGACGCCTCCCCTATGACCCCGAGGCGACAATCGGAGAACAGGTGCGCCAATCGTTTCACGCCTCGTTGACCAATCTGCAAACCTCCTATCTGGATGCTCTGCTGCTCCACTCCCCGATGCCCACCGCCGCGCAGACCCTGGAAGTGTGGCAGGTCATGGAACAACTGGTGCAACAGGGAGGCGTGCGACAACTGGGAATCAGCAACTGTTACGATCTGCGTCAACTCCGACAGTTGACCGATTCGGCCACGATCAAACCGGCGGTGGTGCAAAACCGCTTTTACGCCGAAACGCGCTATGATCGGGAAATTCGGGCCTTTTGCCGGGAACACGGCATGGTCTATCAGAGCTTCTGGACCCTGACCGCCAATCCGCATCTGCTCTCCCATCCGATTTTGAACGCCCTGGCCACCACCCATCGGCGCACCACCGCCCAGATTCTGTTCCGCCATCTGACCCAGATCGGTGTCACGCCGCTGACCGGCACCACCTCTCCCCTCCACATGCGCGAAGATCTGGAGATTGCCGACTTCGAACTGACCCAGGAGGAGAATCAGGCCATCCACGCTCTGTACGCCTGACCCGATTGAGGTTTCATCCCGGAAAAAGCTGCGTTATACTGAATCCCATCGAAAACCCTTCAGGCCGGGAGAGGCGATCATGTCCGCAGCCGTGACTTTCAAGGATGTCTGGGAGATGTTTCAGGAGATGGTCCGCGAAGACCAGGAGCGTCGCGTCGAACTCGACCGGAGGTTCCAAGAGACCGACCGCAAATTCCAGGAGACCGATCTCCAGCTCAAAGAGACCGGTCTCCAGCTCAAGGAGACCGATCTCCGGCTCAAGGAGACCGATCGCCTGATCCGGGCCAACGCCGCCCAGATGAAAGAAACCGATCGCAAAATCGATCGGCTCGGCGGACGATTGGGGGAGTTTGTCGAAGGATTGGTCGCTCCGGCGTGCCGAAATCTCTTCGCCGAACGGGGCATCCCGGTCCACATGGTCAGCCGACGGGTGGAGGCGGATCTGCCCGGCGGGCGTCATCTCGAAATCGATCTGCTGGTGGTCAATACCGATGCCGTGGTGCTGGTGGAGGTCAAAAGCAAACTCACCATCGACGACATCAAGGATCATCTGGTCCGCATGGAGGCCTTCAAGAGCTTTCTGCCCATCTACGCGGACAAACGGGCCTTCGGCGCGGTCGCGGCCATGGTGATCGAAGAGAATGTCCGACGCTTTGCCATTCACCAGGGGCTGTTCGTCATCGAACAGGCCGGGGATACCCTGCGCATGGCCAACGACGCCGCCTTCGTTCCCCGCGCCTGGTGAGGATCGCTCTTCCCGACAGAGGCCGCGCCCTCTGCCAGGAAGAGCCGCATCCCGCTTACACGAGCCAAATCTGATTGTTCGACAAGCTGGAGACGCCTTGCAACGTGGCGATGGTCACGGCCCCCCTGGCGCCACTGCCATCCGGATCGTATTTCAGCTCCCCGTTGCCGGTATTGAACAGAAAACGCTGCGTCGTCGCCGTGGCCACCCCCTCGCCATTGCTGGCAAAACGACTCGCCGCCAACTTGCCGAGGGTGATGTTGCCGAAATTGGCACTGACAAATTCCAACCGGTCTCCCTCGACCGCGCTGAAATCGGTCACGATATCCCCCCCCTCGGAACTCCGGGCATATCTGAAGAGATCGGAACCGATCCCGCCGGTCAGGGTATCCACCCCCGCCCCTCCGCGCAAATCATCGGCTCCGCTGCCACCCAACAGGAGATCACTCCCCGCATCCCCGATCAGTCGATCGTTCCCCTCCCCGCCATCGAGCCGATTGCGACCGCTGTTGCCGGTCATTCGATTGGCCAGATCGTTGCCGGTGCCCTCCCGGTTTCCGGTGCCGAGAAAGGTCAGATGTTCGATGTGATCTCCCAGAGTCCAGTTCACGGAACTCTTGACCAGATCCTCACCCTCTCCGGAATTTTCGACCACCCGATCCCCCGCATTGCCCACCACATACACATCGTTCCCGCCGTCTCCCCGCAACGCATCCTCGCCCGCGCCACCATCGAGGATGTCGTTCCCCGCGCCCCCGATCAGGGTATTGGCGACACCGTTGCCGATCAATCGGTTGTCCAGGGCGTTGCCGGTGCCGTCGATCAGATCGCTTCCGGTCAGGGTCAAATGCTCCAGATGGTCTCCCAGAGTCCAACTGCGGGAACTCTTGACCCAATCGATCCCCTCGTCGGCCAGTTCCGTGATCACATCCCGAGAGTTGCCGACAATATACAGATCGTCGCCCGTGCCACCGAGCAGCGCATCTCCTCCGGCTCCGCCATCGAGCCGGTCATCTCCGGCCAGACCATACAGAGTGTCATCCCCGGCACCACCGCGCAGCTCATTGCGCTGACTGTTGCCGGTGAGAGTATTGTTCCCCGCGTTGCCGGTGCCATGCGTGGCACTCCCCTCCAGCACCAGATTCTCGACGTTCGCCCCCAGAGTCCAGGGGATGGGCGTGCGAACCGTATCGTTGCCAGCGTCGGCATCCTCGAACACCCGATCGTCCTGGCTGGTCACCAGGTAGGTATCATCTCCCAAGCCGCCATGGAGATAATCGACCAGGGTGCCACCGCTCAGGGTATCGTGACCCTCGGTGCCAAAACGCTCCTCGATCGGCTGGCCGTCGAAGCTGGTATCCAGGGAGCCGTTCGCATGGTAGCGGACCAGGGCGAACTCCCCATTCTTGGCACCCGCCACCAGAATCTTGCCATCCCGCTGCACGGTGACGCTGTAAGCCCGATCGTTATGCGATCCGATGTCGGTAAAGACCATGCCATCCCGATCGAACGTCATATCCGGGGAGCCATCGCTGTTGTAGCGCAGCAGGGCGAAATCCCCATCGTAATCTCCCGCCACCAGAATCTTGCCATCGGCCTGAACGGCCAGCCCCCCCGCCCTGAGCGATCCCGGACGACTGGTGATCACCCGCCCCGCATCGCCGAAATTCAGATCCAGGGTGCCATTGTTGTGATAACGCGCCAGAAAAATGCGGGCGTTGGAGTTGGCATAGGAGTATCCCGTCACCACCATTTTCCCATCCGGCTGCAACGCGATGCCGATGCTGGTATCCCCCCCGTAGTTATGAATATCCGTCGTCACCTTGCCATTGTCGCCAAAGGTGGAATCGAGCGCGCCATCGGGCGTCAAGCGCATCAGACAGACATCCCAATTCCAGGCCCCGGCCATCACGATCTTGCCATCCGGCTGCACCACCATCCCCGCGCCGGGATAGAGATCCGCGATCACCTGACCATCCCCGCTGAAAGAGGTGTCCAGATTGCCGTTCGCATGATAACGAAGCAGATAACTCTTGCCGATGAAATCCAGATTTTCGGTGAACCCGGTCGTGACTCTTCCGGATTGCAAAATCTTGCCATCGGAGAGGGGAATCACACCGGTATTCATCAGGACCGGTCCGGAGTATCCGGTCAGGGGTGCCAGGGAGATGCCATTGTTGCCGAACGAAGAATCGATCATGCCGGAGGCGTCATAGCGCACCATGGCGGAGGTTCCGGTGCCATAACTGTAATTGACCGCTCCGGCGACCAGAATCTCTCCCCCTTCCAGCACGGCGACACTGCCCGCTCTGCCGAGTTCGCTGGAACTGCTCGCCATCAGGTCCGAACTGACGATACCCGTATGCTGACTGCCGAACGAGGTATCCAGGCTGCCATTGGTATTGAGCCGCAGCAGGGTAAAGCCCGATCCCGCATGGCCCACCACCAGAATTCTGCCGTACTCATCGGTGATCACCCGGTTGGCGCGTTCGGTATAATCCGCAGGGGCCACATTGACCGTCACCATCCCCCCCGCCCCGAGCCCCCCGCGCCATCCGGAAGCGGAAAGCAATCCCTCCACCTCCGACACCGTGGAATCGACAAACACCACCTCCCGCACCGGATCCGCAACCCGCTGACTCATGATGATCTCCTTGAAATGTCGATTGAACGTCGTTCAGATCCCGTTCGGAGCCTGCCCCCACGGGGCGATCGCACCCCAAAAATCCGGCTCGCAACAGGATAGACAACCCGCATCAATCCGTCAACATCTCATTTCATGGAAAAACCGATCAAATAAATCCAATAGAGACGCAAAAACCCATCAGTTGACGCCAATAGCATCTTTTCCATCACCACCCGCACAACCCGGACCCGACAAAACACTTTTACCCCCGGTTCGGGGAATCACCCGCACCCGGGTGCGGATCCGCTCCCGAAGAGCGGAAACATGGGAGATCACCCCGATCAACTTGCCTTCCCGCCGCAGACCGGCCAGAGTCTCCAGGGCGATTTCCAGGGCCTCTTCATCCAGGGTGCCGAACCCCTCGTCCAGAAACAGGGAATCCACCCGTATATTCCGGCTGGCCATGTTCGACAACCCCAATGCCAACGCCAGACTCACCAGAAAAGTCTCCCCACCCGACAGATTCCGCACCGACCGCAACTCCCCGGCCTGATAGTGATCGATTATGTGAATGTTCAACGGACGCTCCCGATCCGTATCCTGCACCAACCCGTAGCGATCGCTCATCTTGCGCAACTGCCGGTTGGCCTGATGCAACACCCGCTCGAAGGTCAACCCCTGCACGAACTCCCGATACCGCTTGCCATCCTCGGAGCCGATCAGCCCATGCAACGACTCCCAACGCGCGCACTCCCGCTTCTGAAGCTCCAGGCGCGCCAACTGCTCGGATCGCTGCTGCTTCACCGCCTCGTTCTCCTCCCGCTTGCGCCGCAAAGCCCCCATCTCCTGCTGCAACGCGCGTTGCCGCTCCAGCAGCACCCGATGGGCCTGCTCCAGCCGCGCCGACGATTGATCCGTCAGTCGCCGCGCCCGCTCCTTGTCCAGCAAGGCGCGTTTTTCCTGTTCCAGAGAGCGCAACTCGGTCTCTTCATCCATCAAGGCCCTTTCCCGGACCCTCTTCTCTTTCCGCCCCCCCTCCGGCAGACAAGAAGCGCGAAAATCCGCCTCATCCGCGAAACCGAGCCGCTCCAGCTCACCGCGAAATCCCGCCTCCTCCGTATCCAGTTCTCCGGCGCGCATCCCCATGGAACGTGCCAACTCCGCCGCACCGCTCTCCAGCGTCATCAGGGTCTGCCGGGCCTTCTCCAACCCCCCGACCCGCAGATTCACCCGCTGTTCCGCCTCGGACACCGCCTCCGCCAGCCGACGCTCCTCCCGATCCGGATGCCGATCCCCAAGCACCAACACCCGATCCCGACGCAACCGTTCCAGCTCATCCACCAACTCCTGCCGGGCACGCTCCTGCAACCGCAGACTCTCCGCCCCCTGCTCCATCTGACCGGCACGCTGGTTCAAGGTCCACTCCAGCTTCGCCAACACCCCCTGAAGCTCCCGTACCCGCTGATCCCCCGCCACCCGACGCTCCCGCCTCCGGGTCAACGCCTCCCGGACCCCGCCCAGATCCGGATAATCCGCCAACACCATCCCGAACTCCCGCAACGCCTGATCCAACGCCTCCACCAGTTCCGCCTCGCGCCGCCCCAACTCCTGCCGCTCCCCGACCGCCCGCTCCAGCTCCTGCACCAGCGATCCATGCCGCTGCCCCGCGCTCCAGCGCGCCCGCTCGGCCTCCTGAGCCTCCTGACGCAAGGCGTCGCACGACTCCCGCAACACCCCAAGCTCCCGCTCCAACGCATCGATGGAGACCACCCTCTCCCGTTCACGCGCCAACCGTTGCCGATTCTCCTCCACCAGACCCCGCACCGCCTCCCCGGAGTCCAACAATGCCGCATCCCACGACAAGGCGAGGCACTCCATGCGCCCCGACTCCTCCAGAGCGCGCAGACTCTCCGCGCCGCTCTCCAGGCGGGAGCCGATCTGCTCCAGATCCTTGTCGATCTCCACCCGTCGCCGCCCCAACGTCTGAAGCCGCTCCTGAACCTGTTGCCACTCCTGTCGCACCCGATTCAACGCCTCCAGGGTCTCATCCGGCAGCGGCACGCCGCCCCCGGCAAAAGGATGCTCCAAGGCTCCGCACAAAGGACATGCCTCCCCATCGCATAACCGCTGCCGCGCCTGCTCGAAGCTGACCAAAGCGTGAATCTCCGACAACCGCGCCTCCAGAACGCCCCGTCGCGCCTCCAAAGACAAACGCTGCTGCTCCTCCGACCGCAACCGCACCTCCAGCTCGGCCCGCTCCCGAAGCAACGCCTCGCGACGGGGCAGCCATCCGGCCAACCCGGTCTGCGTCTCCTGCCGGGATTGATGAATCCGCCACAACGCGTCCAACCGCGTCTGACGCTCCTGCAGACCCGTCACCGCCCCGCGCCACGCCCCCGGCTCCCGTCCTTCCAGCAGAATGTCCCAAGCCCGCCGCTTCTCCGACAACTGCGCCTCGCCAACAGTCACCCGAGTCTGCACTGCGCTCCAGGTGGCCTCACACCCTTTCAGGGCGAGGGTGGCCTCCTCCAGACGATGCGTCAACAACGTCACACTCCGGACGCGCGCTCCCGACTGCTGCCGCATCTCCTGCAACTGCTCCAGACGGGCCTCGAAACCGGCCATCCGCTCCACCAGTCCGCCATCCATCGGATATCGGGCCAGCTCGGCCTGCACCGACTCCAGCTCTCCGGCAGATTGCCGGAACTGTCGCTGATCCCGCTCCTGCTCCTCACGGGCGAGGGCCAGACGCTGCTTCAGTCCGGTCAACGCCTCGTCGGCCATCCGGATCGGTCCCGCCTTCTCCCCCATGCGCACGTCCAGCTCCCGCGCCTGCAGCAGCTTCGGAGCCATGACGAGTTGCTGCGCCC
>JADGBU010000052.1:0-486 GCA_015231295.1 Magnetococcales bacterium | reverse complement strand
CACCACCCGGCCATTGCGCCATCAGGGCTTCCCGCCCGCTCCGGTCCCGCTCCTGCGCTTCCCGCAACAAACCCAGCCCGCCGTGCCGGACCATCGCCTCCAGGGCCAACATGGCGCGGCGCAACGCTTCCCGCTCCGGCGCGAAAGCCTGCCACCGCCGCTCCCACGCCTCCTTGCGCCCGGACAATCCCCGCAACTCCTCCTCCAGACGCCCCAGAGTGGCCCACCACCGCACGCCCCCCTCGATCTCACCCATCCGGTTGCGCAACGCCTCGTCGGTCAGAATCCCCAGGGCCTGATCCAGCTCCAGACGCCGCTCCTCCTCGTCCGCCAGCAGACGAATCCCCACCAGCACCCCTTCCAACGTCTCCCGTTTGCGCTGCTCCTCGCGCCGACGTTCGTGAACCCGACGGGAAATGTGACTGTAAATCTCGGTGCCGGTGATCTGCTCCAGAATGCCGGAACGCTCCCCGGAGTCGGCGTGCA
>JADGBU010000335.1 GCA_015231295.1 Magnetococcales bacterium | reverse complement strand
CGGGAGCCTTTTTCCATCCAGTCGTTCCAGAGGACGATCCGCTGCTCCGGATCGAGCAGGATCATACCCACGGCACTCACATCCAGTGCCCTGGCGAGCAGTTTGATGTCCAATTCACTCATGCCGCGCTCGATTGCCTCACAAGGTGGCCAGAATCACCTTAAGCTCTCTTTTCAGGATTTCCATGGAGTATTGGGAAAACAACAGCACCACGAAACCGCTTAGGGTATGTTGGGTCTCTTCTTCGTCGTGGGTTTTGAAATCCATCATCAGCACAAAGGCCCGATCGTTTTCGCTGCAGGCGTCGGACATGAGGCTCTGTCTTTGTGCGGCCAGATGGGAGGAGATGTCCAACAGAAAATTGCTGCTGCCTTTCAGGAATTCGGCGGCCTCGAACTCGAACTGGATCGACATCATCTGGGTAAAGCTTTCCAGGAAGGCGTTCAGCACCACGTTGCCCACATCCTGCAGGGTTTCCTGTTCCAGTTCCATCAACACTTCCAGGGGCATCTGCTCGTTGAGCAGTGTGCGGACCAGTTCCAGGCTTTCCGCGCCCGGAAAGATCAACAAAGCGGTTCCCGTCAATTCGCCGGTGAAGTTCTGGCGGATGGCCACCAGTTTTTCCTCTTCGTTGGCCACGAGCATTTTGGTGGCCTCCTCGTAGGGGACCACCTTGAGTTGCGGCAAGGAGAGCAGAACTTCGTTGTTGACCATCTGACTCAACGAAGCCGCCGCCATGCCGAGCCCCATATTGAAGAATTCCTTCAAGGCATCCTCTTCCATCTCGCTCAGACAGAACATCTCATCGCTCCTCGGTTGGGACCGTGTGTGGCTGTTAGCATTCATACACCATCCTGCGCGTCCAATCCCCCTCCGGACCGACCTGTTCAGGCAATCTGTTTCAAGATGTCCGCGATTTTGGCTTCCGCGATCGGCTTTTTGATGAATCCGATTCCCATGCTTTCCGCACGCTGATGCATGCGTTCCTGAATGTTGGCCGTCACCAGATAGACCCCGAGAGTCGGATATTTTTCCAGCAATTTTTCCGCGAGTTCGATTCCGTTCATGCCCGGCATGTTGAAATCGAGCAACGCCAGATGCAACGGATTTTCCGCCAGTTGCAACGCTTCCGCGCCATCTTTGGCCTCCAACAGGGTCCAATCCTTGAAACTGGTGGAGAAAATTTTGCGGACCATCATGCGGGCCAAGCTGCTGTCATCGACGATCATAACCGTTTTCTTATCCATGAATATTCCTCTTCACATCGCAAATGGGAAACATCTACAGCCTGATCAACTCGGGAATGTTCAACAGGAACGACACCGAACCATCCGGCATCACCGCCGTTCCGGCGAGAATCGTGATATCCGAGAAGATGCGATTCACCGGTTTGATCACCAGACTGGCCGGTTCCTTGATGCCATCCACATCCAGGGCGAAACATCGCTCTTCGGTCTGCACCACCACCACATGCAACTCGGTCGCGGCCTGGATCTGCGCCACGGTACGACTCATCGAATCGGCCAGGGAGGGATGGGTCACGACCTGACGCAAGGCGATCAGGGGATGGAGCCGTTCCCGGACCCGGACCATTGGCGATTGCATTTTGCCTTCGACGTTGCGGGCCACCTCGGCCCCGTGATAGGAGATCAGTTCGACGATGTTGACCTGCGGCACGGCATAGGTTTCGTCGCAGGCCGTGACCAGCAACACCGGCACGATGGCCATGGTTTGAGGAATCCGCAACCGGAAGCGGGAGCCTTCGCCAGGCTGACTGGAGATGTTCACCGACCCCCCCAGTTTGTCGATGGCCGCCTGCACCACATCCATGCCGGTGCCCCGTCCCGAGATTTTGCTCACCTGTTCGGCGGTGGAGAATCCGGGAGCCATGATCAGTTTCATCAGTTCGGCGTCGCGCATTTCCAGCGCCTGTCCCGGGGAGATCAGGCCGCGCTCGATCGCCTTGGCCCGCACCCGGTTCACATCGATGCCCCGACCATCGTCGGAGATCTCCAGATAGATTTGTCCCTGTTTTTGTTCGGCGGTCAACCGCACCCGTCCGATCGGAGATTTGCCCCGGGCGACGCGCTCTTCGGGGAGTTCGATGCCGTGATCGACCGCGTTGCGAATGAGATGACCCAGCACCTCCTTGATGGAGATCAGGACATTGCGATCGACTTCGGTCTCTTCGCCGACCAGATCCAGCACCACCTTTTTTCGGGTCTCCACCGCCAGATCCCGCACCAGGCGATGATAGGTGTCCAGGATGCGTCC
>JADGBU010000051.1:8433-20783 GCA_015231295.1 Magnetococcales bacterium | reverse complement strand
GGGCGATCATCGCCCCCGGTGGAGGTCTGGAGGCAACGCCTCCAGGGTTTTGACTTTGCCTTTCGCGCGCTTTTACAAAAGCCTTTTTCGCGTCTTTTCGCGAAAAAGGCGCAGCGCGCGCGGCCTCGAATCCAGGCAGGACTTCTTCCAAGGGCTTCGCCCCTGGACCCCACCAGGGGCCAATGGCCCCTGGACCCCGATGAATGGATTACTCCGTCCGCCAGGGCATGATGGGAACCGTGGAGATGGCGTTTTTCGGCGACCCTTCGATCAACTTGTCGGAGTAGACGAGATAGACCAACGTATTCCGTTTTTTATCAAAGAACCGGACCACCTGCATCTTCTTGAACAGCAACGACGTGCTCTTAGAGAAGACTGAATCGCCATCCTTGAGTTCTTCTTTCATACGAATCGGGCCGATCTGACGACAAGCGATGGAGGCATCGGAGGTATCCTCGGCGAGTCCGAGTCCTCCGGTGACGCCTCCCCTTTTGGCGCGGCTCAGATGACAGGTCACGCCCTCCACCTTGGGATCATCGAAGGCTTCGATCAAGATTTTGTCATCCGGGCCCAACAGTTTGAACACGGTATCCACGGTCGCGATCACCTCGGCCCGGGACTCCCGGACCAAAGAAAAGGCCGCCAGCAACACGCCCAAAGCGATCCATCCCATTTTTTTCATGCGCTCTTCTCCCAATCAAGACAAAGGCGGTTGAGTATCAACGTGGCAGACAGTAGCTGGCATTGAACTCCTGGATGCCATCCACCACGCCACGCATCAATTTTTTCTGAATTTCAGGATCTTGCAACTGAAGCTCCTCTTCCCGATGAACGATCACGCCGAATTCGATCAGGATGGCGGGCATCACGGCATATTTCAAGACCACCAGATTGTCGAACTGATAGATGCCCAACTCCTCATCGATCATGTTATGTCGGCCACCGGGCACATTTTTGGAGTGATGATAGGCGGGAAGAAACCCGGCGGCGCGGAATCGTCTGCCGATCATCTTGGCCAGTTCCAGACTGCTGGAGTATTGCATGCCCTTGGGCGAGAGCAGAATGGAGTAACCCCGGAACAGATCACAATATTTTCTGGTTCTCCCGTCTATCACCCAGGAGCGGAGATACTCGGGCTGTACCGAGTCGTGATGGACCGACACGAACAGATCGGCCTGTTTTTCCTCGGCGATGCGGAGTCGATCTTTCAGGCTCGGCGGATTGACGATGGTAAAACTGCGGGTCATGCCACTCTTGACCAACTCTTCCTGGATCAGGGTGCCCATGGCCAGATTGAACTCGAACTCTGGCCTGCCCCGTGCGCTGGTCGCTCCCGGCACCGTCAGACCATGCCCCACATCCACCGCCACCGAGCAGTCACAACTGGCCGCCCATCCGGCCTCGGGCAGCAGCAGCAGCCATCCGAGCACCACCACGCCGAACAGCATCCATGCCATCAACCGCATCCCGTTCCCGGACCGCATGACCGATTCTCCCTTCACCGACCGCCTTTGGCAGGGGTCAACGGCACAAAAGTATCCCCTTCGATGCGCGGCGCGGCGGTCGGACTTTGTTGCGTCTTCACGGTGCCATCGAGCCGTTGCAGCCAGTTCAGCATATCCGAGGCCGGTGCCGACCGCTCGGAGGCCGACTCGCCGGGATGAAATTGATCATGGCAGAAGCGTTCCATGCTCTGGGCACTCGGATCGGTATGCACGCCGGGAAGATGCTGAAACAGACACTGATCATACGCCATCAGCTCATCTTCGCGTTCGGGACGGATCTCCAGGGCAGCGGAGTCGGCGGGCTCCCTGGGAAAACGACGGGCACAGGCCCGTTGCAGAGACTCGGCAGCCAGAGCACTGCGCGCGGGTTGCACATATTCCAGCAGACAACGCCGCAACGCCTCGCCGGAGGCCTCCCGGGAGGGGGGCTGAACCGCAACAGGCTGCGCCGCGACAAGCTCTCCGGGCGCGCCAAACAGCACCAGAGCACTCCACAACCACGCCCCGAATACCCTGCGAACCGCTTTCACACGCCACCTTTCTGATTTCATGCCACGATTTTTCGTTGCCCGGATGCGGCGGAACGGTTGCCCCCCAGCATGCAACGCGGCGGGCCGTCGATCCGATCGATCAGGCCATCCGATGTCATATAATAGCTGTCGGCTTTTGGCAATTGAAATTCGTGGAGCGCACGTTCCGGACAGCCGAGGCTGCGGCCCGAGCGTTCGTTATGGCCAGCCTGACGCGAGGGGCGATCCGGTGAAAAAAAAAGAGAGGGTCTGGGGGATTCCTCCCCCAGAGTTTTGACTTTCAGCGATCGGGATGAGTCCCAGGGGCCGATGGCCCCTGGACCCCGCTTCCCGTCAGACGATATAGAAATCCCGATAGGTCAGGTCAAGACCCTGGCCGACATTGGCGATGGCCACCTGCGCCGAACCGCCCGAGGTGTTGCCATCCCGATCGTAATAGAGCATGCCGGTGGTGGCGTTGTAGATCAAACGCTGCGAACCGTTGGTAGCCCCGCCACTGTTCACTTTCACAAACTCGGTCGCACTCACCGAGCCGCCCACCGCCGGCACGATGGAGGCCAACAGACCGATCTGGTCATCGGCCACGCTGAAGTCGAGGATGGTGTCGCGACTGGTGGAGGAGGTGCTGGTCAGCACGAACTCATCCTCGCCCGCGCCGCCGGTCAGGGTATCGTTGCCCGCGCCGCCGCGCAGCTCGTCATCGCCGAAGCCGCCATTCAGGGTATCGTTGCCCGCGCCGCCATTGAGGGGATTGTCACCCGCGTTGCCGGTCATGACGTTGTTGCCCGCGTTGCCGGTGAGGGCGGTATTGCTGAAGCCCGCGTTCATGCGGACATTCTCCACCCCCTCGCTGAGGGTGTAGGAGGCCACCTGAAACGGAATGTACACGGTATCGACGCCGGGATCGGCCAGTTGCTCCACCACGGTATCCTCGATTTCGCCGTCGTCGTCGAGGGTCAGATAATAGGTATCGCTGCCGGCTCCACCCACCATCACATCCGCGCCGATGCCACCATCGAGACGATCGTTGCCGTCGCCGCCGTTGAGATAATCGTCATCCTGCTCGCCGTAAAGCTGATCGTTGCCACTGCCGCCATACAACTGATCATCCTCATAACCGCCATAGAGCCGATCCTGACCCACACCGCCATGCAGGGTATCGATCATGTAGCCGCCATAAAGCCGATCGCTGCCATCCAGACCCATCAAAATATCTTCGCTCGGACGCGCATCGTCGCCGATCAGATACATCGGCACATCCCGATCCCGTCCGGTGATGGAGTCGTAATCCGGGGCATTGAACAGATCCTCATAACGATAGCTGGTGGTGCTGCCGCCATTGAAGGCCCGAATCGCGGCGGTCCAACTCGCAGAGCCGGTCATGGCCGGGGTGGTGGTATTGTCGGCGGCCCGCACCTGAATCTGATAGGGCACGGTGCCATCGTTGGTGAAATCCTGCATGCCCTTGATTTCCACCTGGGCGGTGCTGGTGGTGCTGTTGAAGGTATAGCTCCGACTGTCCCCCAGGGAGCCGTCCGCCTGAACGATCCGGCCTTCGGTGTTGTCGCGGGTGGTGACGGTGACGGTGATGGAACCGGCGGTCAGGGTATTGTTGATCGCCAATTGATAGGCCACGATGCCACCATCCTCGGAGGTCTCCTTGCTGGTGCCCATCAGGGTCATGGCGATGGTGTTGGAGGTTCCGGCCACCGCAAAGCTGTTGGAGGCCTCCAGAGTCGCCGTGCCATCGGTGATGGTATAACCGACATTCACCGTGCTGGCACTGGTGAGTCCGTTGACATTCCAGCCTCCGGTGGTGGCGGCAATCGAGCCGCTGGAGACGGTCGGCGTCCCGGAGACGGTCAAGGTATCCCCGTTGGGATCGCTGAAGCCCTGCAACAGGCTCGTCGCCGAAATGAAATAGGTGGCATTGACGCTGGCCATCGACAACACCGCCTGACTTCCCGTCTGATTGGGCGCGGCATTGGTCTCCCCGATCACGGCGAGACGATAGCCGCCCGCGAAGTAGCCGCCATAGGAGGCCACATCCAGATAATAGGTGCCGGTCATGCCGACGGTGACATCCGCCAGATAGGAGTCGTAATCCCGATAGTCCCGATCGTCGTTCGATGCGAGAAAATTGCCATTGACATCATACAGACGCAACAGCGTATCCCCGACCCCTCCGAGACCGTTGCCCGCCTCGCTGTCGCCGGCCAGGCTGAACGAGTAGCTGTTGCCCGCCTGCAACGTGACCCGGAACAGATCATGTTCGACAGGAACACTCAGGATTCCGGTCTGAGCCCCGCCAACGGTGATGTCGATGGCGGTCGAGGTGTCCACATCATTGATCAACATCTTGATTCTCCTATTGTAAACAGGAATGGGGCGAGAACGACACGGAACAACGGAATCCAGGAGCGAAGCCCATGGAACTTTCAAGCATAAAATCTTTCAAACACAGCCAATCCATCGATCAACCATGCCGATGACAAACACGCCCGGCGACAAGGTTCCTGAGCAGTTTAACGAACCTCATCAAAATTTGTCAACTCATGATCGACACCGACCAGGAAACCGTTTACGGCTCTCGGATGCTTTCTCCAAAACCGCGTAACACCGGAAAGAGAAAATAAGAGATGATACTGCGCATACCCACCTTGATCTCGGCGTTGAGGGTCATGCCAGGGATCAAGCGGGTATTTTCGGGCAGATTCTGCAACTCCCGATTGGTGATATCGACATAGGCGCGATGCACGGCGAACTGCCCCAGGCCCGAACGCGGACGCTGTGCATTGCTCCCTTCGGTCTGTCCGGAGGCGCGATTGGCACTGGAATCCTGAATCACGTCGCGCAAGGTGCCCTCCAGCATGCCGTGACGCTGATAAGGGAAGGCATCGATCTTGATGCGTACCGGATCCCCCTGCCGCACATAACCCACATCGGCGGAGGCGATTTCGATCTCCACGATCAGGGTATCGTCGGAGCGGACCAGCACGATCAAGGGTTCCGCCTCCCGCACCACCGAGCCTTCGGAGCGGTCCGCCACTTCCAGCACCACGCCGTCATTCGGGGCGGTCAACTGCACCAGATCCTGCATGCGGGTGGCCTTGTGCAGATTCTCCTCGATGCGGGACAGCTCCTGCCGGGATTTCACCAGATTTTCCAGAATCTGCCCGCGCCACTCGTCCATGAACGATTGACGCGCCGCCCGCTTGGCGGTGAGGGCATGCCGCCGCTCCACCGAACGGCTGATGACATTCTGCAACTCCCGCTCGACCCGGATCAGGGAGTATTCGGAGTCGAGCACGTTGAGCTTGGAGCCGGTGTTGGACTCCAGCAGCGACTCGCGCATATCCTTGACCTGTTTGGCGATATCCAGATTGCGCAGCAGATTTTTGCGATCCTTTTCCAAGGCGTCGAGGGAGGAGCTTTCGGTATTGATCTCCTCGTCGAACTCCTGAATGCGGGAGGCGTACTGCGAGCGGCGACGCTCGAACAGATTGGCCTGCAACACCTGATCCCGAATTTTGTCATCGGTGGGGGTATACTCCCCAGAGCCGAGTTCCGCCTCCAGTCTCGACACCTGGGCGATCAACGCCTGACGCTGCACGAACAACTGCGAAACATCCGCCTGGGTGAAGGTGGGGTCGAGATGGGCCAGAATCTGCCCCTTGCTCACCTTGTCACCCGGCCTGACGTTCAACTGCCGGATCACCGACCGCTCCAGCGGTTGCAACACGATGGTGGGACGACTGGTGGTCAAGCGTCCACTGCCCACCACCACGATATCCACGTCGAAACAGATGGAGATGGTCAGCATCACCGCGAAAAAACCGAGCATCAGCGTCAGCACCCGCAACAGACGACGGGGAGGCTCTTCGGCGATGATCTCATCCAGGGCGGGCTGAAACTCCAGCGCGTCCGGGGCGATGATCCCTCCGGGCGCGCTGCCCCGACCCTGTTTGTCCTGACTCTTCTGTTTGCCCCGCATCCTCGCAAACATGGCCATCACCGCACATACCGGGTCTGCTGTTGCCACAAATGACGATAGATCTCACACCGTTCCAGCAACACCTTGTGAGGCGCGAAATCGACGATCCGACCCGCATCCAACACCAGAATCCCATCCACATCCACCAAAGAGGAGAGACGATGGGAGACGATTATCATGGTGCGACCCCGGGCGATCATGGAAAGATTCTGTTGAATGATGGATTCGGTTTCCGGATCCAGGGCACTGGTGGCCTCGTCAAAGATCAGCACCGCCGGACGGGTCATCAGGGCGCGGGCGATGGCGATGCGCTGACGCTGCCCCCCCGAAAAGTTGCTGCCATTCTCTTCGATCAGAGTGTTGTAGGAGTTCGGCAGCCGCTCGATGAACTCGTCGGCACCGGCCTGACGGGCGGCGGCGATCACTTCGCCCATCGGGGCCTCGGCGCGGGCGGCGGCGATATTTTCCGCGATGGTGCCGCGAAACAGGAAATTCTCCTGCAACACCACGCCGATGTTGCTGCGCAGATGGGTCAGATCGAACTGACGCAGATCGATGCCATCGAGACGGATCACCCCGTCGTGGGGATTGTGAATCCCCTGGATCAGCCGGGTGACGGTGGTCTTGCCGGAACCCGACCGTCCCACCACGCCGATCATCTGACCCGGCTCGATCTTGAAGGAGAGGCGATCCAGGGTGGCGGTGGTGGCTCCGGGATAACGGAAACTCACCCCTTCGAACTCCAGCTTTCCCTTGATGGTGGGCCGGATTCCCCGCACATGAGGAGGTCGCTCGGGGGGATTGTTCATCACCTGTCCGAGCATGGTGATGGAGAGGGCCGCCTCCTGATATTCGTTGATCAGGCCGACGATCTGCACCAGAGGTCCGGTGACGCGACCGGAGAGCATGTTGAAGGCCACCAACGCCCCGATGCTCATGGAGCCGTTGAAGACATCGGACGCCCCCAGACTGATGATGGCGATCTGCATCAACTTTTCCACCGCCTGGGTGATGACGTTGGCCACCGCGCCCATGCGGGAGACGCGCGCATGCATGCGCACGGTCTGGGCCACCTTGTCATCCCAGGTTTGCCGCTGCATCGACTCCAGAGCCAGGGATTTGATGGTGCGCATGCCATGGACCGTCTCCACCAGATGGGCCTGACGCGCCCCTTCCGCCTGATAGAGCTGATTGAGCCGTTCCCGAAAAACCGGCACCAGCACTCCGATCAGCACGGCGATCACCAGGGAGAAACCCAACACCACCATCATCAGCTTGACGCTGTAGAGCATCAACACCACGATCAGCACCGGCAACGCCGCCGCGTCCAACAGGGTCTGGAACAGACGCCCGGTCAAAAATTGCCGCACCTTTTCCGCCTGCTGCATATGTTTCGAGAGCACGCCGGCGGTGCTGGCCTCGAAAAACTGCATCGGCAGGGACAACAGATGGGCATAGGTGCGCGAAACCAGCCGGGCATCGATCTTGTTGGTGCTGAAGATCAGCAGATTCTGCCGCACATAACTGAAACCCGCGTCGAACAGGGTCGCCAGCACAAAAACCAGCGTCACCACATAGAGGGTCTGAGTGCTGTGATGGGGCACCACCTTGTCGATGACGATCTGAAACATCAACGGGGTGCCGAAGGCGATCATATGCATCATCAAGGCGGCCAGGGCCACCTCGACGAACCGGCGTTTCTGTTTCAGGATCTCCGGAAAAAACCAGCGCAACCCGAACGGTTGATTCTCGTCATCCAGCCGATAGATCCGCTTGAGCAGCAACAGGCCGCCGCTCCAGGCCGCGACGAACTGCTCTTCGTTCTGGACCACCACGCCATTCTGTTCGGTCAGAGGATCGAGCACCGCCACGCCGAAGCTATCCGGCCCGGTGGGGGCGATGCCCACCAGAATCAACGCCTGACCATCCTTCATGCGGGCCAGCACCGGATAGGCCTTGCCCAGATGTTTCAGATCCTTCCAGCGTTTGTTTTCGAGCACGCGACTTTTGAGTCCCATGGTCCGCGCCAGCGCGGCGAGCTTGACCAAGGAAGGTTCGCTGACCAGATCGGAGGGGGTGCGATCCGCAGGCAGATCCACACCGTGATGCCGTCCCAGTCTCACCAGACAACGGTATGCCGAATGGGGCTGAGAGGCGGAAGAGGGAGAAGAGGTCATGAATTCGACACAATCATCAAAAAATATCAGGCGTCACGAAAAAAGTTTCCGAGGTCGTTCCGGCACCCGGCCCGCAGGCCGAATGCCGGAAACCACACCCGAAAGGAAAGCGGGGCCAACCGGCCCCGGCTTCCGGTTTGAACTCAGACGATGTAGAAGTCCCGATAGGTCAGGGCAAGACCCTGGCCGACATTGGCGAGGGCCACCTGCGCCGAACCGCCCGAGGTGTTGCCATCCCGATCATAGTAGAGCATGCCGGTGGTGGCGTTGTAGATCAAACGCTGCGAGCTGTTGGTGGCCCCGCCGCTGCTCACTTTCACGAACTCGGTGGCACTCACCGAGCCGCCCACCGCCGGCACGATGGAGGCCAACAGACCGATCTGGTCATCGGCCACGCTGAAGTCGAGGATGGTGTCGCGACTGGTGGAGGAGGTGCTGGTCAGCACGAACTCATCCTCGCCCGCGCCGCCGGTCAGGGTATCGTTGCCCGCGCCGCCGCGCAGCTCGTCATCGCCGAAGCCGCCATTCAGGGTATCGTTGCCCGCGCCGCCATTGAGGGGATTGTCACCCGCGTTGCCGGTCATGACGTTGTTGCCCGCGTTGCCGGTGAGGGCGGTATTGCTGAAGCCCGCGTTCATGCGGACATTCTCCACACCCTCGGTCAGGGTGTAGGAGGCGACCTGGAACGGAATGTAGACCGTATCGGTTCCGGCATCGGCCATCACTTCGATCACGGTGTCTTCGATTTCGCCGTCGTCGTCGAGGGTCAGATAATAGGTGTCGCTGCCGGCACCGCCCACCAGGGTATCGGCCCCGATGCCGCCATCGAGACGGTCGTTGCCGCCGCCGCCCGCCAGATAGTCGTCGTCCTGCTCGCCGTAGAGGGTGTCGTTGCCGTCACCGCCATAGAGCTGGTCATCCTCGTAGCCGCCGTAGAGACGATCCTGACCGATGCCGCCATGCAGGGTATCGATCATGTAGCCGCCATAGAGCCGGTCGCTGCCATCGAGGCCCACCAGGGTATCTTCGTTGGGACGCCCTTCGTCGCCGATCAGATACAACGGCACATCCCGATCGCGACCGCTGAGGGGATCGAAATCCGGGGCGTTGTAAAGATCTTCGTAACGATAGCTGGTGGTGGTGCCGCCATTGAAAGAACGGATCGCGGAGGTCCAGGAGGAGGAGCCGCTCATGGCCGGGGTGGAGGTGTTGTCGGCGGAGCGGACCTGAATCTGATAGGGGACGGTGCCATCGTTGGTATAATCCTGAATACCCTTGATTTCGACCATCGCCGTGCTGTTGGTGCTGTTGAAGGTGTAGCTCCGGCTGTCGCCGAGGGAGCCATCCGCCTGGACGATGCGGCCTTCGGTGTTGTCACGGGTGGTGACGGTGACGGTGATGGAGCCGGAGGTCAGGGCGTTGTTGATCGCCAATTGATAGGCCACCATGCCGCCATCTTCGGAGGTCTCTTTGCTGGTGCCCATCAGGGTCATGGCGATGGTGTTGGTGGCACTGGCGACCGCGAAGCTGTTGCTGGCATCGACCGTGGCGTGTCCGTCCGTCACCTGATAGCTGACGTTCACGGTGGTGGCGGTGGTCAGACCGGTGACATTCCAGCCGCCGGTGGTGGCGGAGATCGTCCCGCTGGAGACCGTGGGGGTGCCGCTGATGGAGAGGGTGTCGCCATTGGCATCGGTGAAGCCCTGCAGCAGGCTCGACGACGAAATGAAGTAGGTGCCGTTCACCGTGGCCATCGACAACACGGCCTGGGAGTCCGACAGCACCGGAGCGGTGTTGGTGTCGCCGACCACGGCCACGCGATAACCGCCGGAATAGTACCCGCCATAGGAGGCGACTTCGATGTAATAGGTGCCGGTGCTGCCGACGGTGACATCGCGGATGTAGGAATTGTAGCCGCTGCCGGAGTAATCGTCGTCGTTGGAGAACAGGAAGTTGCCCTCGGCATCGTAGACCCGCAACACGGTATCCGACACGCCGCCCAGACCATTGCCCGCCTCGGTGTCACCCAACGCCCCGAACGAATAGGTATTGCCCTCCTGCAACGTCACCTTGAAAAGATCACGCTCCGAGGTGGTGCTCAGAACACCGGTGAGATCCCCACCGACACTGATATCAACCGCAGTACCGACATCGACACCATTGATTTCCATCGCTCATCTCCCATAAAAATTGGATACATCGCCGAATTGATCAAACCTGGAGAGCCCATTCCACGCATTTGTTTGTATTTTTGATATGCGGGATGGGAAAACTTCCATACTTCATCCACACCACGAACGCCCGGCTCAGCACGAAAACCGAGACGATTGTGATCACTCAAGAATCGTTCTCACTCACGAATTCAGTTTGTCTGGCCCATCCATCAGTCCGGAAAGCAGAGTTACCTTGAGGATTTCAAACCGCTCGCCAAAAACCCTTTCAAGTTATCACTTGTTCATTTTCATAAAAAAGCACAACCTGACGGTTATTGCGATGCGGCAAGCACTCTCTGCCACGTGCGCAGAACTTCATGCCAATAACGTAATAAAAAAAACCGCCGCAGTCAAGCCTATTTCCCACAATTGTCAAGGATGAAAAAAACGCACCCTCTCCACGCGCCGCGCCCGATTCCTGATGCGACGCAACAAACGTCACGGCGACAAAAAACCAAATAAGACAAAACCAAAAACTTGATGTTCGGGACAAAATCAGGCATTTTGCAAGTTTCAATTCAGCCGTTGTCGGTCGGGCAACCATACGCCGCGACCACTTCCGAAGGGAGTCTGAACCGGTGAGCATGCAGAAAATTCGACTGTGGATCTCCACCCTGGACAAAAAACAGCTCTTCACGCTCTTCGTGGCCATCGCCGTACTCGTCGCCAGCCTCCTCTCCTTTGTCGTCTGGATCTTCTTTCTGAAAGAACCGGTGGGCAATCCGATGCGCATCGCGGTCATCGCCCCGTTCGCCGGACCGGACAAGGAACAAGGCGACGCCATGCGTCAAGGGGTCTCTTTGCTGGTCCAGCAGATCAACAAGCAGGGGGGCATCCATGGCCGCATGCTGGCCACGGAGATGCTCGACGATGGCAGCTCCCCCACCGAAGCCATGCAGGCCGCCCAGCAGGCCGATCTGAATCCCGATGTGGTGGGCGTCCTGGGACACTGGGACACCGCCGCCGCCAGCCGGACCATCCCCTTCTACGGCGATCACGGTCTGCCGGCCATCCTCATGACCAGCACCCCGGAAAACGCCCTCCAGGAAAACCCCTGGGTGTTCCGCCCCCTGATCGACGAAACCGCCGAAACCCGCTTTCTGGCCAACTATCTGCGGAACGTGGTCGGAGAGAAAACCGTCTTCGTGCTCCACGAGGCCACGGCCCGTGGGGAACATCTGGCCCAGAGCTTCGATGAGGTCTATCAACGCTTCGGCACCAAAGTGCTCTACAAGTGGCCCATCACCCCGGATGCCTCCCGTATCGACGCGGATCTCAAGGCGGTCGTCGCCGAAGTGGAGGCCAAAAAACTGTTCGGCACCTTCCTGGTGCTTGGCGAGGTGGAAAGCACCTCCCGCATGATCGCCGCCTTGCGCGCCGCCGGCATTCAACAACGCATCGTCGGTCTGCGGCAACTGGCCTCCAAAGGATTCCTGACCCAGTTCAACGCCCTCTGGAAAGGGAAAATCTCCCCCGCCGCCGCCCTCAACGGCACGCTCATGACCACCCCCATGCTCTTCGACACCTCCGGAGACCGGGCGCAAAAGTTCCAGACCAGCTACACCAATCACTACAAGACCGCCCCGGACTGGGTGGCCGCCTACGCCTACGAAAGTGCCAAACTGATCGCCTCAGCCCTGTTCGAGGCGGTCGGCAAAAATCCCGAAACCCCGCTCCGGCAACGCCTCCGCGACCGCCTCGCCGCCCGCAATTCGGTGGAGTCGGCCTTTGCCGGCCTCAACGGTCCGCTCTTTTTCAACGCCAAAGGGATCGCCGCCCGCGACTCCATGGTGGGTCAGTACGATGGGGCCAATCTGGTGGCGGCCATGACCCAACTCTCCCCGATCCGGGAAGAGGGCGTGACCAACCTCCTCGCCGAAGTGACCGCCGGACGGGCCTTGTACGTGAACAATCGCTTCATGTACAAAACC
>JADGBU010000051.1:4652-8181 GCA_015231295.1 Magnetococcales bacterium | reverse complement strand
CCCAACTGGTGGGTATGTCGTTCCACCATCGGGTTCTGGGCAGCCACAACCTGATGTATGTGGGGGATATTCTCGGTCTCAATCTCATGCATCAGCAGACCGGAGAGGGCAGCAACGCCGCCACCGATCCCCTGGATCCGAAAATGACCGCACGCGGCAACGGCACCGCCGAACCGGCCTCCGACGGCTGGCTCAAACGGACCCTCGCCGCGCTCAATCCCAACGAAGATCTCCACGATCCCATGGTCGCCTCCCTGATGCGGGACAAGGTGCTGGCGGGAGCCAGCGGCTGGCTGATCATGCGCGGATGGGTCTCCCAGGAGATCAAACCCCGTGGGGTGGATGGCAATCCGGTCTTCGTGGGCTTCGGCAAGCCCCAACCGCTCTTTTCGATGCTCGACGCGGGCATGATCCTCAAGCCCGATCGCTTCGACGCCCGGGA
This sequence comes from Magnetococcales bacterium, assembly GCA_015231295.1. Taxonomy (GTDB): domain Bacteria; phylum Pseudomonadota; class Magnetococcia; order Magnetococcales; family Magnetaquicoccaceae; genus Magnetaquiglobus. Next base: position 7,739 of record JADGBU010000051.1, on the reverse strand, counting down.
TGTGCTCTCCACCACCAATCAATTCGTCTATCTGGCGATCTTCTCTTTGGTGATGAGCATTCTCGCCCGACTGCTGGACCGCAAGGAGCGGGGACAGTTCTGGCGCATTCAGACCCTCTTTCTGCGCATGATCTTCTGGCCCCTGCTGCTGGTGACGCTCGGCAACCTGACCCGCGACTACAGCCTGCAAAATTTCACCAACGCCACCGTGGATATGGTGGTGATGGTGTTCGACGTGCTCTGGTTTTTCGTGCCGGCCCGACTGGCGGCCATCTCCATGGAACGGTTCATCTGGGTGCCCCTGGAAACCCGTACCCAACGCAAGATTCCCAATGTGTTGCGCATGACCGTGGTGCTTCTCATCTACCTCGTCGCCTGTTTCGGGGTGGTGGCCATCGTCATGGATAAAAGCATCACCAGCATGCTGGCCACCTCCGGCGTCATGGCCATGATCATCGGCATGGCGGTCCAGTCCAATCTGCGGGACATCTTTTCCGGCATCATGCTCAACATCGAACGCCCCTTCAACATCGGCGACACCATCCGGCTCAACACCAGCATCGGGGTGGTCTCGGACATCACCTGGAGAACCACCCGCATCACCTCTCTGGATGGTCAACTGATCTCCTTCCCCAACAGCAAAACCTCGGACGCGGAGATCCAGAACTTCACCAAACCCCGCTGCATCAAACGCAATCTCGAAGTCTACACCGATCCGAGTCATGATCCGAATCTGGTGCTGAAAATCATCAAGGAGTGTCTGGCCCAGGTGAAGAGTCTGCCCAACGAACTCCCCTCCGACGCCCCCAAGGCCTATTATTACGGCGTGCAACTGAAAAACGATCGTTGGGTTTCGTTCTATCCGGTGGGCATTTACATGCCCTTTTCCAAGAGAAAGGCCGCGATTCAGGAGTTCTGGCAGTTGATCTGGAAGAAATTCCATGAAAACAACATCATCTGGCACGACGGACCGGGAGAGGATGAATTCGAGCCCTCCGTGCCGCCCCAACCCGTCAAGACGTGAACGGCTTCGGAAGCGTGAAGCCGTCTGCGGTCCGCGCCCATGAAAATCGTTCTTGAGCGGCTGAGACGCAACCCCCCCGCGATGATGCGGCTGCTGTTCGCCGCGTTGATGGTCAACGTGTTGGGGATCGCCTCGTCGCTCTACATGATCCATGTGCTCAACCGCTATATCGTCTATGGGGTCTCCAGCACCCTGGTGACGCTGACGGTCGGGGTGATGCTGGCGATCGTCGGCGAATATGCGTTCCGGGTGATGCGGCTGCAGTTGGCCGCCGAAATCTCCCAGAACGAGGATCTGCGCACCAGCGTCGGGTTGTACGGACTGCTGCTGACCGCCCCCCTGGAGGCGTTGCGCCGCCGTCCCGCCGAAGAGCTGGACGCGATGGTGCGCGGGGTGGATCAGGAGGCCAACACCCTGGGCGCGGCCAATATGGCGGCCCTGTCGGATCTGCCGTTCGTGGTGCTGTTCGTGCTGATCATCGCGCTGCTCGCGCCGCCGCTGGCCTGGGTGACGGCAGGCGTGATGGGAATGCTGGTGATCACGGGCTGGCACGGTCAAAAACGGATGGCACAGCCGGTCCGTCAGTGGCGGGAGGTGAATCAACGACTGGCCGCGCTGCTGGCCACGGCCCTGCGCGCCGCCGAAAGCGTCCGTCATTTTCGCGGCCAGGGCTTGCTGATGGAGCGGTGGGGCGCGGTGGCCCACGAGGCCGCTCTGGTGCGACACGAACTGATCCGGCTGGGCAGTACCATGACCGCCCGCGCCCAGACCGTGCAGGCGGTGGGAGGCGTGGGGGTGATCGCCGTGGGAGCCCTGATGATCGTCGATGGCTCCCTGGACGTGGGCTCCCTGATCGGGGCCAACATATTGGCCAACCGGGCGTTCGCGCCCCTCGGAAGATTGGCCTCCCTGGCCGAAGCCTTCAAGAAGGCCGAAGCCACCATGACCCAGGCGCAAACCTTCGCCCGGAGCGTGGAGGCGGAACCGGAAATCGGCAGCACTCCGGAATCGTGTCGCGGTCAGGTGCAGTTGCGACAGCTCACCCTGCACTGGCCGGAGCGACCGATTCCCCTGATCGCATCGTTGTCGAGGAACATCGCGCCGGGCAGCATCTGCGTGATCACCGGTCCCAACGGCTCGGGAAAATCGACCCTGCTGCATCTGATGGCCGGTCTGCTGAATCCCACCAGCGGACAGATTCTGCTCGACGGCATCGATCTGCGACAGCTCGCGCCCGGATGGAGGCGGCGTCAGATCGGCTTTCTGCCCCAGGAGCCGACCTTTCTGGCCGGCACGCTGCGGGAGAATTTTCTGGCCGCCGCCGGCGGTCCGATGAGCGAAACCCAGTTGCGCGCCCTCCTGACCCGCGCCGGAGCCGGACGGTTTCTGGCGGAGCATCCGGCGGGACTGGAGCTGATGTTGAGTCACGATGGCAAGGAGGTGCCTCCGGGCATTCGTCGTCGTCTGGCCCTGGCCCGCGCGCTGATCGCGGATGGCCCGCTGGTGCTGCTCGACGAACCCACCGTGGGTCTCGACCGGGAGGGGACCGGCGTGATCTACACCCTGCTGATCGCTCTGGCCAAACAGGGCAAGACCCTGATCATCGCCACCCACGACGAGAATATTCTGCAAGGGGCCGGCCAGCGGATCGAACTGGGGCAACAGGGAGGCGGATGATGCCGGAAGATTCAGCCGCCAGACGACGCGGCACCCATCGTCTGCTGTATCTGAGCGCTTTTTTTTTCCTCTCCCTGCTGCTGTGGGCGGCGGTCGCGCCGCTGGATGTCACCACCCAGGCCCAGGGCGTGGTGATGCCGAGCTCCCGCATCAAGGCGATTCAGCATCTGGAAGGGGGGATCATTCAGGAGATTCAGGTGCGGGAGGGGGAGAGCGTCACGCGCAATCAGCCGTTGCTGCGTCTCGATCCATTGCGCTCCACCGCCGATCTGGAGGAGATGAAACGTCGTCTGGTGGGCTTGCTGGCCGAAGTGGGACGCCTGACCGCCGAAGTCGAAGAGCGTCCCGCGCCCGAATTCGATCCATTGGTGCTCCAGGGGGATCCG
>JADGBU010000051.1:0-4512 GCA_015231295.1 Magnetococcales bacterium | reverse complement strand
TCTGACCACGGTCTCCGATCAGGTGGAGATCAGCAAGAAGATGATGGAACGCAACCTCACCAGCCGCATGACCCATCTGGATCTGGTGCGTCAGAAACAGGCGATGGAGGGTCAGATCGCGGCGGACAAGGCGGCATTGCCCCGGATTCAGGCGGCACTCAAGGAGGCGCGGGAGCGGGCCGACTCCCTGAAGGCCAACTTCATCGAAACCGCCCGCAAAGAGCTGACCCAGGCGAAACAGAATTATGAAGAGCTGGCGCAACGGCTGAAAAAGTTGCAACATACGCAAGAGTTGACCATCCTGCGCTCTCCGGTGGATGGGATCATCAAAAGCATCGCCGTCTCCACCGAAGGGGGGGTGATCCAGGCGGGACAGACGGTGATGGAGATTGTCCCGGTCGAGGATCGCCTGGTGATCGATGCCAAGCTGCCGGTGCAGGATATCGGTTATGTGCGGGCCGGTCAGATGGTCTGGGTGACGCTCAACTCCCAGGATGCCATTCTGTTCGGTCGCATTCAGGGCGAGGTGGAGAGCGTCAGCCCGGATGCCCTGGTGACATCCGAAGGCAAAACCTTTTACCGGATCCGGATCGTCACCGGCAAAAACCGGTTTGAAGGCCCGGAACAGAGCTACGCGCTCTATCCGGGGGTGCAGGTGGTCTGTTTGATTTTGATCGGCAGTCGAACTGTGTTACAATATTTGGTGACGCCGTGGTTGCGCACTCTGCATGCCACGTTCCAGGAACGCTGACGGATCCCCCTGGTGGGATCCAAGGGCGAATCCCTTGGGACTTTTTATTTAAAAAAAACAAAACCCTGGGGGATGAATCCCCCAGACCCCCTCTTTTCTTTCAATGGTTGGCATCTCAACCATGGGCGCGGTTTAGAATGGGATCAAAACGATTGACTCCTGACATGAAACGCTTCGCGCTGGCACTGCTGGCCGCGATGTGGATGGGTCAAACCGCTCCGGCGCAGGCCGAAGAGTGCCGGGTGCTGGCCGAACGCATGCTGGAACGCCATCCCCGACTGGATGCCTCCCGCCGGGATGTCCAGGCCGCCAAGGCCAACGTCTCCAAGGTGCGAGGCGGATGGTTTCCCGAACTGAAAACCAATGCGGTCATGGGCCCGGAATCCCGCAAGCCGGCCAACGGCGGCACCCCCACCGATCTGGCCGCCCGCACCCTCACCATGACCCTCAATCAGGTACTGTGGGATTTCGGCAAAACCAACGCCGAAGTCACCAAAGCGAGCCTCGCCCTGTTGCAGTCGGAACTGACTCTCAACAATCAACAAGGGGATCTGCTGCTGGATGCGGCCACCTCTTGCATCAATCTGCTCCGCTCCTATCGGGCACTCGCCCTGGCGGAACAGTCCGTGAACAACATTCGCAAACAGACCGGCCTCGAAGAGAGTCGCGTGGAACTCGGCGGCGGCCTGGAAACCGATGCCTTGCAGGCCCGCAGTCAACTCTCGGGTGCCCAGGCGCGACTGGCCCGGGCCAAAGGCGGTCTGAATACCGCCATCAACCATTTCCGGGTGCTGTTCAATCAGGAACCCGGCCCGTCGGATCGGTTGTACGAACTGCAAAATCCCACCCAGCATCTGCCGGAAACGCTCGACAAGGTGCTGGAAACGGTGATGCAACGCAACCTCCAGATCGAACTGGCCAAAACGACCCTCGCCACCAGTCAGATCGAACAGCAACGGGTGGTCGGTGCCGATCTTGCGCCACGGGTGGGCGCGGTGGTCGAGAAAAAATACAAGGAAGATGCGGAAGGGATCAGCGGCAATCAGCAGGAGTTGTCCGCACGGGTGGAGATGAGCTATCCGTTCAACTTCGGATTGGCGGGATTTCATGCCCTGGAAGGGGCGCGGGAAGGAATCGCCGCCGCCGACAGCCGTCTGACGGATGCCCGGCAACTGGCCGAAGAACAGGCGCGCAACGGCTGGGAGTCGATCAGCACCACCCGCGAAAATGCCGAATTTCTCGACAATCAGGCGCGGATCGCCGCCGAATTTCTCCGCATGGCCCGCGAGGAGCGTCTGCACGGCGCCCGTTCCCTGATCGATGTGCTCTCCGGCGAAACCGGCCTGATCAACGCCCAAAGCGATGCCCTGGCCGCCGTGGCGGATGTGACCATCGCCCAGTTTGGCCTGCTCAAGACCATGGGCCTGCTGAATCTGGAGATGTTGAATACCGGTCCCCGTTTCGAGCTGCCCAAGGTGGAATCCCTCGACGCACCACCCGCCCCGGCCTCCTCCGGGGGGAAACGGGAGTCGGGAGCCAAAAAGGAGCCCGCCGCCGCCGGAAACCTCCCTCCCCGATCGGACGCCGCCGCTCCCCCGGACGCCGCCGATCCGTCGCGTGCGGAAAACGCGCGCTCCGCAAGCCCCGCGACCGAAAAAGCGAACGCGAACCAACCCAGCACCCGGACCGATTACCCCTCGGACGCCATCGCCACCACCCGCCCGGCTCCGATCGTCGTCGCCGCGCTCGACACACCCGCCGAGCTGCGAACCGAAACGAATGCCGCCGTCCGCGCCGCCACCAGTGCCGCCGCTCAGGCCCAGGAGCTGCCGGCCTCCGTGCGCCCGGTGACGACGACACCGGCCCCGCAACGCCCGAAAGGCTCGGGCAAAACCCGCTCGGAAACCCTCAAATTGCTGGATGAGTTCAAATCCTCCGAGCCCCAGGGCTCCAAACCATCGGCCCGACCGGACAGCCCACCCGATCGCACCCCCGCCGCATCCGCCGACGCCAAACGCTCCGAACCGGCCACGCAACCCGATTCGACCCGGCAGAAAACCGAGCCGTCCCCCGCCACGCCGCACCAACCGACGGCGGCCACTCCGGAATCGACCGAGTTGGGAGAGGTGACGGTGATCCGGGATGCCCGTCTGCGCGCGGCACCGAACATGCGCTCCCGTGTGATCCGTACCGCAGAGGCCGGCGAGGTGCTCCCGGTACTGGAGGAAAGTCCCAATGGCGGCGACTGGTTGCGGGTGGAGGAGAATCTCTGGATCGCAACGCAGATGGTTTCCAGAAAGAAAACAACCGCTCCGGCCTCCTCAACGGCCAAAACGCAACCGACAGCCACCCCGTCCAGCGGTCAGGATCGGGAATTCATCGGAATCGTCACCACTCTTTCCCATGTCCGCGCCCAACCGGATGTCGCTTCCGAAAGCCTCGCCAGGTTGCCCAGCGGGACCAAGGTTTGGGTGGTCAACGTCTCGCCGGATGGGAAATGGTGGCAACTCGAAGACAATCGCTGGATCGCCGCCAGCCTGGTGAAACGCCTGTGATCCCCTCTCCCGCACCGCAGCGGCACCACGTGCCACCGATCCGGGAGAGACCATGACGCTCTCCGACTCCCAAAACTTCGATGCCATCATCATCGGTGCCGGACTCGGCGGACTGGTGGCCGGCGCGCTGCTCACCCAGGGCGGCAAACGGGTGCAACTGCTGGAACGTCACGACAAGTTCGGCGGGGCCGCCACCACCTTCCGGCGTCGGGATCTGCAGGTGGAGGTGAGCCTGTGTCTCATGGATGGACTCGACATCCAGGATTTCAAAACGCCGCTGTTCTCCAAGCTCGGAGTGGCCCGATCGGTGCCCATGGCCACCGCCAGCCACTTCTATCGGCTGCATCATCCGCTGCTCGGCGCGGAGTTCATCATGCCCCGGGGCTATGACGCCGCCATCGAAGCCTGTACGCAACGTTTTCCGCAGCATGCCAAATCGATCCGAATCTATTTCACCACCATTCGCCATCTGAGAAATCTCCGCAATCACCATCTGTTGCAGCAGTTCAAGCTCGGAGCCACCCCGTTGAGCGATCTGGCCGATATCCAGGCCACCCTGCTCCAGGCCGAAGCTTCCGGCGAAACCCTGCCCCCCGCGCCCATCCCCCAGGCCCAGTTGGATTCGCTCTGGTCGGCCCAGAAAATTTCCATGAGCCGCTTCCTGAACACCCTGTTCGGGAGTGATGAGGCCATCAAGTTCGCGCTGTGCGCCAATCTGCAATTTTTCACCAGCTCGCTGGAGCACATCTCCCTGTTCGATTTTTCCTTGGCTCAGGGGTCGTATCACTACGGAGCCCACTATATTCACGAAGGCTCCCAGAAGTTGAGCGATCAACTGGTGAAACTCATCCGCTCGGGGGGAGGCGAGGTGTTGGCCCGGCGGGAAGTGACCCGCATCCTGATGGATGACGGACACGCCGTGGGCGTGGTCCATCGGAAAGCCCGAGTCATCGGCTCGGGCAAGCCGGTCGAACCCGATCCCCGGGAGAGTCATGCCCGCCTGATCCTCGGCAATGCCACCCCCAGAGTCATCCGGGAGCTGTTGCCCGCAGAGGATCGATCACGCTTCTATCGCCCTTACGACGGCATTGCGGCGGATCTCTCCAACTGGACCATCTATTTGGGATTTTCCAGGCCGCCCGCCCATTACGGCGTGAATCAATATGCCCATTTCATCTTCCCCGCCTGGCTCGACACCATGCAGAA
>JADGBU010000050.1:1219-20935 GCA_015231295.1 Magnetococcales bacterium | reverse complement strand
ATTTGGTTGCATTTTTTTGACTTGCGGGCGTCGAAATGGGCGGATATCATTCTCCCTCCGTCCACATTCTCCAAAACCTGTGGACCCGCTATGGGTGGGTCCGGAAATTACCGACCCACTTAACGGTATGATATTGGGAGAATATCATTGACTCCTGATGCTGGGGCAAGTGATACGGTTTCGAACTCATTCTCCAGACTTTGTTGCGGCGCAACATGGAGCAAAGTTCAAAGGCGTCTTGGCTACCAATTGATCCTTGGCGCATGCAGCAGCATGATTTTGAAATCTTCTGCACACCTGCGCAAACTCTTCGCCCGGAACTGGTCGGCAATGTCGGATCCGGGTTAGACTCCCGTTTGGCAAGCAAAATACATGAGCATAAAATTACGGTTCGTCTTGTGACCGGACCGGTTTAACCGACCAGGCCAGAAGAAGCCAGCCGGAGATAAAGCAAAAGCCACCGACAGGTGTCACGGCACCCAGCAGCCGTATCCCGATCAGCGCAATGGCGTACAGAGATCCAGAAAAGATCACCGTGCCTGCCAGAAGCAACCATCCCGCCCGGATAGCGTGTTGCGGATAGGGAGCGCGGTCGGTCACCACTCCCACCAGCACCAGGCCAACGCCGTGGACCAACGGGTAATAGGCTCAGGTTCGCCAGGTTTCCAGGGATTCCGGGGACAAAATGGAGATCAAGGCGTGTTTCCCAAAAGCGCCAAGAGCGACTGCCAAACAGGCGCATTCCGCCTGCAGGCACAGGCAGCGGCAGGTTGATGGCAATCGGGGCACATCCTGCCCTGTTCGGTTGAATAAACGATCCTTTCTGCCATCTTGCCTTTGCCGCTCCCATATTTTTTCCACCTGCATAACACAATCCATTGACCACCCATAGCAGGCAGTCCTAGGATAGAAAGTATAGGCATGATGGGTGGGTGTCAATGAGGTTTTGCAGACGGAATCGAAATGCCAAACATAGAACCACCGAATTTAACCCGGCCAGGAGGCTACCTCAAATGGGGTGTGGAACGCCGGATGGAGTTCATCGAGTTCCGCCTCTACTGGGAGGGAAAAATCAACCGTCGTGATCTGATTGAGCAGTTCGGGGTCTCTCTTCCCCAGGCATCGTCCGATTTCAATCGCTACCAGGAGATGGCTCCGGGCAATCTCATGTACGACACCAGGGCCAAGCACTACTACCCGTCCGACAAGTTCAAACTCCGCTTTCTGAATCCGGACTCGGACCGCTATCTGGCCAACCTGCTGTCTATGTCATCCGGCATCCTTACCGCCGAGGAGAGCTGGCTGGCGGCCATTCCCGCCTATGATGTATTGCCACAACCCCGCCGGGCCATCGATCCGGAGAGGCTGCGTCGGGTGGTGGCCGCAATCCGCGAAGGCGTCGCCTTACAGATCCGCTATCAGTCCATGAGCGCTCCAGAACCGGAGTGGCGATGGATCACGCCTCATGCCCTGGCCTTCGATGGCTACCGCTGGCATGCACGGGCGTTCTGCCACAAAGCCGATGCGTTTAAGGACTTCGTGATGGCCCGCATCGTCGGCCTCCGAGGCACCAAGGCACACGACATGAACCCGGAGGAAGATCGGGAATGGCACGGGGTTATTGATGTGAGAATTGGCCCCCATCCAGGCCTCAACGAGAACCAACGCAAGGCCATTGAGCTGGATTACGGGATGGAGAATGGGGAGGTGGTGATCTCTGTTCGGCGGGGGTTCCTCTTCTATTTCCTGAAACGACTGGGATTGGACATCGATCCAGGGGTACGTCAACCCCGGCACCAGCAGATCGTCCTGCTCAACCGAGATGAGGTGTACGCCGCCTTTTCGTTGTCGGAGGGAAATGCCTCGTGAGGAAGCATGCTGACATGATCCTGAATGCGGCCTCTAATCTGAGTAATTTCTATAAGAACAAATTCCGTTGCCATTAAATATAAATTGTTATCATCTGCCTGAAGGAGCGCATTTTATGTCTGAACTGATTTGGACAAAGAGGTCATTTGCGCCAGGCTCCCGTATTCTGGTTCGAGATGCCGAATGGCTGATTCGTCGAGTGGATAACACCTCGACTGGTGGGCAGGCCCTGCGGGTCGTGGGCATCTCGGAGCTGGTGAGGGACAAGGAAGCCATCTTCCTGACCGAGATCGACGACAAGATTGCGGTGCTCGATCCTGCGGACACTAGGTTGGTGCAGGACCGATCCAGCGGGTATCGGGCCTCTTTGTTGTACCTGGAGAGCCTGCTGCGTCAGACGCCGCCCACCGATGAGCGCATCTACACCGGCCACCGTGCGGCCATGGACGCAGTGCCCTACCAGCTTGATCCTGCCATTCAGGCTCTCTTGCAACCCAGACAGCGGATATTGATTGCCGATTCCGTTGGTCTGGGCAAGACGCTGGAGGCTGGAATCCTGGTCTCTGAACTGATTCGGCGTGGTCGTGGCAAGCGCATTCTGGTGGCGGCGGTCAAGAGTATGCTCACCCAGTTCCAGAAGGAGTTCTGGAGCCGTTTCACTATTCCACTGACCCGGCTGGACTCCATCGGCCTTCAGCGTATCCGTTCCCGCATACCCACCAATCACAACCCGTTCCACTACTTCGACAAGTCCATCATCTCCATCGACACGCTCAAGCAGGATGCCGAGTACAGGACCTATCTGGAAAACGCCTGGTGGGACATCATCATCATTGATGAGGCCCACAACGTGGCCGAACGCAAGGGCAGTGGCGTCTCTTTGCGTTCCCGGCTGGCCAAGCTGCTTTCCACCCGCTCCGACACCCTGATCATGTTGTCCGCCACACCCCATGATGGCAGCCCCGAAAGTTTTGCCAGTCTGATGAACATGCTGGACCCCACGGCCATCGCCAACCCCAAGGATTACACCAGGGAGGAGATTCAAGGGCTGTTCATCCGTCGCTTCAAGAAGGATATCCAAGCGCAGGTGACTGGAGCCTTCAAGGAACGAAAAATCGCTACCGCCTCTTGCGTGGCCTCGCCTTTCGAGGAAGCTGCGTTTGATCTTCTCACCGACATCCAATTCACCCGATTGGATCAGAACAAGGGAGCGGGTGAACTCTTCAAGACCACGTTGGAGAAATCCCTGTTCTCCAGTCCGGTGGCTTGTCTGCAAACCATCGGCAATCGCATCCGACAACTGGAAAAGCAGGGCAACCCTGACCTTCAGGCGGACATCGAGGCGTTGCGTGCTCTGGCCGAGGATGTGAAGCGCATTACACCCGCATCTTTCAGCAAGTATCAGCGTCTGATTCAGGTGGTTCGAAAGGATTTTGGATGGACGGGCAAAGAGACCAACGACCGTCTCGTGATTTTCACCGAACGGATCGAAACTCTGAAATTTCTGGCCGAGTTGCTGCCCAACGACCTCAACCTCAAGGACAGGCAGGTGGCAATCCTGCATGGTTCCATGTCCGATGTGGAGCAACAGCAGGTGGTGGAAGCGTTTGGCAAGGACGAGGAGCCTGTGCGGTTGCTGATTGCCTCTGATGTGGCCTCCGAGGGCATCAACCTGCACTACCTCTCCCATCGCATGATCCACTTCGACATTCCATGGTCGTTGATGGTGTTCCAGCAGCGCAATGGCCGTATCGACCGCTACGGCCAGACGCAGACGCCCCACATCGTCTACCTGACCACCAGCAGCGCCAACGCCAAGATCCGTGGCGACATGCGGATTCTGGAACTGCTGATCCAGAAGGATGAGCAGGCCACCAAAAACATCGGCGATCCGGCCTCCTTCATGGGGGTGTATGACATCAGCGAGGAGGAGCGACTCACCGCCGAGGCCATGGAAAAGGGGTTGACCCCCGAGCAGTTCGAGGCTGAACGGCACAACACTCCCGAAGAGCAGTGGGACGTGCTTGCCATGATCATGGGCGATACGCCTCCACCAGCAGGGAACAGTGCGGCATCCAGCACGGCCAGAATGCCCACCCTGTTCGAGGACGACTACGCCTATCTGGAAGCGGCTTTGAATCATCTTGGAGAGAATCGCCCCCTGCAAATGCGCTTTGACGCGCAGACACGGCTGGTGGAGTTCACCGCCCCCAGAGAGTTGGAACAGCGCTTTCGTTATCTGCCCAAGGACGTATGGCCAGACAATGGGCGGTTCCTCCTCTCCCAGGATCAGGGGGTCATCCAGAAAGAGATCGCTCGCAGCCGCAAGGACGAGCACGCCTGGCCAACCATTCATTACCTGTGGGAACTCAACCCCGTGGTGCAGTGGGCCAACGACCAGGTGCTGGCATCCTTCGGGCGGCACGAGGCCCCTGTCCTCACTCTGGAACACGGTCTGGTGGTTGGCGAAACGGTGTTTCTGATGTCGGGATTGGTGCCGAATCGCAAGGGGCACCCCCTGGTACACCACTGGTTCGGGGTGGTCTTCGATGGCGACCATTTTCGACACGTGGAGGCGTTGGAGCCTCTGTTGGCGCGCACAGGTCTGGGTTCCCGCAGTTTTCCCAACCGCATGGCCTATCTGGACGACTACTTCCTGAAACAACTGCTGCCCAAGGCTGTCAAGGAGGCTCGGTCGTGGATGAAGGCTCGACGCAGAGATTTCGAGAACGCCATCAATCCCAAGCTCAACCAGCAACTGACAGCCCTGGACCAATTGCGGGGGCGGCAGTTGCGTCAGCTTGAACTCCGTTTTGACGATCTTCAGTTGCCGGCCCAGATTGTGGAAAGCCGCAAGGAGCAGGAAAAACGGCGCATCGACAGGTTGTTTGACGACTATCTGGAATGGGTGCAAGAGACCATGACCACCGAGGAACATGCCTACATCCAGGTGGCGGCTGTCCTCTTCGGACGGCAGGGATAAGGGGGTGGGAACATGGCCATCGATCTGACGGGCATCAGCAACGAAAACGAGTTTTACACCCACCACTACCTCGCCGCGATTCTGGAGGGGGATCTCAAGGAGGTGTTGGCGAATTGGAACCAGCGGGAGTTGGACGAAGGCGGCTTTCGCTCTCCCATGACCCAGTTGCGGGGGTTGAGCAAATCGTTCTTTGCCTTTCGCAACCGCCTGGAGAGGGAGCGCAAAACCGAGATCCGGCTTGAGTTGCAGCGCGACTTTCTGTCTGAACTGCTGCCTGTGCTGGGGTATGGCTGGAATCCCCAACTCAAGATCCTGGATGAAGCGCAGCGACTCTTTCTGCTCGCCGAGGTGACCCGCAGCAACGGTGCGCCCGAACTGTGGGTGGTGGAGGCCGTGGATGCAGAACAGGACGAAACCGATCCCCTGGTCCTGACGCCCTGTTCCTGTCAGTACCCCGACCACGAGCGTCCCGACCGGGATTGGTTGAACACCTCTCTGGAAGAGATCGTCACCAAAGCCGTGTTTGGACGCGACGAACCCCCGCGTTGGGTGGTCCTGGCCTCTGGTGGGCAATTGGTGTTGATCGACCGTGGCAAGTGGAACGAAAAGCGGCTGCTGCGCTTTGACCTGTCCGAAATTCTGGGGCGTCGCGAAGCCTCCACCCTTCAGGCCGTGGCTGCCTTGCTGCACAGGGAGAGCGTCTGCCCCGAAGAGGGCATCTCTCTGCTGGACACCCTGGATGAAAACTCTCATAAGCACGCATTTTCGGTTTCGGAGGATCTGAAGTACGCCCTGCGCGAGGCCATCGAACTGATTGGCAACGAGGCGGTGTGGTTCCTGAGCGAAAAGCACCACGAGAAGATTTACGGTCGGGAGATGGCGGAAAGGCTCAGTCTGGAATGCCTGCGCTACATGTACCGCCTGCTGTTCCTCTTCTACATCGAGGCGCGTCCCGAACTGGGTTACGCTCCCGTCAAGGCCGACGCCTACCGCATGGGCTACAGCCTGGAGACCCTGCGCGATCTGGAGATGGTGCAACTGACCACCGAGGAGTCCCGCAACGGCTTCTTCCTTCACGAGTCCATTCAACTGCTGTTCCGCATGGTCTATGAGGGCTGGCCGCCAGAAAAACGGGCGCATGAGTTTCAAACCGACTCCCTGTTCGCAGGACTGGACAAGCCGATCCACGGCTCGTTCAAGGTTCCGCCTTTGCGTTCCCACCTGTTCGATCCTGAACAGACGCCCATGCTGAGCAAAGCACGGCTGCGCAACCATGTGTTGCAGCGGGTCATCGAGTTGATGTCCCTGACCCGTCCCAAGAGTGGGCGGAACAACCGCCGTGGCCGCGTCTCCTACGCCCAGTTGGGCATCAACCAGTTGGGTGCCGTCTACGAGGCCCTGCTCTCCTATCGGGGGTTCTTTGCGGAGTCCGACCTCTACGAGGTGAAGCCCGCAGGCGAGGAGTTCAACCCGCTGGGCACGGGCTATTTCGTCAAGCGGGAGGCACTGCACCAGTACCAGGAGGACGAAAAGGTCTACGACGACGCTGGCGAACTGGTGATGCACCCCAAAGGCCGCTTCGTCTACCGTCTTGCGGGTCGGGATCGGGAGAAATCGGCCTCCTACTACACGCCCGAGGTGCTGACCCAGTGTCTGGTGAAATACGCCCTCAAAGATCTGCTGGAGGGCAAGCGGGCCGACGAGATTCTGGAGTTGACCGTCTGCGAGCCTGCCATGGGCAGCGCCGCATTCTTGAACGAGGCCGTGGACCAACTGGCGGAAGCCTACCTGCAACGCAAGCAGGCCGAGACCGGGCAGACCATCCCCCACGACCGCTACGTCCACGAAAAGCAGCGGGTGAAGATGTATCTCGCCGACAACAACGTCTTTGGCGTGGATCTGAACCCCGTGGCCAAGGAGTTGGCCGAGGTCTCCCTGTGGCTCAACACCATCCATGAAGGGGCCTTTGTGCCGTGGTTCGGCATGCAGTTGGCCTGCGGCAACTCGCTGATCGGGGCGCGGCGGCAGGTATTCTCCGAACAGTTGCTGACGCCAATGGGGCGCGGTGCGGAGTCGTGGCTGGATGCGGTGCCCGAACGGGTTCTGCCAGGGCACAAGCGGGCAGACGGCACGGTCTACCACTTTCTGCTGCCCGACCGTGGCATGGCTGACTACAACGACAAGGTAATCAAGGCCATGGCCGAGGCGGAGTTCAAGGCCATCAAGGGGTGGAAGGGAGAATTCATCAAACCCTTTTCAAGCTCCCAAACCAAAAAGCTGCAAAAGCTCTCCGATGCTGCCGACAAGCTGTGGCAGACCCACACGGAACAGTTGCGGCGTCTGCGCCGGGAGACCTCCGATGACCTGACGGTGTTTGGGCAGCCCCAACCCGCAGGCAAGCCCCGGCTCACCACCACCGAGTGGAAGGACAAAAAGTATCAGGAGGTGTTGGCCCAGAACACCCGCTGGGGCAGCCCCTACCGTCGTCTTAAAATGGCCATGGACTACTGGTGCGCCCTCTGGTTCTGGCCCATCGAACAGGCCGATCTGCTGCCCAGTCGCGAGGAATTTGTGCTGGAGATGATGCTGCTCCTGGAAGGGGACGTGTACGCCAACGAAGTGGGCGCGGGCGAGATGGGCTCCCTGTTCCCCGATTCCCTGGAAGAGGAGGAAGCCAGAAAGCTGGTAAATGAGTACGGCTTTGTGGACGTGGATCGTCTGGCCCGCGAGAGGCCGCGCCTGGGATTGGTGCAGACTTTGGCCGACCGCTACCGTTTTCTGCACTGGGAACTGGAGTTTGCCGATACCTTTGCCGACCGGGGCGGGTTTGACCTGGTAGTGGGGAACCCGCCCTGGATCAAGGTGGAGTGGAACGAAGGCGGCGTGATGGGCGACGTGGAACCGCTCTTTGTGCTGCGGGGGGAGAGCGCCTCCAAGTTGGCCCAGTTGCGGGTGGAGACGCTGGAGAAGTACGACTTGCGCAGCGGCTATCTGGCCGCCTTCGAGGAGGCCGACGGCACCCAGAATTTTCTCAATGCAATGCAGAACTACCCGCTGTTGAAGGGATCGCAGAGCAACCTTTACAAGTGTTTTCTGCCGCAGGCGTGGATGGTTGGTAAAACAGTAGGTGTGTCAGGCTTCCTGCATCCTGAAGGGGTCTATGATGATCCAAATGGGGGGAGCTTTCGTGAGGAGATCTATCCCAGGTTGGCAGCCCACTTCCAGTTTCAGAATGAAACCAAACTATTCCCAATCGGCAACCGCAACAAATTTAGCATCAATATCTACAGAGCATCATTGGAGTCTCCTAGCATTAATCATTTAGCCAATCTATTCTCGCCAAAAACTGTTGATGGCTGTTACACACATGATGGGCGAGGTGCAGTTCCTGGAATCAAAGATGAGGAAGATCGCTGGAGCTTCCAAGGCCATGCCCGCCGCATCATCCACGTGACAGAAAAGGAGTTGTCTCTGTTCGCCAAACTCTACGATGAAGAAGGTACGCCGCCACTCCAGGCGCGTCTGCCTGCCTTGCATTCGCAGGAGTTGATGGGAGTGCTGGAGAAATTCGCGGCACAGCCCAGGCGATTGGGTGACTTGCAGGATGAATACTTTTCAACGGTCATGTGGGACGAAACCAATGCCGTAAAGAAAGACCACACCATCCGCCGCGAGACCCGTTTTCCCGACAGTCCATCGGAGTGGATACTCTCTGGCCCGCATTTTTATGTTGGCACACCTTTTAATAAGACCCCGAAGCGCGAATGCAATACCCACCGCGCCTACGACAACATCGACCTCACCTTCATCCCCGACGACTACCTGCCCCGCACCAACTACGTCCCCGACGTAGACCCTGCGGAGTACCGCCGCCGCACGCCGAAAGTGCCGTGGAATGGGGAGGCGGTGACGGGGTTTTATAGGGCTGCCGCACGTCGAGGACTGAGCCAATCGGGTGAACGTACACTGATTCCTGCTATCATGATCAACTCGGTTGGGCATGTTGACGGAATATTTAGCGTCACTCTTAAAAACGTGCAGATAGTTCCATTGATCATCGCCTTCTGGAGTTCAGTCCCATTTGACTTTTTCATCAAAAGCACTGGGAAAGGCGACTTACGAAATGAACTGGCTAGGCAATTGCCATTGCCAGAAACAAATTTTGGTTGCATATCACAGATAATTGTCCGCAGTTTGACCATGAACAGCCTTACCACCCACTACGCCAACCTCTGGTCCGAGTGCTGGAACCCCGCCTTCCAGCAAGACCGCTGGGCCAAGGACGATCCTCGCCTGGATAACGGCATCTTCACCCGCCTGACGCCCCAATGGCATAGGGATTGCGCCCTGCGCATCGACTACGCCCGACGGCAGGCCCTGGTGGAAATCGACGTGCTGGCCGCCCTGGCGCTGGGGTTGACCCTGGAGGAGTTGAAAACCATCTACCGCATCCAGTTCCCGGTCATGCGCCAATATGAGGCGGATACGTGGTACGATGCGCAGGGGCGCATCATCTTCACCAACAACAAGGGCCTCTCCGGCGTCGGCCTGGACCGCAAGGCGTGGGAGGAGATCAAGCAGATGACCAGTGGCACCGTGGCGCAGATCATCACCGACGACACCCTGCCAAGCGGCCCCGTCGAGCGCACCATCACCTACCACGCGCCGTTTGACAAGTGTGATCGGGAACGGGACTATGAGACGGTGTGGGCGGAGTTTGCAAAAAGAGTTGGCGCATGAACATCATCTTGCGTCAACATGCCTTGAAACGGATGTTTGAGCGGGAAATCACCCTGGAGGATATCCATCAGGTGCTGCGCTCTGGCCATGTGATCGAGCGTTACCCGGATGACACCCCTTATCCCAGCGCCCTTTGGCTGGGACAGGATACCCGACAGAGACCCTTGCATGTCGTTGTCGCGGACAACGCCGCCGAGGGGCAGAGCATCATCATCACCGTCTATCACCCCAATCCGGAATTATGGTTGTCGGATTGGACTACACGGAGGAACAGGCCATGAAATGCACAGTCTGCAAACACGGTGAAACCCGCCCCGGTGCGGTCAGTGTGACCCTGGAACGGCAGGGCGCCACTTTGGTGTTTCGTCAGGTTCCTGCTCAGGTGTGCGACAACTGCGGCGAGGCGTATCATGATGAAGTGGTCAGCATGCAGTTGCTGCAAAAGGCGGAAGAAGCCGTGCGCGCAGGCGTGGAGGTGGATGTGCGACGGTATGCGGCGGCATGAACCAGGCTCCAGACGGCGACCATCGCATGATCAACCAACATGCCCCGTTTGAGAGGTCCGACCGGAAGAAGGATTGTGAAACTTCGGGGGGAACGATTTAGAATTAAAGGAAACGTATGATGGCAAATTCGCCCAGAAAGCTATGGTCAGTCGCGCGTGGACTTCTCAAGGAGCACTTCTCCTTCAATGAGATTAAGGACGTTTGCGGATTGGTTGGGCTGCCAGTGGAGCAGTTGAGCCAACTCAGTCAACGACAGGGAAGTAATGCACGCTGGAATACTAAGGGCGAGTTGTCGGATGGCTTGGATCGGCTTTTTTCTGATTTATCCGAAGATGAAGCAGATAAAGTTGTCCTTCTGCTTTTCCAGGAAATGCTGGAAAGAAGTGGCTCCGACAATCAGCAGTTGCTCGATGATACAAGCAAATATGTAGGCCGTTTTGGGTGGACTATCCGTGGTCTCCAGTTAGCCCCCATGGAGTTGGTCATGCCCATTCGGATGAGCGAGATTCCAACAGAGTTCGAGAACAGAATCGGCAAACTATTGGAACGCTATCGCAATGGTGACTTCAATGGAGCCATCACAACACTGGCAGGAATGATCGATGATTTGACCGAGGAAATCTGGAAAGCATACGATAATTTGAATCATCTTGAGCATGCCCAGGCAGGATTCGATAAAAAGGTGACTGATGCCTTCGGTGCATTGCGTAGTGGGCTGGAACAAGCCTTGGGAGATGACCATCCGGATACGAAAGACATCGTGACCTCGGTCAGTGGGGCTATTGCTCAAAGTGCAAAAGCACTGCAAAGATTGCGGCGTTCATTTTCTGATGCCCATGGTGAAAAGCAGGCGGGAGACTACTTGGTCAAGCAGACGCTTGCGATCACCCTCTTTCTCTTTACGACCTTGCATGAACTTCGAGAACAATGCCGCCGATCCCAAAAGGGACAGGCATGATCCCATCCGTTCTCACGCACCAGTTGCGCCAGGGGGTCGAGGATTTCCTGGAGACCACATTTCCCATCGCCAACCCACACTTTCATGGTGTGCTGAAAGCGTTGCTGACCCGTCCTGAGGAAGTGTTCAAGGGGCCGTACCTCTCCCTCGGGCTACCCTTTGAGCAGGGGGCCTCTGGAAAAACCTTCTTTCCCGACCTTCCTTTGCCGTTCTTGGCCCATCGTCACCAGGAGCAGGCGTTCCAGCGATTGTCCGGGTCACCCCTTCAATCCACCATCGTGGCCACGGGGACCGGGTCGGGCAAGACCGAGTGTTTTCTCTACCCCATTCTGGACTACTGCCACCAGCATCGGGGAGAGCCTGGGGTCAAGGTCATCCTCATTTACCCTATGAACGCCCTGGCCGCTGATCAGGCCGCTCGAATCGCCAAACTGGTCTTCGGCAATCCGAAACTCAAAGGGCACATCACCGCCGGTCTCTTCGTGGGTCAGAGCGAAAAAGATCCGCGCATGGTGATGGGGGCCGACCACATCATCACCCACAAGGACACCCAACGCCGCAGCCCGCCCGACATCCTGCTCACCAACTACAAGATGCTGGATTACCTGCTGATCCGGCCTGGGGATCGGGAGTTGTGGAAACATAACACCGCCGAGACCTTGCGCTATCTGGTGGTGGATGAACTGCATACCTTCGATGGGGCGCAGGGCACCGATCTGGCCTGTTTGATACGCCGGCTCAAAGCCCGTTTGGGCACCCCCAAACATCACCTCTGTTGTGTCGGCACGTCGGCCACCCTGGGTGACCAAAGCAGTGCCAACGCGCTTTTGTCCTACGCATCCGAAGTCTTTGGCGAACCGTTCCCGCAGGGCGCCATCATCACCGAGCAACGCCAGAAGGCGGGACAGTTCTTGGAAAACAGTCTGATTCGTCAGATCGCCATCCCTACCTGTGATCAGACCAGCGACCTCGATCCCGAATCCCACGCCACTTACCGCGCCTACATCTCCAGGCAGCACGAACTCTGGTTCGACACGCCGATTCCTGACACCAGCTTCGACACGAGCGCGTGGCGCATCGAATTGGCGGAGCATCTGCGCGGCCATGTCTTTTTTCAAAACCTCCTCAAGGTGCTGGCAGGCAAGGCGCTGACCTTTGGCGATCTGCTGCAAGAGTTGTCCCGCATCACCCCGGAATTGCGCGCCGCCGACCAGGCGTACCACCATCACGTTCTCAACAGCCTGCTGGCCCTGGTCTCCGAAGCCAGGAACGCCATGGGGCTGCCCCTGCTTCAGGTGCGGCTGCAATGGTGGATGCGTGAACTGCGCCGCATGGTCGCTTCCGTGGAACAGCGCACCGACACCGACACACCTGTCATGCGCTTCTACGACGATTTGACCGAAACGCAACGCAAGCAGCATCTTCCCCTGGTCCACTGTCGTGAGTGCGGCAGCATGGGCTGGGCGGGCATCAAGGCGACCAACAGCGACCAAGTGGAAACCGCCCTCAGGGATTTCTATATCTGTTTCTTCAACGGCGATCCTCGGGTCACCTTCTTCTTTCCAGAGGAAAATCAAGGGGAGACTCTGACCAGCGCAGGCTACTATAATTGGATCTGTACCGCCTGCCTCACCCTCAATTCAACCCAGAAGCAGGGAAGCTGCTCAGCGTGTGGAGAAGAAAAACTGGTCTCGGTCCTCGTCCCCGCCAACGAGGCGCGACGCAATGACCGCATCATATCCACACATCATTGCCCCCACTGCGGCGGCCATAACAGCCTGACCCTGGTGGGATCCCAGGCGGCGAGCCTGACCAGCGTTCTGATTGCGCAACTGTTCGCCTCCTCCTTCAACGATGACAAAAAACTGCTGACCTTCTCGGATTCGGTGCAGGACGCCGCTCATCGTGCCGGCTTTTTCGCGGCGCGCACCTGGCGATTCAATTTTCGTGCGGCCCTCAGCCAGTTCATTGCCTCGATGGGTGATGGCCTCACCCTGGATGCTCTGCCCAAGGCGTTCATCAACCACTGGTCCGGGAGGATGAACAATGACACGTTCATCACCACCTTCCTGGCCCCCAATATGGGCTGGTTTGCGGACTTCGACAGCCTCACAAAGACTGGCAAGCTGCCTCCAGGTTCGACGTTGTGCCGTGACGTGGAGAACCGTCTCGGGTGGGAGATTTTCAGCGAGTTCGGTTTCAACGCCCGCATCGGACGTACCCTGGAGAAGACATTGTCGGCCTCGGTTCACTTGAACACCAACCTCATGGACCAGGCCGTACACTCCCTGTTGGAAGCGCTCCGAAACGAAGTCGGGCCACTGCGGGCACTGCATGACGGGACATTGCGGCGTTTCCTCCTGGGTCTCATCACCCACCTGCGCCACCAGGGGGCGGTGACCCACAAGGCACTGGAGACCTACATCGAGGATAAGGGCAATACGTTCAGGCTCAAGAAAATCCCCTGGATGCCCAATTTCGGCCCCTCCACCCGAGCGCCAGCGTTCCTGACCAGCAGGAGAATGGGGGAAAGATTCGATACCCCCGTGGCTGCTCAGGGCCTCAAACGAACTTGGTACCAGGCATGGGCCGAGCGTTTGCTGGGCCAAGAGGAGTTGTTCGTCAGCAGCGACATCGACCGATTCTACGACATCGTGCTCAAAGGACTGGTTGATGTCGGTGTCATGAACCAAACCGAGGTTCATGGCATCAAGGTCTGGGGACTCAAGTCCAACGCTCTGATCATCAGTCGCAACATCCTGGAGTTCCGTTGTGACACCTGCGGCAACACCGCCACGTTCCACGAAAGCGAGGCTGAATCCTGGAAAGGTACGCTTTGCATGCGTTCCAACTGCAAAGGGGTCTATCACCTGCGGCCACCAAGGCGTGATTACTACGGCCTCCTGTATGCTCAGGGGGACATCAAACGAATCATCGCAGCGGAGCACACAGGGTTGCTTAAGCGGGATGACCGCGAGGAACTAGAACGACAGTTCAAGGCTTACGATGCGAATCGCAAGCCATGGAACCCCAATCTGCTTTCCTGCACCCCGACCCTGGAGATGGGCATCGACATCGGCGATTTGTCGTCGGCCATCCTGTGCTCCGTGCCGCCAACCCAGGCCAACTACCTGCAACGCATCGGTCGCGCAGGCCGGAGGGACGGCAACGCCCTCAACGTCACCATCGCCAATGGCCGCCCCCATGACCTCTACTTCTTCGCTGACCCCCATTCCATGCTGGCGGGACAAGTGGACCCCCCTGGCGTCTTTCTGAACGCCTCGGCGGTGCTGGAGCGTCAATTCACCGCCTTCTGTTTCGACCGTTGGGTCGCATCGGGCATCTCCGAGAATGCCTTCCCAAAAAAATTGGGGACAGTGCTTGCCAGCCTGGAAAATGTCATCCCAACCAGATTCCCGTACAACCTGATGCGTTTCATCGAGAATCATTCGACGGAACTGCTGGAAGGCTTCCTGAAACTGTTCGCCGGCTCCCTGGACACGGAGTCCGCCGACCATATCACGAATTTCGTGCGGGGTGATGGGAACAAGCAGGGCAGCCTGACATGGCGCATCACCCATGGGTTGCAGGACCAGCGCAAGCAGTTGGACTCTTTGCAAAGGAAAGTACGGCTGCTGCGGGACCGCATCAAAAGGAAGGAGAACGACCCGGCTGCTGGTCAAAACAAAGCCAAGGAACTGGAAGATCTGCAACGTGAAAAGAGCGCGCTCCAGGAGTTGATCAAGGCCATTAACGACCGTGACACCCTGAACTTCTTCACGGACGAGGGGTTGCTGCCCAACTACGCTTTCCCCGAGGCAGGGGTTATCCTTCAGACCATCATCTACCGCCGCAAGAGCAGTGCCCAGGAGGGTGGCGGGGGGTACGATACTTGGCGCTACGAGTACGAGCGTTCCGCGAGAAGCGCCATCGACGAATTGGCCCCCGAAAATACATTCTACGCCGATGGACGCAAGGTAAAGATCGACCAGG
Source organism: Magnetococcales bacterium (assembly GCA_015231295.1). Taxonomy (GTDB): domain Bacteria; phylum Pseudomonadota; class Magnetococcia; order Magnetococcales; family Magnetaquicoccaceae; genus Magnetaquiglobus. The sequence goes on along the minus strand of JADGBU010000050.1, from coordinate 5,886 downwards.
TGGACATGGGATCGTCCGAAATCGAACTGTGGCGTTTCTGCTCCAACTGCTCCCATTCGGAAATGGTGGGGATGGGCCAGGGGACCTCCTCATGCCCTGGCTGCGGCAGTACCATGTGGTCTGATGCTGGCCAGCAGCGTCAGATGTTGCGCATGCGGCAGGTCTTCGCTACCTCTTCCGACAAGGATAGCCGCATTGGCGATGACAGTGATGACCGCACACCCTCGTTCTACAGCAAACAGACCCTGGTGGACTTCGAGGATCGTCACGTCACCGATGCTTGGCGCATTGACGATGACGACATGCCGTTTGGCTTCGAGTTTTTGAGCCGCGCCTCCTTCTGTGAGATCAATTTCGGCCCACGCGGCATGGAAGGAGAAATGATCGCCATTGCGGGCGTCGAGATGCATCGCAAGGGGTTCAAGGTCTGCAAATTCTGCGGCAAGGTCAACCCGAAAGAGGCGCGGGATCACACCTTCACCTGCACGGCACGGGACAGGACTTCGGACAAAAACATCGTGGAGTGCTTGTACCTCTACCGTGAGTTCTCGTCCGAAGCCATCCGCATGCTGTTGCCTGTCACAACCTTCTCGGGTTCGGAGAACAGACTCAACTCCTTCGTTGCCGCCTTGCAGTTGGGGCTGAAACGTAAATTCGGGGGCAGTATCGACCACTTGCAGACAGCAGTACACGAAGAGCCTGTCTCGGACTCGGCCCACAGGAAACGCTACCTCGTTTTGTTCGATACGGTTCCAGGTGGCACGGGTTACCTGAAACAATTGATGCGTTCTCCTGTGCCCCTGATGGAGGTCTTTTCTCTTGGGCTTGAAAGTCTCAAGGGGTGCAGTTGCAATGATACTCCTGACAAGGACGGCTGCTATCGCTGCTTGTTTGCCTACCGCAACAGCTACGACATGGCTGACATATCAAGGAATACAGCGATTGAATTGCTGGAGGCGATTCTGGCACAAAGAGATAATCTGGTTCGCATTGAGGGGTTGAAGAGCGTCGATGTCAACGCTCTCTTTGACAGCGAACTGGAGACCCGCTTCGTCGAGGCCCTGAGACGCATCAAGGTGGGGGAGCAGGCCGCAAAGCTGGTCAAGAAAATGCTGCCTGCCAGTGGCAAGCCTGGGTATCTGCTGACTATCGGTGAGCAACGATGGGAAATCGAGCCACAGGTCAATCTGGGACCTGAGGACAACGTGGCGATTCCATCCAAAGCTGACTTTCTGTTTCATCCCGTGGGTCGCACGACGATCACAAAGCCGATTGCGGTCTTCACCGATGGCTATCTCTATCACCGCAACCGATTGGGCCAGGACATGGCCCAGCGCATGGCTTTAGCCCAATCCGGACGGTTTCATGTCTGGTCGCTCTCATGGAAAGATGTGGAGAACAGGTTCAAGAATCAGGGGGCCTACTTTCAGCAGTTCCTGGCCCCACAGCAGGCCAAATTGGTCGGCGAACTGGGTAAACTTCTGAATCGTTACCAGACGAATGGGTTCCACAATATCCACCATGCCAACAGTTTTGATTGGCTCATTCGCTTCCTGGCACATCCCAACATCAAAGAGTGGACACAATGCGCCTTTGTGCATGGTTTGATCCATCTGGACAAAACAGTGCAGAGGAATGCATGGACGCAAAGCCTATCTGACCTTCCTGGGGACATAGGCTCGTTCCTGGCGCAAAACTCTGAACAGTTTGTGCTCGGAAGGTGGCGCTCGGACCCGATCCAGGGGAGCGTTGATCTGTGGTTGGCTGTCGATCCCACCTGCATCAACGATGGGAAGGTGGAAGGCATGCGTCTGGCTGTCAGGCTGGCAGACGGCGAACCGGAACGTGAAAAGCAAGGTTTCGAGTCTGTTTGGAACGGTTTCATTCGTCTCTACAACTTATTCCAATTCCTCCCCTATGGTTTCTGCACATCTTCCGAAGGGCATGAAAAGCATGCCTATGAGCAGTTGAAGATCAAGGTCGCTCATGATCAACCGTCTATCGAAACAAAGCCGACGGGAATCGAATGGCTGACAGAAACCCTGGAATTGCTTGATGTGGTTCTGCATGAACTGCTGAACGATTTGGCTTGTGGTGGGTGTATGGAACCCATCGTGGGTTACGAACTCGCCGATGCCACCGGGGAGATTGTCGGGGAAGCAGAGTTGGCTTGGGAAGAAAAGCAAATCGCCGTTGTACAGAATGAGATGACAAAGGAAAATTTCACCATGGCTGGCTGGAAAGTGTTTACCGTAAACGAAGTGCTGGGCGATCCTACACTGCTGAGCACCTTGAAGAAGGAGGGGTAATTCCATGGCAGAGGCAATGAAAGTCAAGGTCGCCATCGCATCTGATTTCCTGTCTGCGTTTGCAAGGATTCCACGCAAACAGCAGAGCAAGATGATGGAGTTCATCGACAAGTTCCGTGAGAACCCTATGTCCCCAGGGATCAACTACGAAAAAATCAACGCTGCCAGGGACAGCAATCTCCGCTCCGTTCGTATCGATAACAGATACCGTGCCATCGTCATGAGTCCAGACACGGGTAACGTATACCTGCTTCTTTGGGTCGATCACCATGACGACGCATACGATTGGGCACGCAGACGTACCTGCCACATCCACCCAGAGACTGGCAGCATCCAGATCATTGACGTGGAAACCACCATGGAAGCGGCAGAACAGGGGGCCACACCAACCGAGAGAAAATCTGGAGGGTTGTTCAACACGATCCGCGACCGTCAACTGATCTCCTTGGGAATTCCCGAAACGCTGCTAGGACTCGTGCGGTCCGTCACCAACGATGACGAACTTGACGGCATCGCTCCCCACCTGCCAGGGGAAGCCTACGACGCTCTGGTGATGCTTTCTGCTGGATATAGTGTGGAAGAAGTGGCGCGCGAATTGGTGGGGATGACTGCCGCCAAGAAGATCGACACCGGCGACTTTTCTACTGCGTTGGATAACGCCGACTCCCAACGCCATTTCTACGTGGTGGACAACGAGATGGAATTGAAGGCCATCCTGTCTGCACCTCTGGACAAGTGGCGGGTCTTCCTCCACCCATCCCAGAGGAAACTGGTCAACCGTGATTGGAACGGTCCTGTTCGCGTTCTCGGTGGGGCAGGCACTGGAAAGACCGTGGTAGCCTTGCATCGTGCCAAGTGGTTGGCCGAAAACCGTTGTCAAGATGGACGTCAGCGTGTGCTATTTACAACCTTTACCCGCAACTTGGCAATCGACATCAAGGCAAATCTACGCAAAATTTGCAGCGACGATGCCTTTGGTCGGATTGAGGTCACCAATCTTGATCGGTGGGTTTCTGAGTACCTACGCAAGAACGGCTATAGCTATGAAATCGACTACGGCAGGAGAACAGAGCCTCTTTGGCAGAAGGCACTGACCATGGCTCCATCCGAACTTTCTCTTGGGCAGCCGTTTTACCGCGAGGAGTGGGAACAGGTGATCCAACCTCTGGGGATCACGACTGTTGCTGAGTACTTCAGTGCCTCACGCATGGGCCGAGGAACGCGCTTGAATAGAAAGGAACGCAAGGCAGTGTGGGCAGTGTTTGAAGAGTACCGCTTGCTGCTGGACGAAAACGGACTGAGAGAGCCGGACGATGCCATGCGCGACGCACTCCAACTACTGGATCAAAATAGGCATGACATGCCTTACTGTTCCATCGTAGTGGACGAGGCGCAGGACATGGGAAAACAAGCATTCCATCTCATCAGGCGCATCATTCCTGGAGAAGAGACCAGGAATGATATCTTTATCGTTGGGGACGGTCACCAACGCATCTACCGCCACAAGGTGGTGCTTGGGCAGTGTGGCATCAATATTCGTGGCCGCAGTCAAAAACTATTAATCAACTACCGCACTACAGAAGAGAACCGCAAGTGGGCCGTTGGTCTTCTGGAAGGCGTATCCATCGACGACCTGGACGGCGGAGCAGATGATCAAAAAGGGTACAAGTCGCTTCTTCATGGGAAGCCTCCTATTATTCGCCATTTCAATACAGCTGATGAGGAGTCAGAATACATCGTGTCCATACTGAAAAACTGTGAAGAAACGGGACAAAATCTAAGCGATGTATGTGTTGTCGCTCGCACCAATGCCATCCTAGATCAATACAAGAGACTTCTGGAATCTGCCAACATCAAAAACCATATCATCCACCGCAACGAGGCAGAGAAACGTTCGGAAGCAGGAGTGCGCCTTGCGACCATGCACCGCATCAAAGGATTGGAGTTTGATACGGTAATCATAGCCGCCGTCAACGAAGGAGTTGTTCCCCTGGATCAAGCAATCACCAACTCAGACGATCCGGTAATCAGGAAGGAGTCTGAAAGTCGCGAAAGATCCTTACTCTATGTGGCTGCAACTCGTGCCAAGCAACAGGTAATTGTGTGTTCTTATGGAAAATCAAGCGCTTATATTAATTGACTTTTAATTATCACTACTGCAAATTTTAATTAGGGCCTCATCAAAAGGCCCCCACCGCGATCATGGGTTTACCCTGTGGTAGCCGTCGCCGATCCGTCATTTCTTGCAGCAAAGCTTGCCAGGCGACCATCCGAGGCAGCAGGCTGGCAAAAACCACGCTGAGTGATGGCCGATTCAGGGCAAAAAAGAACCTGACCAGCAGGTTCAGGTTCATCACC
>JADGBU010000050.1:0-1156 GCA_015231295.1 Magnetococcales bacterium | reverse complement strand
GTTCTTGCCCTGCCCGAATTTGCCTTCGATGGGAATCCGTTCCAGATGATCCCGACGGCGCTGTTGCTTGGCTTCACGAAGTTCTTCTCGATTGGCCTCAGTCTCCTTCCTGGGACGACCCAAGGGCTTGCCACCAAAGCGAATTCCTCGATCCTTGCAGTAACGGCGATTGTCCCGCGTCCCGTAAATGCCATCTGCCAACACCACTGCCGGATAATGCCCGTGCCGCTTCTTGAAGGCCTCCACCTGGTTTGGCAGATCGGCGCTTTCGTTGAATGCATCCCAGCGCAGTTCATCCACGCGGGCAAGGCCATTGTCATCCAGACTGGCGCTCAACTTGGAGCCAAACTCCACCGTCACACCCGCCTTGCCTCGGATAATCGGACGCACATGAGGCTGGCTGATACTGACAATCCGATGTGCATGGCTGCGCAACCGATTGTCATACATCTGTTTTTGTTGATCGTAAACCGCCCGGATCACCCAAAGCTGCCGAAGATGGCGATACAAAAGATCATCCGGCCATTTCTGATTCGGTTTCGGCCTGAAACCTCCCAAAGGAGCGGGTTCGAGAGGACAAAACCGATCCAGCAAGGCATCAATGTGACCGAGATTCCGGCGCAGGTACTGCAATTGCTGACGAATGGCCCGCCTGAGTATGCTTTGCCATGGTTTGCGCTTCTTCACCAGCGCCAGAAAATCTTGACGCGCTTTCTGCCGATAGGTGCGCGGCTTCTTTTGCAGCCCGGACAACGGAAACAGTCTATCAATCAACCGCTCGCTGATCTCCCGGGCCTCGTTGAGCAGCCCAAGATCGGTCGGATAGCGAATGGCCTGTTCCGCCACCGTGGCGTCGATGATCAACTTGCCGCAAGGCGGCGCTTCCTCTGATTTGACTGCTGTTTCAATCGTGCTGCTGACCGGTTCCACACTCTCTTGGATCGTGGGCATCTCCACACAATCCGGTTCCTTGGCCGCATCATGCCCGGACGACGGAGGGTCGATATCAGGTCTTTTCCTTTGTTTTTCTTTCTTTTTCTCAGCCAAGATCTTTGTCAACTTCATGTCGACGGACTGCTCAAACTGCGCATACACCGTCGCGCCCATCCGTTTGCGGATCTCGACAAACAGCGACGGCGCAAACGGTTGCTCCAGG
>JADGBU010000049.1 GCA_015231295.1 Magnetococcales bacterium | reverse complement strand
GGGGCGGACTCGACCCAATCCGGTGGTGGGGTGCGTGATCGTGCGTGACGGCGAAATCGTGGGACAGGGGTATCATCCCTGTGCCGGATCTCCCCATGCCGAGGTCTACGCGCTGCGGGATGCCGGAGAACGGGCGCGCGGGGCGTGTGCCTATGTGACGCTGGAGCCCTGCTCCCATCACGGACGCACCCCCCCTTGCGCCGATGCCTTGATCGCCGCCGGGGTGGCCCGGGTGGTGGTCGCGATGATCGATCCCAATCTGCAGGTATCGGGTCGGGGCGTGGCGCGGCTGCGGGAGGCGGGTATCGAGGTGGTGATCGGCGTGCGGGCCGAGGAGGCGCGCGCCCTGAATCTGCCCTTCGTGATCTGGATCGAGCAGGAACGGCCCCTGATCACCCTGAAACTGGCCGCCTCCCTGGATGGCAAAACCGCCACCCGGACCGGAGAGAGTCAATGGATCACCGGACCGGCGGCCCGCGCCCGGGTGCAGCGGATGCGGGATCAGCACGACGCGGTGCTGGTGGGCATCGGCACCATTCTGGCCGATGATCCGCGCCTGAACTGCCGCATGCCGGGAGGACGGGATCCGGTGCGGGTGGTGGTCGATTCCCGGTTGCGGATTCCGGATCGGGCGAAGGTGTTCGACTCTTCCATCGATTCGCCCTTGTGGATCGCCACGGGTCGGGGAGCGAGCTTCGCCCGCGCCGAAGCGTTGGGATCCCGGGCCAATGTGCGGGTGATCCCCTGTCGGGAAACCCCGGATGGCCGGGTGCATTTGCAGGATCTGATGAACCGTCTGGGAGAGATGGATTTGACCAGCGTGTTGTGCGAGGCCGGATCGGTGCTGACCGGAGCCCTGCTGGAGGCGGGTCTGGCGGATCGCATGGCCCTGTTTCTGGCACCCAAGCTCATCGGGGGGCGGGACTCGCGGGGGCTTCTGGAGAGCGTCGGCATCGGCTCTCTGGCCGATGCGCAGCGTCTGGTCAACATGCGGGTTTCCCAGGTGGGAGAGGATTTTCTGATCGAAGGGGATTTCGAGGCGTCGCGATGTTTACTGGCCTGATCGAAGCGGTGGGCGTGATCCGGACGGTGGAACGCTCGGCTGCCGAATGGCTGCTGCGGGTGGATTGCGGTTTCGCGGGGGTGAAACTCGGCGATTCGATCGCGGTCTCCGGGGTGTGTCTCACGGTGGTCGAGGTGATCCAGGCCGGCGGCTTCGCGGTGCAGGTTTCGGAGGCCACGTTGCAGGTTTCGACGCTGGGGAATCTGTCGCCGGGTGCGCGGGTCAATCTGGAACGGGCCTTGTGTCTGGGCGGGCGTCTGGATGGTCATCTGGTGCAAGGACATGTGGACGCCATCGGCCTGGTGGAGCGGATCGCGCCTCGGGGACGGTCGCTGGAAACGTGGTTCCGTGTGCCCGCGACCGTGGGACGCTATATTATTCCCAAGGGCTCGATCGCGATCGACGGGGTGAGCCTGACGGTCAACGCCGTGATGGATGCCGGAGAGGAGAGCCGTTTTTCCATCAATCTCATTCCCCACACCCAGCGGGAAACCACCCTTTCCGCCCTGACTCCGGGGGGACGGGTCAACGTGGAGAGCGATCTGCTGGGCCGATATGTGGAACGTCTGCTCGCCCGTGGCGCGACCTGTGGCCAGGAGCGGGAACGGCGTGGTGGGCTGGATGAGGCATTCTTGCGTCAACAGGGGTTCTGAGGGGCTTATGTCATTGCGTTTTGATCCGATCGAAGAGGTGCTGGAGTCGTTTCGCCAGGGCCGCATGGTGATCCTGGTGGACGACGAGGATCGGGAGAACGAAGGGGATTTCGTCATTCCCGCCGAGTTCGCCACCGCCGAGGTGGTGAATTTCATGGCCATGCATGGTCGTGGATTGATCTGTCTGGCCCTGACCGGGGATCGGGTGCGTCAGTTGCAGCTTCCCCTGATGGTGTCGGACAATCATGCCCAGTTCAAGACCGCCTTCACGGTTTCGGTGGAGGCCAAGACCGGTGTGACCACCGGCATCTCCGCCCACGATCGGGCGCGCACCGTGGCGGTGGCCATCGCCGATGACGCCTCGCCGTGTGATCTGGTGCGTCCGGGTCATGTTTTTCCTCTGGTGGCGCGCGACGGCGGCGTGCTGGTGCGGGCCGGTCATACCGAAGCCTCGGTGGATCTGGCCCGACTGGCGGGCCTGAAACCCGCTGCGGTCATCTGCGAAATTTTGCGGGAAGATGGAACCATGGCGCGGGTTCCGGATCTGATGGAATTGGCGCATCGTATGGGATTGAAAATCGCCACCATCGCCGATCTGATCTCGTTTCGCACCTCGCACGAACAATTGGTCCATCGGGTGGTGGAGACCCGACTGCCTACCGATTTCGGCGGCGAGTGGCGGTTGATCGTCTTTGCCAACGAAGTGGATGAGTTTCAGCATGTCGCGCTGGTGATGGGAGAGGTCAATCCCGAAGAGCCGGTGCTGGTGCGGGTTCATTCGGAGTGTCTCACCGGCGATGTCTTCGGCAGCCAGCGGTGCGATTGCGGCAGCCAGTTGCAGGCCGCCATGCGCCGCATCGGCGAAGAGGGGCGCGGGGTGCTGCTCTATCTGCGTCAGGAGGGGCGGGGCATCGGACTGGTCAACAAGATGCACGCCTACAATCTCCAGGATCAGGGCCGGGATACCGTCGAGGCCAATCTGGAACTGGGATTCCCGCCGGATCTGCGGGATTACGGCATCGGGGCCCAGATCCTGAAGGATCTCGGCGTGCGCCGCCTGCGGATCATGACGAATAATCCTAAAAAAATCATCGGCCTGGAAGGCTATGGCATGGAAGTGGTGGAGCGCGTCCCCATCGAGATGCCCGCCAGATCCGGCAATGCGGCCTATCTGGAAGTCAAGCATCACAAGATGGGGCATCTGTTGCAACAGTTCGCCGATTCCGATCAAACCCGTTAGTCTGTCTGGAGTTTCCGATCCATGATCTCTGCGTTGAATACACTCGAAGGCCATCTGGATGCCGGCGGGAGTCGGTTTGCCATTGTGGTGGCCCGTTTCAACAGTTTCATCACCGAACGGTTGCTGGAAGGGGCGGTCGATGGTCTGATCCGTCACGGAGCCAAACCCGAGGCCATCACCGTGTTGCGGGTGCCCGGCGCGTTCGAAATTCCCATGGCCGCGCAGAAAGTGGCCCGCAGTGGCCGTTACGACGGCGTGATCTGTCTGGGCGCGGTGATCCGGGGCTCCACGCCTCATTTTGATTATGTTTCCGCCGAAGTGAGCAAAGGGGTGGCTTCGGTCTCCCTGGAGAGCGGCGTACCCGTCGGCTTCGGGGTGCTCACCACCGATACCCTGGAACAGGCCATCGAACGGGCCGGCTCCAAGGCGGGCAACAAGGGTTGGGAAACCGCCATGACCGTGATCGAGATGATCGATCTTTTCAAGCATATTGATCAATAACGCATCCCTCTGAAGGATCCCCCGGACACCATGAATCCGATTCCACGACGCACGCCGACCCATATGGTTCATCCCGCCCAGACCCTGGCGATCGACTCTTCCTCTGGCACGCATCTGCCGCCGGTCCGCAGCCGTCACAAGGCGCGGGAGTTGACTCTGCTGGCTTTGTATCAATGCGATATCACCGGCGATGGCATCCATCGGGCGGTGGGTCAATTGTGCGAGGATAACGCCGATGGCCGGGCCGATCTGGATTACTTCCAGAAGGTGGCCGCCGGAGCCTGGAGTCGTCTCGACGAGCTTGACCACTGGATCACCCTCGGGGCCAAGAACTGGTCGCTGTCCCGCATCTCGACCATCGATCGCAATATCTTGCGGCAGGGAATCTACGAACTGCTCGCCGAACCGGATCTGCCGATCCAGGTGGTGATCCATGAAGCCATCGAGCTGTCCAAGCGGTATGGCGGCGATGGTTCGGGATCGTTCGTCAACGGGGTCATGGATAACGTGGCCAACAAGATTCGGGGGTCCGGTCTGGTGCCGGTCGGAGGTGTGGAGTGAAGGAAACGCCTGAAACCTTGGCCGCGCTCGGGGAATTTTCGGTGATCCGGGAGTTTTTCGCGCCGTTGCATCTCCCTGCGGCTCCTGGCGTGATCACCGGTATCGGCGATGACGCGGCGGTGCTGGCGGTGCCACGCACCCAACAGTTGCTGGCGACTGTGGATGCCATGGTGGAAGGCATTCATTTCGCCTCCGGGGATGATCCGTTCCTGGTGGGGCAGAAGGCGTTGCGGGTCAATCTCTCCGATATCGCCGCGATGGGGGGGCAGCCCCGTTGGTATCTGCTGTCGCTGGGATTGCCGGGAGAGACTCCGACCGCGTGGCTGGCCGAGTTCGTGCGCGGTCTGCGGGTGGCTGGCGAGGATTTCGGGGTGCAGATCGTCGGTGGCAACACCACGGGATCGACCTCCGGCAAGTCGATTCATCTGACCCTCTTCGGACTGGTGGGGCAGGGGCGCGCCTTGAGTCGGGCCGGAGCGGTGGTCGGAGATCGGATTCTGGTTTCCGGCACCATCGGCGATGCCGCGTTGGGATTGGCCGTGCGTCAGGGGCGGATGCGTTGCGACTCCACGGAAGACCGGAGCTATCTGGAAGGGCGTCTGGATCTGCCGCAGCCGCGTATTGCCTTGGGATTGGCGGTATCGGATGCGGCGGCGGTCCACGCGATGATCGATGTCTCCGATGGGTTGGTGGCGGATCTGGGGCATCTGTGTCAGGCGTCCGGGGTGGGCGCGCGGGTGGATGTGGAGAAAATGCCTTTGTCCGATGCGGCCAGACGCCTGGTGACGCAGGATCCTTCCCGGTTGGCATTGTTGCTGACCGGTGGCGAGGATTACGAACTGATCGTCACCGCCGCAGAAGGGGCGTTGGAAATGGTGATGACCTTGGCCCGGCAGGTTGGGGTCGCCTTGACCGATATCGGTGAAATCACCGCGTCCGGAGCGGTGGAGATGATGGACCAGGGAGCGCCGATCGTTTTGGAACAATCTGGCTGGCGTCACTTCTGATGTCGGCGTGAGGGGGTCCAGGGGCGAACAGCCCCTGGAACAGCATCCCCGGCACAGGCCTTGCTTTACTCCGTTATGGAATATCCAGTCCGGACTGGCGCAACAGTTCGGTCATGATCTCCGTGGATTGTTCGAGCAGTCCGATTCCCGCGCTGAACTCCTTCTTCTGGGCCGCATCCTCGGCGTTCGCACGCAGTTGTCGCGCCTTTTCGATCTGCGGGCTGCTCTCCGCCCGGAGGCTTTTCGAATTCAACTCTTGTTCCAGGAGCAGTTGGAAGGCATTGTTGTACCCGAGCGTGTACACATATTCCGCCTCCGGCGACTCGAACGTCTTCGACAGCACGAGCGTTTCTCCGTTTCGCAACTGGATCAGGGCATCCTGCAATCTGGCATAGGCCTGTTCCATCATCACCCGGCCTTCGTTGATTTGGTACTTTTCGAAGAGTTGTTGCGCGGTATTGAGTTTGGATCGGGTTTCCTGGCTCAGGATTTTCCCTTTTTCTCCCAATTTTTTCTCTTCGGCGATCCGTTCATAGGCCTCCAGCATCGACCAGGCACTCTTCAGCCGGGTCTGATAATCGTGGGAATGAGCCGGGCCGATCGATCCCATGCCGGGTGATTTGAGGGGCAGGGGAGAGCGGTTGAAGGAAAAGGGCGATTTGGACTCCGTTGTGGTCGGGGTGCCCAGGTTCGGAATGAAATAAGAGTGTCCGGTCACATTGTCCAGTTTGGTTTTGATCTCCTTGACCTCGCCTTTTCGATGTACGGAAAGGGTGACTTCCGTGCCCGGGTCCAGACGATAGATCTCCATGGAGAACTGGGAGACGTTCATCAAATCCTGTCCGTTCAGACGCATGATGATATCGCCTCGTTGCAGACCGCATTTGTCCGCCGGACTGTCTTTGATGACATCGGAGACATGAACGCCCAGGGGAGGCTCCGGATGAACGCCTAGCCATCCCCCTGCGGCATCAACCGTTCGGGTGGCACCGAGCAGTAGTGCCGAGGATAACAAGCCGAGAGTGAATGCGGATTTTTTCATGTTTTTGTCCTGGCGTCTGAAGTGAAAGAGTGGTGTGCCTGAGGCAACCTGCGACAGAAACTTTGCAAAAATGGAAAGTATGGGATTTGGGAATTTTTATCAATCATTCTTTTGATAAAATCGAGAGTGTCGCACTCCCGGAATTTGAAAAAATTTCCATGCGACGCGCTCATGCTTCAAAATTGCACGGCGATGGGATAATGTACCCTCATCGAATGGATTCGTGAAACACGGGGCAGACCATGACCGCCAAACACAGACGCGACCCAAAAAACCAGCCGTTCGAAATTTCCGGAATCCGGGTCAAACCCGGCGAACATGGCGTGGCCAGCATTCCGGTTTCGCGACTCTACACCCATACTCCGGTGGAGTTGACGGTGCATGTGTTTCAGGGCAAGGTGGCGGGCCCCTGTCTGTTCGTGAGCGCGGCGCTGCATGGCGATGAACTCAACGGCGTGGAGATCTGCCGACGCCTGATACGCCATCGGGCCTTGCGGGGATTGCGCGGCACCTTGCTGGTGATTCCGGTGGTCAACGTGTTGGGTTTTTTGCATCACAGTCGTTATTTTCCGGATCATCGGGATCTCAATCGTTCGTTTCCGGGGCTGGCCAGCGGCTCTCTGGCGGCCCGTACCGCCGAATTGTTCATGCGTGAGATCGTCTCTCGCTGCACTCATGGCATCGATCTGCATTCGGGCACCCGACAACGCTACAATCTGCCCCAGACCCGTGGCATGGCCGAAAGCGCCGTGGTGGAGGAGATGGCCAAGGCGTTTCGCGCTCCGGTGCATCTTTACACCGATTTTCTCGAAGGCTCGTTGCGCGGTGCGGCGCACGCGGTGGGGGTTCCGGTTCTGCTCTACGAGGGGGGCGAGGCGATGCGGTTCGACGAGGTATCCATTCACGCCGGACTCAAGGGGGTGCTCGGGGTGATGCGGCATCTGGAGATGATCGGCGAGGGCAATAAATCCGCGCCACCCTGGGCCCATTGGTGGACCGCGCATTCGAGTCGCTGGGTGCGCGCGCCGCAAAGCGGCATGATGTGGGCCGATCGCCGGGCGGGTTCTCATGTGCGCAAGGGGGAACGATTGGGCCATATCGTCAATCCCCTGGGCCGCGAAACCTTCGAGGTGCTGGCCGACCGGGAAGGGGTGATCATCGGTCATACCAATCATCCTCTGGTCAATCAGGGGGATGCCTTGTTTCACGTGGCGTTCGTGCCGGACGCCGAGGCGATGCAGGAAATGGTGCAAGAGACCCTGGGGGTCACGCTGCACGAGGGATTGAACGACGAATTCATGTAACCGTTTCATCAACCGAGGATGCAATCTGAACGATGGGAATCGACGCCGCAGTTCTTTCCGCTCCCGCTCTGAGCGGATTTCAACGCAAATTTTTACGCGGACAGGCCCATGCCCTGCAACCCGTGGTCTGGGTGGGCAAGGATGGATTGGGGGAAACCCTGTTGCAGGAGGTGGATCGGGCTCTGGAGGATCATGAACTCATCAAGATCAAGTTCAACGATCACAAGGAGCGCAAGGCCGATCTGTCCGAGGAGATCGCCCGGGAAACCCGCAGCACGCTGGCCGGAATGATCGGACATGTGGCGATCTTCTACCGTCCCCGCGCCGAAGTGGCCAAGCGGGTCATCGTCGTGCCGCAACGTCCATGAGTGGCCGTTTCGGCGGGGTGACCCGGCATGAACTGCAACTGGAGGATCAGGTGCCGGTGGCCATCGTGCTCACTCTGGCGCACGGGGTGGAGGCGGTGGTCGATCTGGTGGCCCATACGGTGACGCAGCGGGCTGGTCCCCCCCTGAAACCGAAACAGTCCGCCTGGGTGCTGGAGATCGGAGCGTTTCTGGCCCGTCAGCATCTGCTGGAGGCGGTGGAGGCCAAACGGGCGCAATCCCGTTCCGGCGACGCCGCCATCACCTTCGAGCCCCGTCCCAAACCCGACATGATCTGGTGGGGCTGAATTCACCGAGTCTGGTGGAGATGTTTTTTGGTTACGGTTGGCCGTCTTGGTGGGAATATCCATGGGGCGCGGTGAAGGTGTTTTTGTTTTCGGGTTGAAAAGGCTCTGGGAGCGGGCGGGGATGATCATTTTCGGTGCAGCGGTCGGAACGGGGGATATGGCATGTTGATGGGCATGAACATGGATCGGGAAAAGCGGGCGTTGTTGGAGAGTTGGCGGCGTCTGGGGGTGGAGCAGCGCAACACGCTGTTGCGTTTCGCCCGTTTTCTGGAGCAGGAGTCGGGCGCGGGAGCGGGTGAAGAGGCCGCGCCGGAGATTCCCGATACGCCGTTGTCCATTCCCCGTCCCGAGGGGGAGAGCGCGGTGGCCGGGCTGAAGCGTCTGAAAAAAAGTTATCCGATGATCGAGGCCGATGAGCGGGTATTGGCCGAGGCTTCGCAGATTCTGATGGGCAAGGTGATGGGGGTGCCGGATGCCGAGGTGATCGATCGATTGGAGGTGTTTTTTGCCAGTTGTTATCAAGTCTGGCTCTCCAAACGGAGTGCCGAGTTCTGACAATCGTCACGGGGCCAGGGAGATTATCTCCCTGGCAGGGCGCGTTCAGCGGATCGGGGTGGAGACGGGGGGTGGGGGTTGATGTTCTCCGGGATCTTCTTGAGTCGCGAGCAGATCCACGATCGCCGGGATCAGGAGCAGCAACAGGGCCACGATGAGCAGCCAGCGGCTGGAGCGTTCGTTCAGCCACGCCGGCATGGGCAGGGGGGCGGGCGCGGATTGCGGATGGAGTGCCAGCCACAGCAGGCGCACGCCATAGAAGAGTCCCACAAAAGAGAGAATGCCGAGCGTCAGATAGATCAGGATGCGCATGTGGATCTCGTCAAGATGGTGACACTGAGTTGTGTCATGACTCTGGCGGTTGCCCCCCAAACGACCTGGCCCTGATGGTCGAAGGAATCGGTTTCCGGGTAGATCTTGACTGTTTCCAGGAAAAAATTCAAGGGAATGGTCAGGGTATCGGCCACTTCGTCGGGAGCGGGCCGCAGTTGGATCGGGGGTTTGATCAGGCCCACGAAGGGGTGGATGAGAAATCCGGTCTGTCGGGTGGCGGCGGGGGGCAGTCGGCCAAGAATGCGGACGCGGAAGGGATCGATGCCCAACTCCTCATCGAGTTCGCGAAGCGCGGTGGCGAGCAGCGAGGCGTCCTGGGGCTCGACATGGCCGCCGGGAAAGGCGATCTGCCCTTTGTGATGGGTGACGTTTTCGGTGCGACGGATGAAGAGCAGATCCCACTCCGGACCGCGTTGCAGCAACGGCACGACCACCGCTGCCATGCGTGCGGGACGGTCTGAAGGGGATCCCGATCGGCCATTTCGAGTTGGCCCGTTTTTTTCATAAAGACAGGCAGCGATGCACTCCGGTGTCAGGCCGGTGGTCAAGGGAGGCGACTCGCGGCAGAGAGGCGTGTCACCGGGCGGCCCGGAGCACCGGAACCGATTCGCCTTCGACGGGCTCGCTCAGAGCCAGGGCGAATTGGGGAATCCGTTTGCCGGGATGAATCGGCGAAACGAGTTCGTGACGCGCCTGGGCATGGGTGCGCCGGATCGTGAGGGTCGGCAGTGGTGGAGCCACCTTGGCCGTGACCTGCATCTGTTTTTGTTTTTTGCGGGTCATACGGCTATCGGCGAGCGTTTCCTGACTTTTCTTTTCAAGTTTTGATCGTTTTTTGACGTTCGGGGATTGTTTGTAATAGCTCAGCACCTTGCCCACATAGCGTTGGGTTTCGGCCAGAGGCGGGATGCCCTGGAAGCGTTCGACCATTTTGGGTCCGGCGTTGTAGGCGGCGAGGGCGTGGGGAATTTTGGAGAACTGTTTGATCATCCGGCCCAGATAGCGCGCGCCGCCGCGCAGGTTTTGCTCCGGGTTGTGGATGTTTTTGACGCCGAGAATGCGGGCGGTTTCGGGCATGAGTTGCATCAGGCCCACGGCCCCGTCGGGTGAGACGGTTTCGTTGTTGAAATCGGATTCGGTGGCCACGACGGCCCGCAGCAGGTCGGGATCGAGATTTTCTTGAATGGCGACCTTGGTGATCAGGGTGTCCAGGGGAGAGTCGGCGTTGGCCGATGCGCTCCCGAGGGGGAAGAGGACCGCTGCCAGCAGTGCGGCGGTCAATGGATTAGGCGTCCGGGCAGAGGAAGATGCCGGACAACTGTCGCCCGCATGGGGTCTGTCCATGATGGACCGCCCGGCGGTGACTGAAGAAAAGGGATTCCAGCGCATAGGTACATTGTTCCAGATTGATGATTTGTCGAGCGTCAAGTCCGGTCTTGATGAGCCGTGCATGGACGTATCCAGGTAGATCAAAGTTTAATTTATCAGCTTTTCCTCCGTTAGAAAAGAATTTTTGCCACTCGTGTTCCATTTTATTTTCCCTGGTTTTCAATAACTGATCGCGGAACTCCGTGTCCACTTCGTAACAGGCCGGTCCGATGCAGGGACCGATGATGGCCTGGATGCGGTTTTTGTCGGCGCCGAGCTGTTCCATGGCGGTCACGGTATTCTCCAGGATGCCCGCGACCGCCCCGCGCCAACCGGCGTGCGCGGCGGCGACGATTCGCGCCTGCGGATCGGCGAACAGCACCGGTGCGCAGTCGGCGGTGAGCACGGCGACCACCACGCCGGGGCGATCGGTGACGACCGCATCGGCGTCGGGTCGGGTTCCGCTCCATCCCGCCAGAATCGCCCGGTTGCCGTGGACCTGATTGACCACGGCCAGAGTCGCGCCTCCCAGAGGGGAGAGTTTTTGCATCAGGAGTTCCCGGTTGCGTGCGACATCTTCGGGCCGGTCCGCCACATGATCCCCCAGATTGAAACTGTGCCAGTTCCCCGAGCCGACCCCGCCGTTGCGGGTGGTGAAGAAGGGGATCACGCCCGGCACCGGCGGGGAATTTTTCCAGGGGAAGAGGATATTGTCTTGATTTCCGGATTCCATCCTGTGACAATGGTGTGTTTTCTTCATCATGGTTGATTCAACTCCTTGCTCCAGGGTGACGCCTTGGGGCCAACGTCCGAACAAAGCCGAAAGGAGGCGCTGTGGCTTTTTACGAGTCCATCTTCATTGTACGTCCGGATTTGACCACCGAACAGGTAGAACAGGTCGCCACGCGGGTGGCCGATATCATCACCGCAGGTGGCGGAACCATTCTTCAACACGAGCTGTGGGGCCGTCGTCAACTGGCCTATCCGCTCAAGAAAAACACCAAGGGTTTCTACATTTTCAATCTGGTGGAAGGGGGCGGTCCCCTGGTCGCCACGCTGGAAGCCCGTCTGATGATCGACGAAGATGTGCTGAAGTTCCAGAACATTCGCGTCAAGAAAGCCAATCTGGTGCCTTCGCCGTTGGCTCCGTTCGGCGAGCGTTCCTCGGATGTGCCCGATGTGCTGTTGCCGGGTGACGAGGATTACGAAGTGCCGGACGAAGAAGAGTACGGCGAGGACGAAGAGGAAGAGATGCTGTGATGCGGTTGGGCCCGGATCGTTGGACGCGCCTCTTTTCGGAGGCGGCGACGGGTCGGTGAACGATCCGGCGTCGCCAAACGCGCTGTCCGCCAATCTTCCCGGACCCGCCGCCAATCAGGCACTCCTGGAAGGTCAGTTGTTGGCCCCGTTGGATTATCGCGTGACCTCGACTGGCCGACCGGTCCTTTTTTTTGAACTGGAACATCTCTCCTGTCACGAAGAGCCGGACTCCGCCCTGCGCCTGGAAGCGCGCATGCCGGTGATGGCCCTGGGAGAACTGGCCGACCGGTGTCGCACCTTGATGCCGGGTTGTACGCTCCGCGTGACCGGACGATTGAATCAGAAACGTTGGGTCAGGGATGGCAAGGTCCGCTGGGGCCGCCTGGAACTGGTCGCCATGGAGATCCGGATGCTGTGCGCGCCGGAATCCGCCTGACCCCTTTATCGATCGAAATCCCGCGCCGCTTGAATGCGAGGCACGCATCCGGCGCGTCAACATGGATGAGGAAGCTTGAAGATGTCTGATCAAGACAATGACTCCACAGCGAATTTTGATGTCCAGCCTGCCCGGTTTCCGAGCAGCGCGGGTCGTTCCTTCGGGGCTGGCCGTCCGGGTGGAGCCGGACGCATGGGTGGACGCCCGGCGGGTGGTGCCGCCGGTGGCGCGGGACGCTCGGCGGGTCCGGCGGGTGCCGCCGGTGCTCCGGGTGGATTCCGCCGGCCCTTTTTCCGCCGTCGCAAGGTGTGCGTGTTCTGTGCGGACAAGGCACTCCAGATCGATTACAAAGATCCCAAACTGCTGCTGCGCTTCATCACCGAGCGGGGCAAGATCGTGCCGAGCCGCATCACCGGTGTCTGCGCGCCCCATCAGCGTCGTCTGAGCAAGGCGATCAAACAGGCGCGCAACATCGCTCTGCTGCCGCACCTCGTCAAGTGAAACCTGTGGTCTGTGTCGTCAGGGAGCCGTGTCATCCCCGGATGTCCGGCTCCCCGCCGAGTCACCCGTCGGGGGCTTCGACATGACCCCCCTCGGTTGGGTGACGAATCCTGTGGTCGCCGGAACCCAGGCCCTGGTGCTGATGATTCTGCCCCTGGGACTTCCCATGCTGGTGCCCCTGCAATTGGCCGCTCCGCTGCCGGTGCTGCTGACCGCACTGTGGGGAGGCTCCCAATCCGGGTGGATCGGCGCGGCCATTCCGGTGGTCGGGGCGTTTTTGTTGGGAGATGGTCTGCGCTTTCCCATCACCGCTTTTCTGCTCTTTTTCGGCTTTCCGATACTGGCGGCCCAACTGGTGCGGGGTGGGTGGAAAGTCTCCCATTGCATGGGACTGGCTTTTTTGATGGGGGTGGGCGTCCTGCTGCTTTTTTTCGCCTGGACCCTGGCCATGGGCATCGATTTTCAGGCGGAAACCGCCTTGAAACTCGATACCTTCCGTGATCACGTGTTGGCCTCCATTGCCAAGAATGGCGGCGATGCCGTACTCTTGGCCGATGCCCGCACGGTGCTGCAGCCGGTGTTGCATCTGCTCTCCCTGCTGTTGCCGGGATTTGTGGTGACCGGATGGTTTCTGTTGCATGCGGGCAATCTGTTGGCCGCCCGCGCCCTGGTCCGTCAGTGGGGCGGAACCGGACTGTTCGCCTCCGAAGACCTCACCGAATGGCGGGTGCCGTTCGTCGTGGTCTGGGTATTCATCGGCGCGGCTCTCCCGGCTTATGCCCTGTCCGGATTCATCGGCATGCTCGGGGCCAATCTGGTATTGGTGTTGGCCATTCTCTACTTCATGCAGGGAATGGCGATCGTGCAGGCCGGATTCCGCCACTATGCGGTTTCGGGATTTCTGCGCGGCTTTTTTTATCTTGCCATGTTTTTCTGGCATCAGGTCGTGCTTGTGGTGACGACTCTGGGCCTGTTCGACATCTGGGTCGATTTTCGCACTCGGTTTTTCCGCACCAGCAAGGAGGGGGAGAATCCCCCTGGGAGCTAATACGCCATGGAAGTGATACTTTTGGAAAAGGTTGCCAAATTGGGTGATCTGGGCTCGGTGGTCCAGGTGCGCGCCGGTTATGGTCGCAACTTTCTGATCCCGGAAGGCAAGGCCCTGCCCGCCACCCGGAAAAATCGCGATCGCTTTGAACAAGAGCGGCTCGCGTTCGAGGCCCGTCAGCAGGAGGTGTTCGAGCGGGCTCAGGCCCTGGCCGCCAAGCTCGCCGATGTCGAGGTGGTGCTGGATCGTCCGGCGGGATCCGGTGACAAGCTGTTCGGCTCCGTCACCAACTCCGATATCGCCGCCTTCTTCGCCGAACGGGGCATCGAAACGCCGCGCGGTTCCATCGATGTGCCCCATCCCATTCGTACCCTGGGTGATCACACGGTGCGTATCCGGTTGCATCCCGACATCATTCCCGAAATCAAGGTTCGGGTGGAACGTCGGGTCAATCGTTGATCGGATCGGCTGCGCGCGAGGTGCTGAAATGACGCTCTACGACTATAAGTGCGATGGCTGCGGTGTCCGTTTCGAGCAGGATCACCCCATGTCCGCTCCGCCGGTACGGGTGTGTCCCGAGTGCGGTGCCGAAAAGGTTCGCAAAATTCTCTCCACGGGTGGGGTGCAGATCGCCGGTTCCCGGCCTTCTCCCTCCGCTGCGCCGCCGCCATGCGCTTCCGGGGGCTGCGCGGGGGGAATGTGCGGTCTGGGGTGACTCCGACGCATCAGGCATCGGATGGGAAATTCTGTCGCCGCTCGCGGGCTGTTCGCACGAGCGGCGATTGACTATCGGGGTCCAGGGGCCATTGGCCCCTGGTGGGGTCCAGGGGCGAAGCCCTTGGGACTCTCATCTTGTAAAATTTCAATAAATTCAATATAAAAAAATTGAAAAAACAAAATCCTGGGGGATGAATCCCCCAGACCCTCTCTTTTTTTTCAATGATGGTCCAGCCCCGGTGCCCCATGCGCGTCGTCATGCTTACGACCTCCTACCCACTCACGCCCGATTCGGTCAGTGGCATCTTTATCCGTCATCTGATCGACCACCTGCCTCCACACGTCATTACCACGGTCATCACCCCCTGCGCCACCCGCCCCCCTCAAGACCCCCACCTGCGCTGCTGTCGCTACGCCCCCTGGTCCTGGCAAACCCTGGCCCATGGCCCCGGAGGTCTGCCGGTGGCCTTCAAAGGTCATCCCTGGCGACTGCTGCTTTTGCCCCCGTTTCTGCTGACACTGCTCTGGGCCGTGATCCGCGCCGCCCGTCACGCCGACCTCATCCAGGCCAACTGGTCCATCCCGGGCGTGCTGGCCGGATTGGCTGGCCGCCTCACCGGAAAACCGGTCGTCACCACCCTGCGCGGCTCCGACATCCACCGCGCTCACGACTCATTCGTGCACCGACTGCTGCTCTCCCTCTGTCTGAAACTCAATCAGGCCGTCGTCACCGTCAGTGCCGAATTTCATGCCCTCCTGACCGGCTGGTATCCACAACAAGCCCACAAAATCCATCTGATCCCCAATGGAATCGATACCGTCCGCTTTGCCCCGTCTCCCGATCCTCCCGCCACCCCGCGCCTGATCACCATCGGTAATCTGACCCCGCACAAAGGGGTTCATCATCTGCTCTCCGCCCTCGCCGGTCTGCAGCAGGTCTATCCGTTCGAACTGCTGGTGGTCGGCGACGGCCCCGAAAAAGAGTCCCTGATCGCTCAAGCCCATGCCCTCGGCCTGACGCAACGGGTTCATTTCAGCGGAGCCGTTCCCCCCGACCGGATTCCCGGCCTCCTGACCCGCTCCACCCTCTATCTCACCGCCAGCGCAGGAGAAGGACGCTCCAACGCCGTGCTGGAAGCCATGGCCTCGGGCTTGCCCGTCATCGCCGGTCGCGTTTCCGGCATGGCCGAGTTGATCGAACACGAACGGACCGGTCTGCTCTATGACCCCGATCGATCCGATGCCCTGGCTTCGGCCATCGCCAGAGTGCTCGCGGAGCCCGATCGCGCCCGACGCATGGGTCTGGAAGCGCGCAACCGTCTGATCGCGCAAGGTCTGGAGTGGTCCGCCACCGCCCGGCGGTATCACGCGCTGTGGAGTTCGCTGCTGTGTGCGGTCTGACCGTTCTGTATCATCCCGCCTGGTCTGTCGAGCGTCTGCGGCGTCATACCGGGGTCGCCCTGGAGCGTCTGGCTCATCGGGGACCGGATGGCCACGGCATCTGGAACGACGCCGGGGTGATTCTGGGGCATCGTCGGCTGGCCATCGTCGATCTGGCGGGCAGTCCCCAACCCATGAGCGACCCGACGCATCGTTATCATCTGGTCTACAACGGAGAAATTTACAACCATCAGAGCCTGCGTCATGCGTTGACTCCGCGTTGGACCTTTCGCACTTCGGGAGACACCGAACTGCTGCTGGCGGGTCTGGTGCTGCTTGGCCCGGCGTTTCTGAACCGGCTGGAAGGGATGTGGGCTCTGGCCTTGTGGGATGGTGACAGCCGAACTTTACTCCTGGCCCGGGATCGGATGGGAAAAAAACCGCTTTTCTATCAGCATGATGCCGGTCAGAGCGCGTTTTCCTGCGCCTCGGAGCTGCCGGCCCTGGCCGCCTTGACCGATACCCCCTGGAGCCGGGATGAGGAGAGCACGGCGGATTTTTTCCGATACGGTTATCCATTGCCGGGTTTCACCGCCTACCGTGAGGTGCGGGAACTGCTGCCGGGTCACTGGCTGCGCTGGCGACCGGGAGAGGCGATCGAGCAGGGGCGTTACTGGTCATTGTCTCTCACCCCGTTCACGGGGAGCCGGAACGAGGCGCGGGAGCGGCTCCGGACCGCCTTGATCCGCTCCGTGGAACAGCGTCTGATGGCCGATGTGGAGGTGGGAGCCCTGTTGTCCGGAGGGGTGGATTCCACGTTGATCGTCGCCATTCTCACCCGCATTCTGCACCGGTCGCCCCGCACCTTCACGTTGGGATTTCCGGTTGCCTCCTTCGACGAAAGCCCCATGGCCCGACGGGTGGCCACGCTCTTCGGCACCCGACATCGGGAAGCGCGCTTCGATCTGGAACAGATGGAGCTGCTGGATCGTCTGCTGCGGGAACAGGTGGGGCAACCGTTGGCGGATCCCTCGCTGCTGCCGGTGGCACTGGTGGCGAAATTGGCGGGAGAAGAGGTCAAGGTGATTTTATCCGGGGATGGGGGCGATGAGCTGTTTTGTGGGTATCAGCGGTATCAGGCCCGGGTGCTGCTGCGTTGGTATACCCGTCTGCCACTCCGGTTGCGGCGTTGGGGGGAGCGGTTGATTCTCTCCCGTCCGGAAGGGATGGCGCATCACAGCCATGACTGGATGAAAAAGGCGCATCTGTTTCTGGCGGCGCAACGACGACTCGGGGATGAAACGCCCTATTTCGCCCCCAGGCTGTTCGATCGGGAAGGGTTGACGGCGTTGTTGCCGGAGCTGTCCCATGCGGGTCACGCGCCTCCGGAGCTGCCCGAGGTGGCCAACCATCAGGAGTTGACCCGCATGATGGTGGCCGATGCCTTGATTTATCTGCCCCAGGATATCCTGACCAAGGTGGATCGGGCCTCGATGGCTTTTTCCGTGGAGTCCCGCTGTCCCTTTCTCGATCGGGAGGTGGTGGAGTTGGCCTTTTCGTGGCCTGCGTCGTGGCATAGGCGGGGATTTTCGGGAAAACGGATGCTTCTGGAGAGCTTTCCGGATCTGATCCCCGGATTTGTGCGTCGTCGTCGCAAACAGGGGTTTGCGGTGCCGGTGGCCCACTGGCTGAAAGGTGTGGCGGGGGATCGGTTGCTGGATCGGCTTCAGGCACTCGACACCCCGCTGAATCCGGAAGAGGTCGCCCGATTGCTGGCGATACACCGTTCCGGACGACAGGATCACGGATTGCGGCTCTGGGCGATTCATGCCTATGTGGAGAGTCTGTCTCATCCTGGGGGTCCGGGGGCGATGCTCGCCCCCGGTGGCGGTCTGGAGGCAACGCCTCCAGGGTTTTGACTTTCGCGCGCTCTGCGCGCAGTCATCTTTCAGGCGTGATTCGGATGCGCGGCTCTCTGTGCTTCGGACCACTCGGAAGCGAGGGCTTCGGCTTGTCGAAGCTCTTCCGGGGTCATCTCTTCGGAGGAGAGTTGCAGATTCTCCAGCGCGTCCATCAGGCCGTTCTGGGCGGCGAGCAGAAACCAGGCGCGGGCCTGGATCATCTCTTGCGGCACGCCTTCGCCGGTGGCGTGGAGAATGCCGAGATTGTTTTGCGCCTTGGCATCCCCCTGACGCGCCGCCGCCAGAAACCAGTGGGCCGCCGCCTCCGGATCGGGCGTCACCCCGAGCCCTTCGAGGTACATGGTGCCCAGATCGTGTTGCGCCGGTGCAAATCCCTGCTCGGCGGCCTGACGATGCCAATGGATCGCCGCCGCATAGTCGAGGGGCAACTCCAGCCCTTCCAGATACATGGCCGCCAGGTTGTGTTGGGCCTTGGGATCTCCCCACTCCGCCAGGGTCGCCAGCGTGGTGGCGTACTCCCCTTCGTCGAGGTTGTAGAGGCCACTCATGTGGATGGATGGATTGGAAAGAAGCGTGTCAACGTTCAATACCGTACAACCGCCCTGGGTTCCCCTGTTGACAGATGAATGATGAACAGTCCAACGATGTTTTCAAGCGTCAGCAGATGAATTTAAGCAAGATGTGGGCCGGTTTTGTGAGGATCTTCCGCGCGCGAAAGGCAAAACCTTGGAAACTCCGTCTCCAAACCTCTGCCGGGGAGCGTGCCGCTCCCCGGACCCCTGCATTGGTGGGGGATCAATAGGTGTCGGGTGCAGAGGGGTTGAGCAGATAAGCATCGGGGGCTTCGATGGTTTCCCGGATCTGTACCCGCTGCCGGACGATTTGCAACCGCCCCTGCGCGAACCACAAGACCGCCAGGGGATAGATGCGGTGCTCCTGCTTGAGAATGCGGGCGGCCAACGTCTGGGCGTCGTCGTGATCGAGAATCGGAACCACCGCTTGAATCACGATCGGTCCGGCATCCACCTCCTCGGTGACGAAGTGGACCGTGGCCCCGGAAAAACGCGCCCCCGCATCGATTGCCCGCTGCTGCACATGCAGTCCGGGAAAGGCGGGCAGCAACGCCGGATGAATGTTGAGCAGACGCCCCTCGAACGCCCGGATGAAATCCGCCGTCAACACCCGCATGAAACCCGCCAGACAGACCAGTTCGACTCCGCTCTCTTGCAAGGCGGCGATCATGGTCCGGTCGAAACTCACCCGGTCGGGGAACTCCCGATGATCGATCACCCGCGTGGGAATGCCCGCCAGTCGTGCCCGTTGCAAACCGAAGGCGTCGGCGCGATTGCTGATCACGAGCGCAATGCGCGCCGGAACGCTTCCATCGGCGATCCGGTCGATGAGAGCCTGAAGATTGCTGCCACTGCCCGAAATCAATACCCCGACGGATAAAACCGGTTCACTCATGGATCACCACCCTGGGTTGTGACGCGTCGGCATGGGCCACCACGGAACCGATACGCCACGCCTGCTCCCCGGAGGCGGTCAAGGAGGACAGCGCGGCATCGACATCTGCCTCGGCGACCACCGCCACCATGCCCAGTCCACAGTTGAAAGTGCGATTCATTTCCGCCTCTTCGATGTTGCCCAATTGCTGCAACAGATCGAAAATCGCTGGACGTGGCCAGCTTTTTTTGTCCAGAATGACGGAGGTGCCATCTGGCAGCACCCGAGGGATGTTTTCGGTGAAACCACCACCGGTAATGTGGACCAGTCCCTTGATCGGGAGCTGTTTGGCCAGCTCCAGCACGGCGCGGACATAGATGCGGGTCGGGGTGAGCAGTACCTCGCCGAGGGTGCGATCGCCATCCGGCGTGGGGAAGAGTCGATTCAGGCCGGGTCCGTCCGGTTCCATCACCAGTCGGCGGATCAGCGAGTAGCCGTTGGAGTGGGGACCGGAAGAGGCCAGACCGATCACCGCATCGCCGGGCACGATCCGGGAACCGTCGATCAGCTTCGGACGATCCACGATGCCGACCGCAAATCCCGCCAGATCATACTCGCCGGGGGGGTAGAACGAAGGCATCTCTGCGGTTTCGCCGCCCACCAGGGCGCATCCCGCCTGACGGCATCCGGCGGCGATGCCCCGGATCACCGTGGCCGCCACTTCCGGATTCAGGGAGCCGGTCGCGAAATAATCCAGAAAGAAGAGGGGTTCCGCACCCTGCACGATCAGATCGTTGACCGACATGGCCACCAGATCGATGCCGACGGTATCGTGTCGTCCGGTGAGGAAGGCCAGCTTGAGCTTGGTGCCCACCCCGTCGGTGGAGGAGACCAGCAAAGGATCGCTGAATTGTTGCCATTCGGGCCGGAACAGGGCACCAAAGCCTCCCAGACCTCCGAGAACGCCCGGACGACGGGTGGAAGCGACCGCGTCGCGGATCAGATGAACCAGATGATTGCCGGCGTCGATATCGACACCAGCATCACGATAGGTGAGGGGCGTTTTTCCCTTTTCCGGGGAGTCGCCGGGGATTTCGATGGCGGACATGGGGCGGATGCATCCTTGGGTGCAAAGGGGGTTTGGTTTTTTTACTCCGGAAAGGGTACACTAGCCGGACGCGATGTGGAATGATCGAAGAATTCAAAATGGGGGAGTCTGCTCAATCATGAAAATTTTGTACGGTTTTGGTCGGCGGATCCCTGGATGGTGGCTGATCGCGCTCTCTCTCGTCACTCTGATGCCGTGGCAGGAGGCCCGCTCCGCGACGCCGGAAACCAGTGTCGGTTCGATCTATGAGGTGCGTCATGTGGAGATTTCCATCCCCTTGGGCGGCAAGAGCGTCGAGGTGATGCACGAAGCCGGAGTGGCCCAGGCTCAACGGGAGGGGTTGCAGCGTCTGTTCAAGCGCATGCTGACCGCTCAGGAGCGGGAGGCGCGCAAAGAGTGGATCGCCGCGCAGCTCAAGGAGGCCAAACGGCTGACCGAACGGGCGGTGGTGCGCAGCAAGAAGCAGGTCGGCGAGCGGCTCGACATGACGGTGGACTTGGTTTTCTCCCGCAAGGAGGTGAGCGCGGCCCTGGTGAAGGAGAGCATCCCGCATGGGGAGTCGCCCTATCCGCTGGTGCTGCTGATCGCCCGCGAGGAGACGCCACCGGGAGCGGCGACCTTCTTGTGGCAGGCCATGCCCAACGCGGCCCGCGATCTGGGCGTCTCTTTGCTGCAACCGATGGGGGATATGGAAGATTTGACTCAACTCTCCTGGGACAAGGCCTCCCGTGGGGATCCCGGCGTGCTCAACTGGACCGCCTCCCGCTATGGGGCGTCGGCCACCTGGGTGGTGCAGGCGGAATACGCGCCGCTCACCCCCGGCAAGGGCGGAGCCGCCCGGGGGCGGGTGTCGGGGACGCTGATCGTGAGCCGTGCGGATTCGGCCCCGGTGACGTTTCAGGCCCGCGAGGAGAAAAGTGCCGCCACCCCCGAAGAGGTGAGTGGTTTGCTCTATCCGGTGGTGGCGAGGAGAAAAGTGCCGCCACCCCCGAAGAGGTGAGTGGTTTGCTCTATCCGGT
>JADGBU010000334.1:1970-2348 GCA_015231295.1 Magnetococcales bacterium | reverse complement strand
CCCCGGCCCGCGTCACCGGAAAAAACCCCACCCCCCGCACCATCCTGCTCGCCACCGAAATCCGCAACGGCGAGGATCAGGTGGCGGTCGGCGGCAGGGCGCGCGTCAAAATCCGCGACGAGGAGAACCCGGAACCCACCCCCGCCGCTCCGGCACACCCCCTCCCGGATCCGGGACGCAAAACCGTCCTGATCACCGGTGGATCGGGTGGCATCGGCGCGGCCACCGCCCTGCTGCTGGCCGCCTCGGGCTGGTCGGTGGTGATCCACTATTTCCAGAACGGCGACAAGGCCCAACGCCTGCTCCGCGAAATCACCGAGGCCGGCGGCTCAGCCTGCGCCCTCCAGGCCGACCTGAGGGAAATCTCCGACGTGGAAC
>JADGBU010000334.1:0-1839 GCA_015231295.1 Magnetococcales bacterium | reverse complement strand
GGCGGTGCATCAGGTCTGCCGCGCGGCTTACCCCCATCTGAAACAACGAGGAGGTGCGGTGGTCAATCTGCTCTCCCAGGTGGTCTGGGACAGCCCACCCGCCAACATGGCCGATTACATCGCCGCCAAATATGCCCTCAAGGGATTTTCCAAGGCCCTCGCCAGCGAATGGGCCGAAGAGTCGATCCGGGTCAACACCGTCTCTCCCGGACTGCTCCGCACCGATCTCACCGAACACCTGAACGAACGCATCTTCAAAACCGAAATCGGTCGCACCCCTCTGCGCCGTCTGGGAACCCCGGAGGATGTGGCCCGTGCCGTGGCCTTTCTGCTCGGCGATGAGTCCACCTTTCTCACCGGTGTCGATCTGCCCCTCACCGGTGGACAAATCATGAATTGACGCCAGACCAAATCCCAGGCCATGCCCATGCAACCCCTCGTCATTCCGAACATTCTGCTCAGTCGTCTCGGTTCCCGTCCGCTCCGGCAACACTACTGGACGCTCCGCGAGCACCTCGACCGTCTCGGACGACTGCCGGGTCGCGGGCCGTTCGCCCGCGTGGCGTGGCGCGATCAATGGCGATTCCTCGCCGGCAACGTGCAACCCGTGGACGGAGCCTGTCGCCAACGGGCCCACGCCGCCGCCGACTGGCTGATCCGCGCCTGGGAAAGTACCCCGGACGATGGCGTCTCCATGGGCTATTTTCCCTGCGATCCCCCGGGACGCTCCCCGCTGAACAACGGCTGGCGTCCCTCCTATCCGGAAACCACCGGCTATATCATCGTGTCTTTGCTGGATTACGCCATCCGCTTTTCCGACGCCCTCATGCGGGAGCGCGCCCTGGCCATGGCCCACTGGGAAGCCCAAATCCAGATGGCCTCGGGCGCGGTCCAGGGGGGTGCCGTCACCACGCCGGATCGCCAGCGACCGGCGGTGTTCAATACCGGCATGGTGCTGCACGGTTTCGCCGCCCTGCTCAAACACGAACCCGATCCCGTCATCGAACAGGCCGCCCGGCGCGCCGCCGATTTTCTCCTCGCCGACATGGATGCGGAAGGCCATCTGCGCACCCATGGCACCTTCGTGGTGGATCGGCCCATCAAGACCTACAACGGCCTGTGCGCCTGGGGATTGCATCAGTTCGGCACTCTGGTCCACGAACCCCGCTATCACATCGCCGCGCTGCGCATCGCCCGCGCCTCGATGAACCTGCAACGGGCCAACGGCTGGTTTCCCCACAACTGCCTCAATCGGGATGAAGCCCCCCTCACCCACACCATCGGCTACACCCTGCAGGGATTGCTCGAAACCGGCATCGCCTCCGGAGACGCCTCGCTTATCGAATCCGCCCGCCGGGGCATGCTGCCCATCCTCGACGCCATCACTCCGGAAGGTTTTCTGGCCGGACGCTTCCATGCCGACTGGTCCCCCGCCTCGTTCAGCGCGTGTCTCACCGGTAACGCCCAACTGGCCGTCGTCTGTTTCCGGCTGTTCCAGACGCTGGGAGATGGCACCTTTCTGGAGGCCGGTCATCGTCTGCTGGATTTTCTCAAGGGGGTCCAGGTGCTCGACGCCCAGACCTCGCCGATGCGCGGAGCCCTGGCGGGATCGTTTCCGCTCTTCTTCGGAGAGTATCAATCGGCGGGCTTCCCCAACTGGGCCACCAAATATCTCCTGGACGCCCTGCTGTTGCAGGATCGCATCATCGAGGGCCGAACATGACCCTGCCCGTGATCGTGCGCGGCAAGCGTCACCTCAAGGGGGTGTGGAAAAAATATCGTCTCGCCTGGATCCGTCGCTGGCAAGGCTTCGGCCCGGACGAGCTGAAACAGGCCCTG
>JADGBU010000333.1 GCA_015231295.1 Magnetococcales bacterium | reverse complement strand
GGTCCAGGGGCCATTGGCCCCTGGTGGGGTCCAGGGGCGAAGCCCTTGGGACTTTTTAATTGTTTTTATTTTTATATTTATAAATCAAAACCCTGGGGGATGAATCCCCCAGACCCCCTCTTTTTTTCAATGGTTGGGGGGATCCACGCGCTCTGCCCAGGCGCGCACCACAGCCCGATCGGGCCTGACGATCCGTACCACCTTGTTGCGGGACCGTTCCCCCTGAACGATCCGAATCCGCCCTGTCGCCACGTTCAACTCCTTGGCCAGAAAGCGCGGCAAGGCCTCGTTGGCCGCCCCTTCCACCGGCGGAGCGGTCAGGGCCACCTGCAAGATGCCCTCCCGAATGCCCATCCAGCGTTCCCGCGAGGCGCGGGGTTGAACCTTCAGCGTCACCATCAGATCCTCCCCGTCCCAGCGCAGCCAGGAGAGCGTCGCGGTCATCGACCCATCATCAGATGGGTGCCGGCAATGCCCAGCATCACCTCCTGAATCACCGACAGCAGCATCAACAGCACCACCACCGCCGCCATCGGCGTGACATCCATGCCCGAAACCGTCGGCACCCAACGGCGCAAAGGACGTATGGCCGGCTCCGTCGCCTGAAAGATGAAGCGTATCCAGGGTTTGTGCAAGTCGATGCCCGGCGGTCTCCCCTGCCGGAAGGTGCGCCAGGAGTGAAAATGAAAGCCACCACGGGCCGCCAGCAACAGCAGATAGAAGGTCATCAGCAGATGGATCAAGCCCAACAGTTCCGCCAGCACGCCCACCAGGGCACCGGCCCCCATGCCGCTTTGCAGAGTGGTCTGGAGGACTCTCTGGGTCAGGTGGACCGCCAGCAGCGCGGCGATCGGCGACAGATCCATGCCCGCCATGGCGGGAATCAGACGGCGGAAGGGGGCCAGCACCGGCTCCGTGGCCCGAATCAAAAATTGCACGATCGGATTGTACGGGTCGGGGTTGACCCAGGAGAGCATGACCCGACCCAGAATCATCCAGGAATAGATCTCCAGAAACAGGTTCAGCAGACTGGCGATGGAACCGGTAATACCCATGAGTGTTCGAGCTCTTTCGGCAGAGGGTTGTGTTCAGGATTTTTTCGGCGCGCCCAACTCGCGGGATCGCTGACAGGCGGCCTGCACCGCCGCGATCAGGGCTCCACGCACCGCGCCTTTTTCCAGGGCCTCCAGTCCGGCGATGGTGGTGCCGCCGGGAGAGGTGACTTGATTTTTCAGCACGCCCGGATGCAGACCGCTCTCTTCCAGCAATTTGGCCGAACCGAGCAGGGTACGGATCGCCAGGCGGTCGGCCAGAGCGCGGGGCAGACCGCTGGCCACGCCCCCGTCGGAGAGAGCCTCGGCGATCAGATAGACATAGGCCGGACCCGAGCCCGAAAGGGCGGTCACGCCATCCATCAGGGCTTCGTTGTCGAGCTCTTCCACCAGTCCGACCGCTTCCATGATCTGACGGGCCAGCAATCGGTAGGGCGGCGGGGTGGCGGGGGAGGGCAACAGGGCCGAAATGCCCGCCGCCACCAGAGCCGGGGTATTGGGCATCACCCGCGCCAGCGGTTGATTGGCGGGCAGATGGGCCGTCAAGGTGGTCAGGGTGATCCCGGCGGCGATGGAGAGCACCAGCACCCGCTCCTGGAGCAACGGAGCGATGGCGTCGAGCACGCCGATCACCACGCCGGGCTTGACCGACAGAATCACCACATCGGCTCCCTGCACGGCCTCGGCGTTGTCGGCGAAGACCGGAACGCCGTGGCGTTCGTGCAGAAGGTGACGCTGCTTTTCGACCGGATCGGAAACGCGCAGTCGCTCCGGGGAGACTCCGGCCCGGATCAGGCCATGAATCAGGGCTCCGGCCATGGCACCGCCGCCCAGAAAGGCGATGACACTGTGATGGATCGAAAGAGAAGGCTGGTCGTTCATCGTTTGAGGATCTCTCCGGGACTCTGGTTGGGCAGTTTGCGGATCTGTTCCCGGGCCGTTTCCGCCTGCTCCTGGTTTTCGAAGGGGCCGATCAGGACACGATGCATGGTCTTGTCCTGAAGGCGGTTTTGTTCCAGATAGGCGGGCAGTCCCAGTTGCAGGTATTGGGTCAGGGCGGTGTTGGCGTAGGTGGTGTTGTTGAACGAGGCGGCTTTGAAGAAAAACCGGCTCTTGCCCTCCCGAACCGGTGCGGATTTTTCGGGTTCGGGTTTGGCAGGGGGCTGGGTTGTAGCCGCCGGGACGCGGACGGCGGATTCGGGTTCGGGTTTGGCAGGGGGCTGGGTTGTAGCCGCCGGGACGCGGACGGCGGATTCGGGTTCGGGTTTGGCAGGGGGCTGGGTTGTAGCCGCCGGGACGCGGACGGCG
>JADGBU010000332.1 GCA_015231295.1 Magnetococcales bacterium | reverse complement strand
CGAATCGGATGGGGAAATCAGACCTCCCGCATCCGATTCGCCACATCCGATTCCGGGAACAGTTTAAACCAACGAAGCGACCAACCAAAAAAAATGCGCCAGGCTGATTTTTTTCCGTTGTCAAACAGATCCAATGGATCTATTATTCTATTCAACGCAGCGGGGAACGGTTCCCCGCTCAAGACTCCCAACGGAGACGGAAATGAAATACCAAATTGATGCCAAAGGAAAAACGACAACATTCTCAGCCAACGATGAAGTTGTTGGTGAATTCGAAAGAAAATTCAGCAACGCTCTCAAGCGGCTGACTGGCTACCGTGGATACTGGCGTCACGGAGAAAGAGAGTTTTCGTTCGGAACGTGGTGCAAAGATGGAAGTTTGTCCGTTGAGGGAAGAGGCATCCTGTCTGCCCTCTAAAAACCCAGCCCGCCGCAAGGCGGGCTTTTCTTCTTTGGTAGGCTGAAAATGAACAAAATATTCTTCAAGATCGGCCAGGACGGCCCGATCCAATCGTGCAGGCCAAAATCGGACAGGCTGTCCGATGAGGCGTTTGTCTCATCGGATCCATTCGAGATAGAGGCGGTGTATTTCCGCCTCTGCCGGATCAGGACGGACCACCCAGGGGCGGTCCGGATATTTCCGGACAATCCGGAAATCGTCCTCCCCGCCTATTTCAGGACCGACCGCGACTGGAGCGGTCCGAGAGAGCAGGAACCGGAGAGGTTTGGGAAAATTTGGGCCATGCCAGAGGAGGGTTGGGTTGGTCCTCCGGCACGACCTCTGATCCAGGGCGTCCTGGACTCAGCAGGGATAACCCAGGCATATGCAGCACAGCTCCTCGGGATTGTTCCTCCCAGTTTTAGACGCTGGCTGAACGGCAACAGGGAAATGCCCTGGACAGCGTGGTTTGCCCTGTTGGTTAGGGTAGGACTGATAAAATGATGACTCCTCAACAGCACCTGGAACGTTTTTCAGGACGCCACCCTGGTATCTGGGAAAAAATCACCATCCTGCGCAATGCGCGTGGTCTGGTTGGCGGCCCACCCGACTGGCCGACGTGGTGTTACGCACCAATGGCGGCGGCCTACGTCGTTATTGTCGGCAGAAGCCGAGTTCAGAGCGTTGAGCAGGTGCGGGATATGGCCATTTTGTCGGCAATGGCTGGATGGAGACTGACAAAAGGGGTCTATCGGTTTGATTACGATATCTATAACGCGCTGATCGATACAGATCTACGAGGTCCAATCCCGTGCGAAATATTGCGCAGATTGCCGGAGTGGTGTGTGTATCTGGAAATTCCTCACCCAGGACTACAATTCCTGTCTACCCGCCTGATTGGTGTGTGGGCGCATCTGGAGTGGGACGCCAACGACCAACACGAAGAATTGAGGCTACTCCTCCACACTGTTGACGATCAACTGATTCCCACCCCGATTCATCTCGGAAATTGGACCCTCGCAGAAGCGATCGAGCGCGCCAATAGTATGGCTGTTTCGCACGCATCGCAGATTGGAGTCGCAGTTCACGTCCCGAACAAAAACGAGGTCAGATCTTTGGTATCCGCCCTTGATCCGATTTTATCTCTACTCGTTTACCTCTGCGCCGAGGAACCGGAGCTACAGAGCCGGGAATTCCCTGGAATGCTCCCTCGTCTGCCAACTCCGAAACGGGTCAAAGGGGTTGATCGTCTATTCGAAGCACCAAAAATCCGAGTGTGGGAGGTGGGGGCTCAGACCGGGGAGGCTCTCAGGACCGCCCGTCAAACCGACAATGCCGCCAAAGGTGCGTCACCCCATGGCGGACGCGCACCAATAGCACCACACGTCAGGCGCGCCCACTGGCACGGGTACTGGATTGGGCCGAAATCAGGGGAGCGGCGATTCGCGGTGCGATGGATGTCGCCAATGGTGGTCGGCGTCAGTAGACGGTAAGGCTAATAGCCAGATCAGTAATCCTGACAGCAGCATCCGATTCGCCGCATCCGATTCCGAAAACGGCTCAAACCAACAAAAAATCATAAATTACAAATAGCTAACCGAATCGGATGCCACATTTGATCTTCATCCGATTCGCTTCCGATTCTCACCCCCACGAATCGGAAGCGTCCAACCCGCCCAAAATCCCGATATGCACGGCAACCCCTCGCCATTCCTTGCTTTTTTCATCACATTCCTGCCAGCGCACCCACCAGAAGCTGCTCAGAAGACTATCAAAAGAGATGAAAAACCTCCAAAAATCCGCAGAAATCCACCAAAAAAAGTGACACTCCTTTTGACATACCACTCCAGACAACCAATTGATCGCATTCATATTTCCCGTTCCTTTTCTCCCCCTTCCTTTTCTCAAAACGATCGGCAACCCACA
>JADGBU010000048.1:20448-22024 GCA_015231295.1 Magnetococcales bacterium | reverse complement strand
TTATCAGGAGTCGGTGCTCAAGAGCCATCGGACCGATGGCAAGGCCCTGCTGATGCAGGTGGCCAGCCATCAGGAACGCTGGTACACGG
The DNA here is from genome assembly GCA_015231295.1 of Magnetococcales bacterium. GTDB lineage: Bacteria > Pseudomonadota > Magnetococcia > Magnetococcales > Magnetaquicoccaceae > Magnetaquiglobus. The sequence goes on along the minus strand of JADGBU010000048.1, from coordinate 21,935 downwards.
AAAACATGAGCTACGCCTCGACCATGACGGCTCTGGGCTTTCCCAGCGATCCGCAACCCTCCGATTCGGGTCACTATACGGTGAGCATTCTCACCCCCACCCAGGCGCAGGCGGCCATCGCCACCCCCTGTCCCATCGCCACCTGTTTCGTCGCCGTGGCCACCCCGGTGGGGGGTCAGGTCAAGGACGGCAAACTCGCCGTGACCTCCACCGGCGCGACCTATCACGATGCCAACAATAACGGAAGCTATGGAGATGGCGGGGAAAAGGGGTGGTGAGCCCCGAATCCCGGAGTTTGGGTGCGTTGCAGCATTCATTTGCATAGCATTTAATCAAAATCTAATAATCTCGCCCTCATCCGCCTATAAAATAAACAATACTCGCCTGTTTTCGCATCCCCCTTCCTGGCGTTTTCTCTGATTAATCCTTCTAATTCAAAGTGTTGCACATATGGCCCGCATATTGCCCTAAGTAAGATCAAACGGGTGCATTTTTTTTCCAATCGACACACAAAGAGCCATATCCGAAGGAGACATGAGATGAAATGGGTCACTGCCATCATCAAGCCGTTCAAGCAGGATGACGTTCGTGAAGCACTCACCGCCGTGGGGGTTACGGGGATGACCGTGACCGAAGTGCGTGGATTCGGACGACAGAAAGGCCACACCGAACTCTACCGTGGAGCCGAGTATCAGGTGGATTTTCTCCCGAAAATCAGGGTGGAAGTGGCGGTTTCCGACGATCGGCTCGACCAGGTGGTCGATGCGATCCGCGAAGCGGCCAAAACCGGCAAGATCGGCGACGGCAAAATTTTCGTCATGCCCATTGAACATGCGGTACGGATTCGCACCGGCGAAACCGGTCCCAACGTTTTGTAATCGACGCTGCACAAAAAAGGAGCAATCACGATGATCCATCTGTCCAAATCGAGACTCACGGCCTCGATCGTTCCAGCCCTGCTGATGCCGGCTCTGGCCCTGGCCGAAGAGGCTGCGGCTCCGGTGGTCGCCCCCACCCTCAACTCGGGCGACACCGCCTGGATGCTCACCTCCACGGCTCTGGTGCTGTTCATGACCTTGCCGGGTCTGGCTCTGTTTTACGGCGGCATGGTGCGCGCCAAGAACACCTTGTCGGTGTTCATGCAGTGTTTTGCCATCACCGCCGTGGTGACGGTGCTCTGGAGTCTCTACGGCTACTCGATGGCCTTCACCGACGGTGGCGACAAGAATGCCTGGATCGGTGGCCTGAGCAAAGCCTTCCTGGCCGGGATCAAGGGCGATTCGTTGACCGGAACCATCCCGGAAACGGTCTTTCTGACCTTCCAATTGACCTTTGCCATCATCACCCCGGCCCTGATCATCGGTGCCTTCGCCGAGCGCATGAAATTCTCGTCGATGCTGGTGTTCATGGCGGGTTGGGTGACGCTGGTCTACTTCCCCATCTGTCACTGGGTGTGGGGCGGTGGCTGGATGATGAACATGGGCATT
>JADGBU010000048.1:17752-20249 GCA_015231295.1 Magnetococcales bacterium | reverse complement strand
TGGCGCGGCGGGCATGGCCATGGTGGTCACCCAACTGGCCACGGCCATGGCGGCCCTGACCTGGATGCTGATGGAATGGATGTCGCACGGCAAACCGAGTGCGTTGGGTCTCACCACCGGTGCGGTCGCCGGTCTGGTGGCCATCACGCCGGCTTCCGGTTTCGTCGGTCCCATGGGTGCCTTGGCCCTGGGCGGCATCTCGGGGGTGGTCTGCTTCTTCGGTGCCACCACCATCAAAAGAAAGATGGGCTATGACGACTCTCTCGACGCTTTCGGCGTCCACGGCATCGGCGGCATCGTCGGGGCCATGCTCACCGGCGTGTTCGCCTCTCCCTCCCTGGGTGGCATCGGTTTTGCTAAAGAAATGGACATGGCGGGTCAGGTGTGGGTGCAAGGCGTCAGCGTCGCCTCCACCGGATTGTACTGTGCGGTCATTTCGTTTGTCCTGCTCAAGGTGATCGATGGCCTGATGGGTCTGCGGGTGGATGAAGAGTCGGAAAGCACAGGTCTGGATATCGCTCTGCACGGCGAGCGTGGTTACAACTACTAATCAGTCCATTCAGTCAACACGAAGGAACACACGAAATGCGTCATTATACAAAGGGTCTCTTTCTTCTTCTGGCCGGTCTCTCCTCCACCCCGGCCCTGGCGGGAACCAAAGTCGGTGATTTCGACATCGGCGGCAACATGTCCCTGGCTTCGGACTATGTGTGGCGCGGCGTCTCCCAGTCCGCCCGTGGACCGGCGGTACAGGGCGGCATCACGGTCAACCACAGCACCGGTCTTTACGCCGGGGTGTGGGGCTCCTCCATCGACTTCGAAAACCCCATGACGGCCAGCCTGGAAATGGATCTGTTCGCGGGAATCGCCTATGAATTCCCGGTCGGGGTCAAGGTCGATGCCGGGTTCATCCACTACGACTATCCCGGAGCCGACAACCTCCTGGAACTGGACTTCGAAGAGTATTATCTGGGTCTCTCCTACAAGACCCACGGAATCGGCATGAGTGCCAAGTACTCCTTCTCTCCGGACTACACCAGTTCCGTGACCAGCCAGTCGGCCTACTACATCGAAGGGGCTCTCACCTACGATCTGCCCTATGAAGTGGTGGCCGCCGCCCACTATGGCCACACCGGAGGCGATTTCTTCGACGCCCTGGTGCCCGACAACTATGAAGATTACAGCTTCGGCGTCTCCAAGGAGATCCTGGGCTTCGGCGTTGACCTCTCCTTCTACGGCACGGACAAGGACGGTCGTACCCTCTATCCCAGAAACGCGGATGATCGCGTGGTGCTGAAAGTCACCAAAAGCTTCTGATGTTTCTGCGTGGGGCGCGTCTCGTGCGACGCGCCCCACCTTTTTTTCTTCCATATTCATGCCCCAATCCCCCCCCCATCTGCTGATCATCACCGAATCTCCGCTCCGGGAGGATCTGGAGCCGCTGCTCGCGCGCGCGCTGACGGGTGCCCCCTTCGACCTGCTGTTGCGGGACAAGGGAGCAGCGGCCAATCGACTGATCGCGCTGGGCCGTCGGCTCAAACCGCTGCTCCACGCCGCCGGAGGCCGTCTGCTGATCCACGATCGCGCCGACATCGCCCGTCTCGTGGAGGCCGATGGTCTGCATCTGCCGGAAAACGGCATGAGCACCCGCGAAGCCCGACAACTGCTCGGAACCGAAGTTCTGCTGGGCCGCTCCTGTCATGAACCAGAAAATGCGCGGGAACACTTGCTCCAGGGCGGAGATTATGTCACGCTCTCACCGGTTTTTATAACCGGGTCGCATCCCGAGGCCATACCTCTGGGTGTGGTGCGGTTTTCGCAGTGGCGTGCCCGCATACCCGGAGCGGTGCTGGCCCTGGGCGGCATCCACGAAGGGAATGTGCGTACCGTCCTCGACGCAGGCGCGACGGGAGTGGCACTGATCCGGGGTCTCTTCACCGCAGACGATCCTGCCAGCGCGGCCCGGAAGCTTTCCGCGCCGTTTCTGAATGCCTAGATTGCCATTTTTTCCAATTCCTGTGGATTTCCTTCCACTATCGGAAGGAATGTGCTATATTTTCTGTCCAGGCCGGATTGACCGGTGCAACGGGACTTGCCAGGAGAAACAACCATGTTCCATTTCAGCATGGATACGGCCCGATCGGTCGGGACCCTCTCTCTCACCGGAGACTTGACCATCCGCAATGCGGCGGAGTTCAAGGAGGCCGTGGCCAATGCCATGGATCAAACGCAACAACTCGAACTGAATCTGAGCGAAGTGGAGCGGATCGATCTGACCACCTTGCAGATTCTGTGCGCGGCCCATCGGACGATGCTTAAAAAGGGACGCACATTGACCATTTCCGGCGCCATCCCCCCCGCCCTCCGGGAGACCATGCAACAGGCCGGATTCGTGGATTGCGGGGGCGAAAAAGAGACCAGTGGACTTTGGAAGGGAGTATCGAACTGATGCCAAAAACGATCATGACGGTGGATGACTCGTCCAGCGTGAGACAGA
>JADGBU010000048.1:16188-17489 GCA_015231295.1 Magnetococcales bacterium | reverse complement strand
CACCGGTTGGATCGTCAAACCTTTCAAGCCGGAACAACTCCTGGAAGTCGTCAAGAAGGTTCTGGGTTGACCCTCACAGGGAACGACACGCCATGAATGTTGAAATCGACACCAGTGCCTTTACCGAAGAGGCCTACGAACTGCTCTCCGAACTGGAGGACTCCCTTCTGGAACTGGAGGCATCCCCCCAGGAACAGGAGTTGATCAGTCGGGTCTTCCGGGCCATGCACACGATCAAGGGTTCTGGGGCCATGTTCGGTTTCGACGCCGTGGCCGAATTCACCCATGAGGTGGAAACGGTCTTCGACATGGCGCGCAATGGCACCATTCCCGTGACCAAGCCGCTCATCGATCTGACCCTGGCCGCCCGGGACCAGATCCGCGCCATGCTGGATGCGGCGGCAGGCGGAGACCCCGCCGATCAAAACAATGCCAACCGGATCATCGCCGGATTGCGCTCGCTCACGCCGGACAAGAAATCCGGCTCCGCCCCGGCTCCGGCGGCTGCTGCCGCTCCCCATGGCAAACCCCAGCCACCGGCCCAGGAAGACAACGAACCCCATATTTTCCGGGTCCGTTTCGCCCCCAACCCGGACATCTTCGCCACCGGAACCAATCCTTTGCTGCTGCTCAACGAGTTGCGGGAACTGGGGGAATGTCGCGTGGTGGCCACCACCGACAAGCTGCCCGATTTCGAGGATCTGGACCCGGAAGTCTGTTACACCGGCTGGGAAATCTTCCTCACCGCCGAAATCGGAGAAAATGCCATCCGCGATGTCTTCATCTTCGTGGAGGACGAGTGCGAACTGAACATTCGTCTGCTGGACCGCGAACAGGCGATGCGGGACCGGGAAGAGACCAAAAAACTGGGTCAGATTCTCCTCGAACGGGGCGACATCAACCCCAACGAACTGGAAAAAGCCCTCATGCCCCTGGGAGATCGACTGGTTCAGGCCGGTGCGGTCTCTCCAGACAAGGTGCGGGCCGCGCTGACCGAACAACAGGTCATCCAGGAAAAACACGACAAGAAAAAAACCACCGAAACCGCCACCAGCGTCCGCGTTCCCTCGGACAAGCTCGACAGCCTGGTGGATCTGGTGGGTGAACTGGTGACGATGCAGGCGCGGCTCAATCAGACCGCCAGCAGCCTCGGCGATCACACCTTGCAACTCATCGCCGAAGAGGTGGAACGCCTGACTGCGGAACTCAGAGACAACACCATGAGTATCCGCATGCTGACCATCGATACCACCTTCAACAAGTTCAAGCGACTGGTCCGGGATCTCTCCACCGAACTGGGC
>JADGBU010000048.1:9518-15993 GCA_015231295.1 Magnetococcales bacterium | reverse complement strand
CGTGCTGATCCGGGTGGAAGACGACGGCGCCGGACTCGATGCCCAACGGTTGCGTCAGAAGGGCATCGAAAAGGGTTTGATCTCCCCGGATGACGAGTTGACCGAAAAAGAGGCCTTTCAACTGATTTTCGCCGCCGGATTTTCCACCGCCGCCAAAATCACCAACGTTTCGGGACGCGGTGTGGGCATGGATGTGGTGCGCCGCTCCATCGAAGGGCTGCGCGGCTCCATCGATGTCAGCAGCGTGCTCGGCAAAGGCACCACCATCACCCTGAAACTCCCCTTGACCCTGGCCATCATCGAAGGTCTGCTGGTGATGGTGGAAGGGGAATATTTCGTGCTGCCCCTGGCCGCCGTGGAAGAGTGCGTCGAACTCTCCCGCGAGGATGTGAAAAAAGCCCATGGCCGCCATGTGATCAACGTGCGTGGCGAAATCATCCCCTATATCCGCATCCGCAGCCGCTTCGAAATCGCCGGAACCGCGCCGGATATCGAACAGATCGTCATCTCCGAAGTGGATGAAAAACGCATCGGTTTCGTGGTGGACAAGGTGGTGGGTCAGCATCAGACGGTCATCAAGACGCTGGGCAAGAATTTTCAGCACTCCGAAGAGTTTTCCGGTGCCACCATCCTGGGCAACGGTGGCGTGGCCCTGATCCTCGATCTCACCAAAATGGTCCGCTACGTCGAAGAGGAAGAAAACCGAGAGTTGGACGTTCCGTAAACAACCTCTCCTCTTTGGAATCGGCATGATCAGACTGCAAGACATTCGCTTGCGCCCCAAGCTCACCGGTCTGTTTCTGCTGGGCGGATTGATTCCGGTGGTGCTTTTCTGGTGGTTGCAAGCGCATCAGACCGATCGGACCGGACACCTCCAGGCCAGCGCGCGCCTGGAGTCCGCCCGTCAGGTGGCCCTGTCGGAGATCAAGCGTCACATCGCCGAACGCCGCGCCGACATGGAGATTCTCGCGCAAATCGCCGCCGAGCAGCACCAACAGGCCCGCGCCTCCCTGGAATCCCTGCGGGATCTCAAAAAAGAGCGCGTCGAAACCTTTCTCGCCAATCCACTCAACGACATGGTGCAACTGGCGGCCAATCCCGATTTCGTCAAGCGGGTGGCGGCCATCGATTGGCTGTTCCGGCAGGGGGGACGCAAGGCCGAAGACAAACAATGGCGCGAAACCGTGGAAGGGTTCATCCCTCCGCTCCACGGACGCCAATCCGGACCAGGAACCGAAGAGCTGTTTTTCATCTCCCCCCTGGGGGATGTGGTCTACGGCCTCAACAAACCGGCGGAACTGGGACAAAATCTCCACCAGAAACCCCTGAAAGAGTCTCCACTGGCCTCGTTTCACCGCCAGGCGATGGAACGCCCGCTCATTCAAGAGTTCCCCGCCGGAGGATCCGCCGAAAATACCCCGTTTGTCTATTTCGGGGCTCCGGTCAAGAAGGATGGCGCGACCATCGGCACGGTCATCACCCGACTCTCCCGCAGCCAGTTGACCCAACTGCTCCGGGCCGGCGTCGATCCCGCGTCACACGGAGAACTCTATCTGGCCGGCGCGGACGGTCTGCGTACCGAGCTTCCGGCCTCCCGCACCCCCGCCACCCTGCCGGGTTCGGTGATCAAGTCCGGCGTCGAGGGCAAGAGCGGCTCCCGTCTGATCTCTCTGCCCAACCAGCCCCCGACCCTGGTCGCGTGGGCTCCGATCCAGATTCAGGAGATACGCTGGACGATCGTGGTGGAAAAAGAGGCCGCCCGCATCTTCGCCCCACAGCGGGGACAAACCCGCAACTGGTTGCAGAAATTCAGCGAAACCGCCGGATATTATGATCTGTTTCTCATTCATCCGGATGGCAATGTCTTTCACACGGCGGCGCGACAGGCCGATTTTGCCACCAATCTGCTCACCGGACGTTTCGCCACCACCAATCTGGGCCAGTTGATCCAAAAAGTGCTGAAAAGCAAACAGCCCGGCATGTCCGATCTGCTGCCCTACCCCCCCAGCGACAACCAGCCGGCCTTTTTCATGGCGCAACCGGTGCTCGACAATGGTCAGGTGGTGCTGGTGGCCGCGCTGCAACTGGCTCCGGATGCCATCACCTCGATGCTGCATCAGCTTTCCCAGTCCAACCCCTACCGGATTTTTCTGGTCGGGCCCGACGAGGGACTCCGCTCGGACGCCTTCACCGATCCGGCCAACCCCTCGACCGCCACCGCGTTCATCGGCGGTCCCGCGACGGCGACCGTCGCTCCCGTGGCGATCCGGAACGCCCTGGCCGGAGAGTCCGGCACCGAAGAGACCACCCGCACCGATGGCAAACGGGTGCTCTCCTCCTACGCGCCACTCCCGATGGATGGCTTCTCCTGGGCGGTGATCGCCGAACTCGACCTGGAAGAGAGCACGCCCGACAATACCCGCTTGCTGCTGTTGGGAGTGCTTCTCTGTGTCGCGCTGCTGACCCTGTTCGCCGCACGAATTCTGAACCGGGATCTGCTCAAGCCCCTGAGCGATACCGCCTTCACCCTGAATCGCATGGCCTCGGGACACTTCACCCCGCACGAAACCATCACCCGCCGGGATGAAATCGGCACCTTGGCCCGATCGGTGGTCACGGTTTCCGAGGAGGTCGCACAGGCGGGTCAGCGGATTCATCAAGCCGCCGATCCGATGGCTCTGCGCATTCGCCGTTTGGCCTCGCTGGCGATGGTCATTTCGCGGGAGTCCTCCGCCGGCTCCGAAACCCTGGCCGAAGCCCGGAAAACCATCGAAGAGAGTGCCCGTCTCTTTGCCGAAGAGAGCAACCGACTGCTTCAGGAGCAATCCCGGCTGGTGGCGGAACAGACCCTGAGACTGCACGATACCGAACGCATGGCGGGATTGACCGCCCAGGCGATCACGGAAGGCAAACAGGTGGTCAACGATTCGGTGGCCCTCTGGCAACATCTTTTGGGACGTCTGCAACGATTTCAGGAAAGCACCCAGGAGCTGGCGCAGAGTGCCTCCACCCCACCGAAGTCCTCCGACGAGGGGGGGAAAGGGTCCAAGCATCACGGCAAACACGGTCATCACGGCAAGGAGTCCGCCGGACAACCGCCCGAGATGAGCCGTCTGACCCAGGAGATGCAAGCGGAGTTGGATGAATTGACCCGTCTGGTTCAGGATCGCCTGTCGGCCTCGGAAGGCACCCTGACCACCCTGGATACCCTGCTTCCGGCCATTCCCATGCCGCAACGGCCCGAAGCCAATCCACTGGTGACTCTGGAACACACGCCGGACCGCACCCTGATGGCTCTGGACAAACTCGATGATCTGCTCAAAAAGAATGTCGCCACGGCGCGAGAGATCATTCTGGCGGCCAAGGCGGTATTCGACATCACCACCGGCCCGCTGAAACAGGCCACCTCCTATTTCGCGACTCAGGATGCCGCGCTTCCGGATTCTCTTTCCAATCGTCCCGCCGTCGGCGTTCCGGAGATGGAAAGGCGTGAGCAGCCCCCCTCTCAACTCTCAACGCATCCGTCCCGGACGCCTGGAGCGCAAGGGATCGAATCTTCCGACACCGTTTAATCCTTGAAAGAGGCTCGCATGAACGATACCGATACGACCACCTCGACCCAATACCTGACCTTCACCCTGGGCACCGAAGTCTTCGCCGTGGACATCGCGAAAATTCGCGAAGTTCTGGAATTCACCTCCGTCACCAAGGTTCCCAGAACGCCCGGCTTCATGTGCGGGGTCATCAATCTGCGCGGCAGCGTGGTGCCCGTGGTGGACATGAGACAAAAATTCAACATGTCGCGCAGCGAAAAATCGGTCAACACCTGCATCATCATTCTGGAGATCGCGCAAGATGACGGCGTGGTGGTGATGGGCGCACTGGCCGACTCGGTACGCGAAGTCATGGAACTGGAACCCGGGCAGATCGAACCGCCCCCCAAAATCGGCATGCGGTTGCGTGCGGATTTTCTCAAGGGAATGGGCAAACAGGAAGGACGCTTCATCATGATCCTGGATATCGATCGCCTCTTCTCCGTAGAAGAATTATCATCCGTACAAAATGCAGCCAGCTAACCCATTGGGATCCAGGGGCCAATGCCCCTGGGACTTTCAGACAACCGACACGCCCCCCTGCAATCCACAGACTCAATACAGTTTCACATTTGGAAATCAAAATCCTGGGGGATGAATCCCCCAGACCCTCTCTTTTTTTTCAATGGATTGGTCCGCAGTTCACGCGACGTTACGCCGCTTCTTCCTGAAAGAAGCCGATCGACTCATTCAATCGTCCGGACTGCTGCGCGAGCAGGTCGGCGGTTGCGGCCAACTCTTCGGACGCGCCGGCATTCTGCTGAATGATCTGATCCAACTGCCGCAAGGCCTGATGAATCTGCCCCACACTGCTGTTCTGTTCCTGGCTGGCGACGGTGATCTCCTCGACCCGCTCTGCGGTGCGTTCGATATCGGGCAGCAGTTGACGCATGATGACTCCGGCATTTTCCGCCACCGTCGCGCTGGAGGTCGCCAACTGAACGATCTCCCCGGCTGCGCCCTGACTCCGTTCCGCCAACTTGCGCACCTCGGAGGCCACGACCGCGAAGCCCTTGCCCTGTTCCCCGGCCCGCGCGGCCTCGATCGCCGCATTCAAGGCCAACAAATTGGTCTGCCGGGCGATATCCTCGATGATCGATACCTTTCCGGCAATCTCTTTCATGGCGAGGACGGCCCGATCGACCGCCTCGCCTCCTTTTCTGGCATCACCGGCGGCCCTGGAAGAGATCTCCCGAGTCTCCTGGGCGTTCCGGGTGGTCTGCTGAATGCTTGAAACCATCTGTTCCATGGCGGAGGAGCTCTTTTCCACGGCGGCGGCCTGCTGAATGGCCCCATCCGACAGCCCCTGGGCCGCCGAGGAGAGTTCCCCACTGCCCGCCATCACTTCACGGGTGGCATCCCGCACGCCGGAGATGACCGAACGCAGCCGGATGGCCACCTCGTTGACACTGCCGATCATGCTCCCCAACTCATCCGAACGCTTCAAAGCGCAGTGGATATTCAGATCACCCCGGCTCAACGCCTGGATGTTGGCGACACAAGTACGAATCGGTCGCGTCAGATTGGCGGTCAGCGACAGACCGATCGCCATGGTCAACAGCACCACGCCACCGCCGACCAGAATCAGATCGCTCCGCATTCCCTCGACCTGTTGCAGAATGCTCCGGGTGCTGGTACTGGCCTCCGCAGATTGACTCTCCCGCAACCAGCCCACGCTCTCCTGAAGTCTGGTCGAGGTCTGATCCAGATCTTCCATGATCACATTGCCCGCCTCCAGGCCTTGATTCAAATAAGCCTCGGACATTCGCCGACCCGTGGCGTACATCAGATCGAAGCCTTGATCCAGGGCCTCCAGTTTTTTCAGGGATTCGGCATTATGTCCCTCCTTGAACAGGACGCGAAATCGGGTCATGCCATCCTTGAAGTGTTTGGCCGCCTCTTCGGCATCCCCATACCCTTCCGGATCGTGGGTGGCAGAAACATCGGTCAACCACTGCTGCACATTGATCACGTTCGAGGTCATTTCATGCGCCAGGAGCGCGTAGGGCAAACTCTCCTCCTGGACCAGTCGGGTCGCCTGATCCACCTGCTTCAGAGCGAGCCACAGGGAAACGTAGCCACCAAACACCACCAACAGCACCATGACAAAGGACAGCCCCAATTTGGTACCAATTTTCATGTGATTCACCAGTCGTTCCCTCTGTAGATCCCTAGGATAGCTGACATCTTTCACCCATGAAAGATTCCTTGTCAATAAAAAAGATCGCCAACATATTGATCTGTCATGAATTTCAAAATATCACTCCGGATACGGCACCCTGCCTGAAAAAATACCCCCCGCAAATGAAAATAATGAGTGACAACCCTTGCTTGACACAGTATAATATACACTTTCGTCCCTCCAATCAGAGTTGACAGGAACCATGAAACATTCAAAATTCACCGTGTTGGCCCTGGCCGGGGCCATCTCCATGAGTCTTGCGGCCTGTGCCCCGACCACTGTCAAAGAAGGCTGGATGGCCAAGAACGGCTATCATCAGTGGCATCCGCAAACCGGTGCCAACACGCTTTCCGCCGTTGGTACACAGTGCTTCTTCTGTGACGGAAACGCCGAGCCCAAACCGGTCGAAGCCCCCAAGCCCCCCGTCGATGGCGACGATGATCGGGATGGCGTGCTGAACTCCAAGGATCAGTGCCCCGGCACCCCCATGGGCGTGAAGGTCGATGCAAAAGGCTGCCCGCTCGACTCCGACAAAGATGGCGTCACCGACGACAAGGATCAGTGCCCCGGCACCCCCATGGGCGCGAAAGTGAATGATCTGGGCTGCTGGGTTCTGGAAAATCTGAACTTCAAGTCCGACAAGGATCAGATCGAAGCCATCTCCTTCCCGCTGCTCGACAGCGTGGTGACGGTCCTGAAG
>JADGBU010000048.1:4509-9397 GCA_015231295.1 Magnetococcales bacterium | reverse complement strand
GGGTCATGGCATCGCTGCCAGCCGTCTGACCACCGCCGGATTCGGTCCTTCCAAGCCCATCGCTTCGAATGACAATCCCGCCGGTCGCGCGAAGAATCGCCGGGTGGAACTCAAGCCCAAAGGCTGACTCCTCTCGCAGTAACCTCCCAAAAGGGGAGACGAGCAATCGTCTCCCCTTTTTTTTTGGGTGCTGCTGATGTCGCCCGAATATTTGCACAGCCCCTCCTGCAACCAAAATGGGTTCGACGATTTATCACAGACTCCAGCCGCTTTAAACTTGCAAAAGAAGAAATAATAGTAAATACTGATAGGAAATTCATGCCGGCGACGATTTGAAATGAATCTGGCGCACCAAGCATGCACAAAAAACAGGCACAAGCTTGGTACAATCCGGTATCTATAGACCACACATGAATAGGAGTTATCGATGCAAACAAAAATTGCTTTCCTTGCTCATGCGGCCATTCTTTTTGCCCTATTGATCATGCCGTTCGGGTACGGTGCCAGGGCGGATCTGGCAGAGGTGCTCAAAAATGGAGAACTGCGACATCTGGGAATCCGGTACGCCAATTTCGTAACCGGTTCCGGAGACGGATTGGATGTGGAGGTGGTCAAAGGCTTCGCCCAGAAACTCGGAGTGCGTTATCAGTTGGTCTACACCGATTTCGACAATGTGCTGAAAGATCTGCTGGGCAAACAGGTGGTGCGTTCCGGATCCGAGGTCAAGCTGGAAGGTGAGTTTCCGGTTAAGGGAGAGATGATCTCCACCGGATTCACGATACTGCCATGGCGACAAAAGGTGGTGGATTTCTCCGCACCGATGTTTCCGACCCAGGTGTGGCTGATTGCCCGTTCGGACTCGATGCTCAACCCGATTCAGGGCAGCCCGGATCTGTCACGAGACATCCATGAAACCAAAGGGCTGATCGGTGGCAACAGCCTGCTGGTCATGGAGAAAACCTGCCTGGATCCCGGTCTGTACGGCCTCAAGGACAAAGGTCTGGACCTGCGCAAATATACCAAAAACACCAACCTCAACGAGATGGTGCCGGCACTGCTCAACAAAGATGCCGAACTCTCGTTGCTCGACGTGGCCGATGCCCTGCTCGACCTTCAAAAGTGGACGGGAAAAATCAAGGTGATCGGCCCGGTGTCGGAGATCCAGGATATGGCCGCCGCGTTTCCCAAGGATTCGCCAGAACTGCGCAAGGCCTTCGACAACTATCTCAAAGAAATTTGGGATAATGGACAATATATGATCCTGGTCAATAAATATTATCCTGGAATCGTGAGCTACTTCCCGGAATTCTTCACCGCCAGGCAGTAGAACCTGAAGAGAAAAGAGTCCATGAACAGGATCGCGGTTGCCTGGCCGGTGGTGTTGGCTTCGCTGTTCGGAGCTTACGCCTCCGTGCTGTTGTGGAACGGTTTCAACAGCCAAGAACAATTGCGCTTGGCTGTTGAAACCCGTCTGTTCAACGAAGCGAACCGCCACGGCTTCGACGTGGGACAGTTTTTCCGCAAGCAGGTCGAAGAGTTGCGTGAACTGACACACAGCACGCCCATCGCAACCTATTTCACCAACCAGGATCTGGGCATGTCCCCCCGATACGGCCTGAACGCCAACCTGGAAGCGATCCGAAACCATTTCTCTCAATTTCTGACCAACCTGCACCACGGGGAAAATCCCGAGCCTTTTCGTCTCAGATTGTTCGATGCCACCGGTTCCAAGGCATTGGTGGATACCAGCCCGACCATTCCAGCACCAACAGTCACCGCTCTCCCGGAACATGAGGCCAACCTGGAGATCGATTTGACCAATCGTCACTTTCAACTGTCGCTCCCGATCCATTTCAAGGGCGTGAAACGAGGCTATCTGGTCTTGAACGACTCCTGCGAGCGGATCAAAGGTCAGGCGATTCATGTCGATGAAATGCCAGGACGACAAGAGATGCTGTTCGATTCGCAGACCGGAACATTCTGGACACTCAACGAGGGAAATCCCCCCGATCCGAAAACAACCGATGCCGTCCGTCTCGGCGCGATCGGCAGCTTTTTCGAGGTTCCTGCAGCCAAGAATGATCCGGACGATTCGCCCAGAATGGCACTGAAACTGACCATCCCCGGTGCCGGAATCCACTGGGTCACGCTTCAGCGGCAGGATGAGTTGTACAGTCAAGTCACCTCACGGCGATTTTTGTGGGCTTCGAGCATCGTTCCTCCCCTCCTGTTGCTGGCGGCGATCCATTTTGAAAGAATGCGCCGCCGCACGGAACGACTGGCGCAGCATGTGGCAGAGACCGACCGGGCCCGAGAGCATCTGCAACTCGTCAACAGCGATCTGGAGGAGGAGATCCGCAAACGCGAAGCGGTGGAAGAATCCCTGAGAGAAAAAAGCCGTATTCTCGAACGAATGACCAAAGAGCTCAAACATAGCCGGGACCAGGCGCAGATCGCCAACCGGGCCAAGAGCGAATTCATCGCCAATATGAGCCATGAGATTCGGACTCCGATGAACGCCATCATCGGCATGAGCCATCTCTGCCTGCGGACCCTCCTCACATCCCAGCAGCAGGACTATGTGGAAAAAATCAACCGATCCGCCCACTCCCTGCTGCGAATTCTGAACGAAATCCTTGATTTCTCCAAGATCGAAGCGGGACGCCTGGAAATCGAGGAGGTTCCGTTCAAGATCCATGAGGTGTTCGACCATCTGACCACCCTGCTGGCCATTCGCGCGCAGGAGAAAGGTCTTGAATTTCTCTATCGTCTGGATCCGGAACTGCCGGAACACTTGCGTGGCGACCCCTTGCGCCTGGAACAGGTGTTGCTGAATCTGTCCGGCAATGCAATCAAGTTCACCGAGCGCGGCGAAGTGGTCATTTCGGTGGTCAAGGAGTCCACCGAAGGAGAATTCGTCACATTACGATTCACCGTGGCCGATTCCGGAATTGGCATGACGGACGAACAGGTGGCCAAACTCTTCCAGCCCTTTTCCCAGGCCGACAGCTCCACCACCCGCCGTTTTGGTGGTACCGGATTGGGACTCTCCATCAGCAAGCGGCTGGTGGAGTTGATGCAAGGCAATATAGACGTCACCAGCACCATGGGTGTGGGCAGCCGATTCCGTTTCACGGTCCGCTTTGGTGTGGAACAAGGCGTACACGAACCACAATTGGCCCTGCCACCGAAAATACCCAGCGCGTTGCGAATTCTGATCGTGGACGACAACCCCATGGCACGAGAAATTCTCGGTTCGGTGCTGGCCAGTTTTCCATTTCAGGTGGAAGAGGTGGATTCCGGATCGGCGGCTCTGGATCGCCTCGCTCAGGCCGATGCCGAAGGCTTGCCGATCCAGTTGGTGATCATGGACTGGAAAATGCCACATATGGACGGTCTGAAAAGTGCCGCCCGCATTCGTGACCTCCCCCTGACGCTGCAACCCAGGATCATCATCCTGACCGCTTTCGACCAGTCCGAACTGCGTGATACGGTCAGAAATCGACACCTGAACGGATATCTGACCAAACCATTCAGCCATTCCCAACTGTATGATGCCATCCTGCACGCCTTCGAGGCCGACGGGCCGAGACCCAGAACGCGCAAACACTTCGACAACGACGAGTTCAAGGAGTTGCTGGCCGATTTGCAAGGCAGTCGCTTGCTGCTGGTGGAAGACAACGAAATCAACCAGCAGGTTGCCAAAGAGTTGCTCTCCCTGGCCGGTTTCGATGTTCACATCGCCAACCACGGGCAGCAGGCACTCGAAATGCTGACCGTTGAACCTTTCAGCGCCGTTCTGATGGATATTCAGATGCCGGTGATGGATGGCTATCAGGCCACCAAACAGATCCGAAACCGGAGTGAGTGGCGAAATCTGCCGGTGATCGCCATGACCGCCAACGCCATGGCCGGAGAAAAAGAACGTTGCCTCGCCGTCGGAATGAACGATTACATCTCCAAGCCCATCGATGTTCAGTTGCTCATGAGCACCTTGTTACGACAGCTTCATCCAGGAGGCAGCTCCCTGAGAAAACCGATCTCGGAGACAACGGCGGCGCGGCCAGAAGAAACCGCGTTTCTGCCTTCAATGGAGGGCTTCGATGTGGCCGGAGCCATCGCCAAACTGGGAGGCAACAGACGACTCTACATGAGCTTGTTGGAAAAATTCCTGGAGCAACAACAAGATGCCGTGAAAGGCATCCGGTCGGCGATAAGCGAACACCGTCAAACCGATGCGATCCGCGCCGCCCATACGCTGAAAGGACTCGGAGGCAATCTGGGCTGCGCGCCCCTTCAGGAACTGTGCGGCTCTCTGGAGCACGCCCTGACGCGCGATCCGGATTCCTGGGAGCCTCTGGTGGCCCGTCTCGATGACTTGATGGCGGATCTGTTGCCGAGAATCCGGGAAGGATTGGCCACCATGAAATCGACTTCGAAAGACGAAACAGAAAACATCCCCTCGCCCCTGATCCGGGACGACACCCGGCTATTGGAATTGCTTGACCACCTGAGACCCCTGGTGCATAACCGCAATCCCCGCCCCTGCCTGCCCATTCTCGAAGAGATGCACCGTCTGTGCTGGCCGGAGGCGCTTCAGGCCGAACTGACGAAATTGGATCAGTTGGTGCGCAAATATCGCATGAAGGAGGCTCTGCCCCTGCTCGATTCTCTGAGCGGACGCCTTCGGGATGAGGTGTAAGCGCAACAATCAGTCAAGAGCCAAAAAAAAAGCCGTCGCCCGATATTCCGGGCAACGGCTTGAAGTGCCGATTTCAAACGGACTTACAGAACCCGGACGTTCTCCGCCTTGGGGCCCTTCTCGCCCTGGGAAACGCTCAGTTCCACGCGCTGTCCCTCAGCCAGGCTCTTGAAGCCTTCCATCACA
>JADGBU010000048.1:0-4411 GCA_015231295.1 Magnetococcales bacterium | reverse complement strand
TTCACGATCCGACATTCTTAACAACTCCCTGCGAAAGAAAAAAAGGTGTGGATTTGGCAATGTGCTTCAATCTCAGGACCACTGGGGAACTCAGAATGAGGAGAGTGAAAACCGGGAAGAGGATTCCAGCACCACCGAGGGAGCATGAACCAACTGACAGGCTTTGGCTTGCCTTATGGAAAGGCTTGCCTCCAACACAATACCAAATTGTTGAGACACTCTACACGATCTTTCATCCGGATGTCAAGGTCTAATTACACCCCCCATCACTCCCACTCAATCGTTCCCGGCGGTTTCGAGGTGATGTCGTAGACCACCCGGTTGATCCCCTTGACTTCATTGATGATCCGGCTGGCAATCTTCGACAGGAGATCGTGCGGCATGGGATACCAGGTCGCGGTCATGAAGTCGCGCGTCTCCACGGCGCGCAGGGCCACCACATAATCGTAGCTGCGCCCGTCCCCCATCACCCCCACGCTCTTGACCGGCAAAAAGACCGCAAACGCCTGGGAAATCTTGTCGTAGTGACCCGTGGAGTACAACTCCTCCAGATAGATCGCATCGGCGCGACGCAGAAGATCGGCGAACTCCTTCTTGACCTCACCCAGAATCCGCACGCCCAGACCGGGGCCGGGGAAAGGATGACGCAGAATCATGCGCGCCGGCAATCCCAACTCCAACCCGACGCTGCGCACCTCGTCCTTGAACAGTTCGCGCAACGGTTCGAGCAGTTTCAACCCCATGCGCTCCGGCAATCCCCCCACATTGTGATGGGACTTGATGTTGGTGGCCGCCTTGGTCTTGGCCCCGGCGGATTCGATCACATCCGGATAGATGGTGCCCTGAGCCAGCCATCTGGCCCCTTCGATCTTTTTGGCCTCCTCCTCGAACACCTCGATGAAGGTGTGACCGATGATCTTGCGTTTCTGCTCCGGGTCGGCGACGCCCGCCAATCGGGCGAGAAAACGGGCTTCGGCATCGATCCGGATCACCTTGACGCCGAGATGATTGGCAAAGGTGGCCATCACCTCTTCGCCTTCGTTGAGACGCAACAGGCCGTTGTCCACGAAAACGCAGGTCAACTGATCGCCGATGGCCCGATGCAACAAAACCGCCGTCACCGCCGAATCCACCCCGCCGGAAAGCCCCAGAATCACCCGATCCGCCCCCACCTTCTCCCGCGCCAGGGCGATTTCGTGTTCGATGACATGACCAGCGGTCCACAATCCCGAGCAGCCGCACACATCCCGCACAAACCCCTGAATGAATTGCGCCCCGTTGACGGTATGATTGACCTCGGGATGAAACTGAACCCCCAGAATGGCCAGATCCTCATGTTCCATGGCGGCGAGAATGCCATTGTCGCTCTTGGCCAACTCCTGGAAGCCGAAAGGAACCCGGGTCACATGATC
This sequence comes from Magnetococcales bacterium, assembly GCA_015231295.1. Taxonomy (GTDB): domain Bacteria; phylum Pseudomonadota; class Magnetococcia; order Magnetococcales; family Magnetaquicoccaceae; genus Magnetaquiglobus. Next base: position 2,999 of record JADGBU010000048.1, on the reverse strand, counting down.
CCCGTGACTCATCCAGACCCGCCCCTCGCCCTGATCCATGAAGCCGCCGGGAAACGCACGATCCTTGCCCATGCCATGAATGAGCGCGTGACCATATTCACGGGTTTGGGAGGGGGAGACCTCTCCGCCGAAATGACGCGCCAGCAGATGCATGCCATAACAGATGCCCAGAATCGGCACCTCCTGACTCAGCACGGCCTCGTTCATGCCGGGCGCGCCCGCATCGTAGACCGAATGATGCCCCCCCGACAAAATGATCCCCCTGGGGGCGAAGGCGCGAATCTCCTCCGGTTCCATGCTCCAGGGATGGATTTCGCAATAGGCTCCGGACTCCCGCACCCGACGGGCGATCAACTGGGTATATTGCGAACCGTAATCCAGAACCAGAATCTTTTCGGAATGGAGCAGATCGACCATTACACTAACCCCGTTTGATAATTGGGTGCTTCCTTGGTGATGGTGACATCATGAACATGAGACTCTTTCAGACCCGCGCTGGTGATCTGGACGAACGAAGGCTTGATCCGCAACGTCGGAATGTCGGCGCATCCCACATAACCCATGGCCGCCCGCAGACCGCCCACCATCTGATGGATCAGCAGCGACATCGGGCCTTTGTAGGGCACCCGTCCTTCGATCCCCTCGGGGACCAGCTTGCGGGTTTCGACCCCGGCCTGAAAATAACGATCCTTCGAGCCACGGGCCATGGCCTCCAGGGAGCCCATGCCGCGATAGGTCTTGTAGCTGCGTCCCTGATAGAGAAACACCTCTCCCGGCGACTCGTCGGCCCCGGCGAACATCGATCCCATCATCACGCAGGAGGCTCCGGCGGCGATCGCCTTGGCGATCTCTCCGGAATATTTGATCCCGCCGTCGGCGATGATCGGCACATCGCTCTTGTCCGCCTCGGCGGCGCAGTCGGAGATGGCGGTCATCTGCGGCATGCCCACCCCGGCCACGATGCGGGTGGTGCAGATCGAACCCGGTCCGATCCCCACCTTGATCCCATCGGCACCGGCGTCGATGAGGGCGCGGGTCGCATCGGCGGTGGCCACATTGCCCGCGATCACCTGACAGGCCGGATAACGACTCTTGATCCAGGAGACGATCTCCAGCACCCCGCGCGAATGACCATGGGCGGTATCGACCACGATCACATCCACATCGGCCTCGATCAACGCCTCGACCCGCTTGCGTCCATCCCGACCGGTCCCCACCGCCGCGCCGACCCGCAACCGTCCGGTTTCATCCTTGCAGGCGTTGGGGTTGGTCTGGGATTTTTCGATATCCTTGACCGTGATCAATCCCACGCAACAAAACGTATCATCCACCACCAGCAGCTTTTCGATGCGATGCTGATGCAGCAGCCGTTTGGCCTCGCTCATCGGCACTCCCTGGCGCACCGTCACCAGCTTCTCTCTGGGGGTCATCAGCTCCTTGACCGGCTGCGACAGATCGGTGGCGAAACGGACATCCCGGTTGGTCAGAATGCCATGCAGTTGACCATTCTCCTCGGTGACGGGAATGCCGGAAATGTTGCGCTCCCGCATCAGATCGATGGCGGTCTGCAAGGTGGCATCCGGGGTGACGGTCCAGGGATCGAGCACCAATCCGGTGACGAACCGCTTCACGATACGCACTTCGGCGGCCTGTTCTTTGCTGGTCATGTTCTTGTGGATGATGCCCATGCCCCCTTCCTGGGCCATGGCGATGGCGGCGCGGGCTTCGGTGACGGTATCCATGGCCGCCGAAACCAGAGGAATGTTGAGCCGGATGGTCCGGGTCAACCGGGTCGAGACATCCACCGCCGTCGGCAACACCTCGGAATAGGCCGGAACCAACAGCACATCGTCGAACGTCAGTGCCTGTTTGATGACTCGCATGGCATACCTCTGTCTGAAAAATCCTCTGGGGAGTTCATCGGATCGGCGCGAAAACCGGTGCCGATGAGATAGAGTTCCGCACTCCGATCCCGGCTGGCCGGTGGCTTCTCCACCTTGACATTCGTGAACCGAAGACGGGCCTGGCGCACCAAATCATGAAAATCCGGCCCCTGAAACATCTTCAACACCACCCGACCGCCCGGACGCAAAATGCCATCGGCAAAATCGAGTGCCGTCTCGACCAGCACCGAGCCCCGCCCCTGATCCGCAACCTTGAAGCCGGTCATGTTGGGGGCCATGTCCGACAACAACACATCCGCTTTTCCACTTGGACCCAGACCGGCACGCAACAGTTCCAGGATGGCGTCATCCAGAAAGTCGCCGCAGAGGATCAGGGCACCGGGCACCGGATCCATGGGCAACAGATCCAACGCCACCACGCGCCCCCGCTCGCCGACGCGAGTGGTCGCCACCTGAGTCCAGCCACCCGGCGCGGCTCCCAGTTCGATCACCGCGTCGCCGGACCGGAACAGCCCCTTGCCCCCGGAACGGGCGGCCAGGGAGCTGTCGAGTTCCAACAACTTGTAGGCGGCCCGGGAGCGATAGCCATCGCGCCGGGCTGCGGCCACATAGGGATCGGTACGATGTTCTTCAAGCCAGCGGGCGCTGGAAGGGCGACGATTGGTCATCTTCCGATGCCCGACTCCCGGATAGGTCAAAATTGAATGGAGAGAATCTCGTAACGATGCACACCACCCGGCGCGCGCACCTCGATGCTGTCGCCGACCTCCTTGCCGATCATGCCGCGCGCCATGGGACTGGTGATCGAGATCATGCCCTGTTCCAGATCGGCCTCGTCCTCGCCCACGATGCGATAGACGCTCTCGACATCGGTTTTTTCATCCGCCACCCGCACCTGGGCTCCGAACACCACCTTGCTGGAGCGGATGCGACTGGTATCGATGATCTCGGCGTTGGCCAGGGAGCTTTCGATCTCCTGGATGCGACCCTCGTTGAAGGATTGCTGCTCCTTGGCGGCGTGATATTCGGCGTTTTCCGACAGATCCCCATGATCCCGCGCCACGGAGATGGCTTCCACGATCCGGTAACGATCTT
>JADGBU010000331.1 GCA_015231295.1 Magnetococcales bacterium | reverse complement strand
GCCGCCTTGACCGGCGGTTGCGCCTGGGCCGACGGAGCCGCCTTGACCGGCGGTTTGACCTGGGCCGACGGAGCCGCCTTGACCGGCGGTTTCACCTGGGCCGGGCTCCCGCCTCCCGTCGTTTCTTCGCTGGGTTCGGAATCGATCGGCTCTTCTTCCTCGTAGGCCCGATCCATGGCCAGATCCCGCAGGCACTGATCCATGTAGGCGTTCATTTTTTCGGAACGCACGCCATCTTCCTGAGCAAACCGTTCACAGATCCCCCTGGGATCATATCCCGCATCTCCACCGACAGCCGCCGCATGCAGAGAATCGAGGGATGTCAGGGTCACGCCAAGCACACCGACCATAACCAGAAATCTGAACATGATGGTTTCCGTTGCTCCATCCACAAACAATCGAGATCCAGGAATCGGCCACGCCACCGCGTGGTCAAACCGGTGAGAACAGAGGCAAATCTTGCCTGAAAACAACCTGAAAACAGGCCGATTGACACGTTCGGGCCGACGCATTTTTCAGATCTTCCGGGGCCGAAACGTTCCCTTCCACGAAACTGAACGCATGATACCATCTCCTCCCGGAATCAACCATCCTAAAAATGGACCCGATCCCTACCGATTCCGCCATGGTGCGGGCTCTTTAAAGAGAGGAATCCACGACCCACCCACCGATCACCAGATGATCCAGACCCATGGCGCGGAATGCGTTCAAGGCCTCTTCGGGGGTGTTGACGATCGGGGCTCCGTGGGGATTGAAGCTCGTGTTGAGCACCACCCCGAATCCGGTGCTCCGACGCAATGCGCGCAGCAGCGCGGCATAGGGTCCGGGGGCGTCATCGGCGACCATCTGGGGGCGGCAACTCCCATCCCGACCGCTGACGCCGCTCAATGCCGCGCGAAACTCCGGACGAAATCGATAGAGAGCGGTCATGAAACGGTTCGGCAAACCCGAATAATCCGACAGCAGCCGTTCGGCTTCGCTGTCGAGCATGGAGGGGCAGAAAGGCTGATACCAGGCGCGTCGTTTCAGACGCAGATTGAGAATATCCCGTATCTCCGGCAGATCGGGTCTGGCCAGCACGCTGCGTCCTCCCAGGGCGCGGGGACCGTACTCCATGCGACCCTGAAACCATCCCACAATGCGCCCTTCGGTGAGCAGTCGCGCGGCTTCCGAGGCGGGATCCTCCACGGCGCGATGGGGCAGACCACTGGAGCGCACTGCGCGGGTCACTTCCTGCGGATCGGGTTCGGGGCCGAGCTGGGCATCGCGCATCAGCGGCCCCTGCGGCCTTCTTCCCAGACAGGCTGCGCCCACCGCCAATCCCCCATCCCCCATATGGGGAAAGATGGTACAGGACTCCACCCCCGGCACTTGTCGGATCCGCCCATTGAGCCGCACATTGGCGAACACCCCTCCGGCCAGGGCCAGATGCCGGAGTCCCGTGGAGGCCACAGCCTGAGTGACGAGCGGAATCACCCAGGCTTCCAGGGCCTGTTGGGCCATGGCGGCGAAGGGTTCCGGAGCGTGACGCCAGAAGATCCGTTCCAGATGACGATAGAGTCCGCTGGCGTGATGACGGGCTCGCAGATTCAACCCCTCCACCGCGAACAGCTCCCGCAGCGGATTGTCCCGGAACGCCATGGCGGGGGCGTAATCGGCCAGGGCCATCACTTTGCCTTCGTCTTCGAGCTCCCGCATATGAAGCAAGGTGGTGATCTGCTCGAAAAAAATACCCAGGGAGTCACGGGCGGCGAGGGAGGAGAGATGGCGCAGCTCGCCTTGACGAAAATGATGAAAACTGCCGGAGCGGCCATCTCCCACGCCATCGAGGGTGATGACGAGGCTCTCGTCCAAGCCCAGGCCATAGGCGGCGGTGGCAGCGTGGCACAGATGATGATCGAACAGAGACAAGGGGGCGTTCAATCCCAGACGCTGCAGCTCCCGCTTCAGGGCGAAGGTCGAGAGCCGTGCGGTGAGGCCATTGCCAGGCCATTCGGTGAGATGATATTTGAGCCGACGACTCCAGGGATCCAGGGGGGAGGGGTCGGCCAGACGGCGACGCAGACGGTAATAGCGCTCCTTGCCGGCGGGCCACAGACGGCTGATGGTCTTGGCCGGATCGGTGGTGCATCCGGCCAGGAGCTGAACCTGTTCCGGCGTGATCTTTCCGTGTCGCAGACAGGCGGCGATGGCGTGGCGGGGAAAGGCGATCTCCTGTTTGCGACGGGTGAAGCGTTCCTCGTTGACCGCGCAGAGCAGACGACCTTCCACCATCAGGGCAGCACCGGAGTCGTGACCATCCCAGAAACCGAGCACGATATCGTGTGGCGTCTTCATTGCGGATCTTCCATTCAACACAACTCACGGGGTCCAGGGGCCATTGGCCCCTGGTGGGATCCAAGGGCGAAGCCCT
>JADGBU010000330.1 GCA_015231295.1 Magnetococcales bacterium | reverse complement strand
CCCCCTGATCGAATGGACTCCGGGGGTGTGGCGCATGGAGATCCCCCTGATGCTCTATTTCTTTTTCCTCCTGAATCAACTCCTGCGCCCCTCCCGCTGGCAACCGCTGCTGGCCGCCGGTTTCATGGCGGTGCTCTACCTGATTCACGACTATTATTTTCTGCGTTTTTTCCGCATTCCCAAGATCAACGATCTGGCCCAGATTCCCGAATTGATCGGCGTGCTCGGTCCCACCGGCAATCTGGTTCTGATCGGTCTGTTCGGCGCACTGGGCTATCTGCTGTTCTCCTTCGTCCGCTTCTCCCGCCGGGCCGCCCTGCTGGCCATTCCGGGCGTGATCATCCTGGCTTTGCCGTTCGTCCATCCGGCGAGCTATATCCGAGGGTTCACCGCCCTCTCCTACGAGTTGATCCACTACGCCACCGTGGTCAACGTGGAAAAGAACGGACGTCTGGCCCCGGCCCTCTACAACGAAGCCAAACGCCGCGACACCTTCCAGCACATCGATCAGTACCGGGATATCGAAAAACTCGCCCTGCGACTCCCGGCCTCCCTGGAAACCCCGGAAAAGAACAATGGCCGCAACGTCCACATGATCGTCATGGAGGGTTTTCTCGATCCCACCCTGCTCTCCGGTCTGCCCCAAAAGACCCATCCGGTCCATCCGGATCTGACCGCCCTGGTCGGCCACAAACAGGGCTTTTCGGTTTCACCGGTCTTCGGGGGATACACCTCCCAGGCGGAATTCGAGGTGCTGTGCGGCGTGCCGGCCTATCAGGAGTTCGACGAGATCGAGTTCAATGTCTTCTCCGGCGCGGAGACCTATTGTCTGCCCCGGATTCTGCATCGTCTCGGGCTGCACACCATGGCCTCGAACGGCTTCAAGCCCGACTTCTTCAATACCATTCCCGCCTATCGGGGATTGGGCTTCGATGCGGTCTACTTCTCGAAGGAGTACACCCCGAGCGAGGAGACTTATCTCTCCAAGGGGCCGGATCCGGACAATAAATATTTCTCCGACGGCGATCTGTTCACGCAGAATCTCGCCTTCGTCAAACAGCGCATCGCCGACAAGAAACCGTTCTTCAACTATCTGCTGACCGTCTACGGCCATTTCCCCTTTGAACTGGGCAATCGGGTCGGTCCGCAACGGTTCAAGGAGACGGGACTGCCCTGGGATCTGGAACGCATCCTCAATCAGCACTACTACCGCAGCCAGGCCTTGGCCGACTATCTGCGTCAACTGCTGGCGTTGGATCCGGAATCCCTCATCGTGCTGGTCAGCGACCATCTGCCCCCGCTGGAAGGGGGCTTCGAGACTTATGACCGTTTCGGATATCTGCAACCCGAACTGCCGGATCGGTTTCACCGCAACCGCTTTCTGGTATTCCGGGACGGAAAACTGGAAAAACACGATATTTTCTATCACTACAACATCTACCGCCTGATTCTGGATTATGTGACCAATCACGAATATTGCCGTCTCAAGCCGTGTGATTTCGGTTATCCCCTGCCCAAGGAGGCCCTGCGGGACGATTATCGCATCCTGATGGGGTTGGCTTCGCGCCACTGAGCCCATGGGACGCCATCAGGCCGCGCCAGGCTCCTCCCCTCCACCGCTTGCGGATCGCATGCGGCCCCGCGACTTTGCGGAGTTGTTGGGACAGGAGCATCTGACCGGAAACGGCAAGCTGCTGTTCCAGGCCATGGAGACCGATCAGATTCCATCGCTGATTCTCTGGGGACCGCCGGGAAGCGGCAAGACCACGCTGGCACGCATCATCGCCACCCATACCCAACACCGTTTCGAGGCCCTTTCGGCGGTACTGGATGGAGTCAAGGAGGTGCGAGCCGTGGTCGAACGGGCCAAAGAGGCCCAACCCGTGGGCACGATTCTGTTCGTGGATGAGATTCACCGTTTCAACCGGGCGCAGCAGGATGCCTTTTTGCCATTTGTCGAACAGGGCACCATCACCCTGATCGGAGCCACCACCGAAAATCCCTCATTCGCCCTCAACGGCGCGCTGCTCTCCCGTTGCCGGGTGGCGGTGCTCAATCCCCTGGAAACGGAGCATCTGACTCATCTGTTGCAGCGGGCGGTGGCGGACCGGGAACGGGGATTCGGCACCCTCTCCTTGCAACTGGAAGAGGGCGTGCTGGAGTCCATCGCCCAACTGGCCGACGGAGATGCCCGCTACGCGCTCAATCTGCTGGAGGTTTTCATCCAGTTGCAGCGGGAGGCGATCCGCTTAGGTGCCGTGCTCACCGGCGAGGCGTTGCGTCAGACCCTGGAACGGCGCGCCCTGCTGCACGACCGGGTAGGCGAGGCCCACTACAATCTGATCTCCGCGTTGCACAAATCGTTGCGGGGATCGGATGTGGATGCCGCCTTGTACTGGCTGGCCCGCATGGTCCAG
>JADGBU010000329.1 GCA_015231295.1 Magnetococcales bacterium | reverse complement strand
GAAAATCCCCGCACTTGTACTGACAATTGGCCTTGGAGAGACGAAATGCCCGCGCCGTGTAACACCGGGCGGAAAAGGTCAACGGCAGCCGGCCATGGGCAAACACCTCGAACTCCATCGGCTTGACGCGGGGGGCGTTGATCATGCCCGCCATGGAGTCTGCCGGCAGCTCCACCGGAAAGACCATCCGTACCACCCCGACCTCTTGCAGAAAATCCAGCGTGGCCGGATTGTAGACATTCACATGGGGACCGGCCACCAACGCCTGCCCCTCGCCCACGCCGACCCCTCCCATATCGTTGGCTTCGAGTTTCAGGCCCAGGCCCACCGCCAGATCCTTGAGCCGGTGCAGCTCCTCCTGCTCCTCGTCGCTCATCACCAGACCGAGCGTGGAAATCACCAGCTCCTTGCCCGAAGGGATCAGCTCCCGCGCCAGGGTTTCCAGCTCGTCGAGGGGCACCCCCTGACGCTTGGAACAGACCACCTCGCCCAGATACAGCACATCCGCCGACGTTTCAAAGGCCATGCGACGATAGAACTCCTTCAACGCCGAGCGGCCCCATTCGAACAATACCGGACCAATGGAGATTTTCATTATTGCCAACTCTCCTCATAGGTTCCCAGGGTGTGGGTGGTGCCCTCGGAGGTGGCGTTCAAGGCGCGAATCCAGGCCGGTTTGGCCCGATAGGAGGCCGGATCCTCGTAATAGGAGTCCACCGCCTGCCGAAGAATTTTCGTCACGGTTCCCACATAGGATTTGGTGCGTTGCCGTCCTTCGATTTTCAGGGAGGAGACTCCGGCCTCGATCACCTGGGGCAGAATCTCCAGAATGTTGAGGGATCCGGGCTCTTCCATCACGTGATAGACCCGATCGTTGGCCTGAAAGCGTCCCTTGCAGATGGTGGGATAGGCCGCATCCTCCCCTTCGGCGTATTCGGCGATGAGGGCTCCGCCGAGACGGGTGCGCAATTTGCCATCGACATTCTCGAAGCGGACCGCCCGCGCCGGAGAGCAGACCCCTTCGATGTTGGGAGAGACCCCGGTGACGAACGACGAAAGATGACACCGCCCCTCGGCCATGACGCAAAGACCGCCAAAAGCGAACACCTCCAGTTCGACATCGATCTTTTCGTGCAGGGCGCGGATTTCGGGAGCGGTCAGCACGCGGGGCAGAATGACCCGCGCAATGTGAAAATGACGCTGATAAAAACGGATCGCCTCGGCATTGCTGGCGGAGGCCTGCACCGAAAGATGGATCGGCAGTTGGGGATGGCGTTCGTGGCAATAGCGCAGCAGGGCGGCATTGGCCAGAATGATGGCATCGGCCTTGAGGCGCGCGGCGGCATCGACCGCCCGATACCAGGGCGAGGGATCATGCACCTGGGGAAAGGTGTTGAGCACCACATTGGCCTTGACCCCGTGGCGTCTGGCGTAGTCGATCCCCTGGACCGCCTCGCTTTCGGAAAAATTGAGTCCCTCGAAATTCCGGGCATTGGTCGCGTCGCGAAATCCGAAATAGACCGCGTTCGCGCCATTGTCCACCGCCGCCCGCAACGAGGGAAGATTGCCAGCCGGAGCCAGGACTTCCACTTTTTTCATGATGACTCTCGCAAACCAGAGAAGTGCTTGTCTTTGTATGGATCACCGAGAAGGCTTCAGTTTACCACCGCCACGCCGGGAATCCAACCTTCAAGGCGTCTCCCCGGATGAAATCCCCGACGCGCGGGCTCCGGTCCAGCCGTTGGGATTGGGGGGCACGGGCAATCCGAGCCGGGCCATGATGCGATCCACCAGAAAATCCACCAGTTCCGCGACGCTTTCCGGCAGATGATAGAATCCCGGAGCCGCCGGCAGAATCACCGCTCCGGCCCGGGCCAGAGTCAGCATGTTGTCCAGATGGATCACCGAAAGCGGACTCTCCCGAGGCACCAGAATCAGCGGCCACCCCTCCTTGAGGGCCACATCGGCGGCCCGTTCGATCAGGTTGTCCGAGAGTCCGTGCGCCACCGCCGCCAGAGAGCCCATGGAACAGGGACAGATCACCATGGCCCGTTCTCCCGCCGATCCCGACGCCATGGGCGCGTTCCAGTCGTTGAGCGCGAAGTGGCGCAGATGGGTCATCGGCACCGGCGTTTCGGCGCGGCGATCGAAACCGGCCGACAATCGCTCCAGAAGTTCCGGTCCGGACTCCGGCAACGCCAGACCGCACTCCTGGAGAATCACCGCCCGTCCCGCCTCCGAGATCAGCAGATCGACCCGTTGTCCGGCGCGCAACAACCGCTCCAGCAGGCGCAATCCGTAGGGCGCGCCGGAAGCACCGGTCATGGCCAGGGTGATGGCGTGGGGCATGCGGGGCATCTCCAACATCGGGGTCCAGGGGCGAAGCCCTTGATGTGATGGACCCATCCTCCTGACAACGGCTTC
>JADGBU010000047.1:2643-22175 GCA_015231295.1 Magnetococcales bacterium | reverse complement strand
CATCAATTTTGTCGAATTTCCTTGCGTCGGAGGATGGGTCCATATATGGGACTTAATTTTATTTAAAAGAAAAAAATCAAAACCCTGGGGGATGAATCCCCCAGACCCCCTCTTTTCTTTCAACCATTGCCATCACTCTAACATGGCCCGCCGCCGCCCAACAAGCGGAATGGAGGATCAAAAGAGGCTTCTCATTCATCCCGTGATCGGTATACACTGATTCCATCGATACTCTTCCCGCCAGGAGACAACCTATGTCCGAGTCCAACCCAACTTCCCAGAACGGGACCATCAAAGCCGCCGATCTGTTTGTCCAGTGTCTGGAAGCCGAAGGCGTGGAACGAATCTTCGGAGTGCCTGGAGAAGAAAACCTCGATCTTCTGGAATCGTTGCGCGCCTCTTCCATCGATCTGGTTCTCACCCGTCACGAGCAGGCCGCCGCCTTCATGGCCGCCACCTTCGGGCGTCTCACCGGAAAGGCGGGCGTGGTTCTGTCCACCCTCGGGCCCGGCGCGACCAATCTGATCACCGGCGTCGCCTATGCCCAACTCGGCGGCATGCCCCTGGTGGCCATCACCGGTCAGAAACCGATCAAAAAAAGCAAACAGGGTCGTTTCCAGATCATCGACGTGGTGGGCACCATGCGCCCCATCACCAAACTGGCCGAACAGATCCCCTCCGCCGACAAGATTCCCTCCCTGGTGCGGGAGGCCTTCAAGCGGGCCGAAGAGGAGCGTCCCGGTGCCACCCATCTGGAACTCCCGGAAGATATCGCCCGTGAATTCACCGACGCCACCCCGTTGCGCAAGGTCAACTCGCGCCGCGCCGCGCCCGATCCCGAAGCGATCATCGCCGCCGCCGAACGGATCACCCTGGCCAAACGTCCCCTGCTGCTGATCGCCGCCGGAGCCAATCGCAAACAGGTTTCCGACAGCCTCACCGCCTTCGTGGACAAAACCGGCATCCCCTTCGTCTCCACGCAGATGGGCAAGGGGGTGGTGGACGAATCGCGCTCCGGCTATCTGGGCACCGCCGCCCTCACCGACGGGGATTATCTCCATTGCGCCATCGACTGGGCCGATCTGATCATCGCCGTGGGTCACGATGTCACCGAAAAACCACCGGCCATCATGGGACACGACGGCTCGGCGGATGTGATTCACATCAACTTCACCGCAGCCCAAATCGATGATGTCTATTTTCCGGGTCTGGAGGTGGTGGGGGATATCGCGCGCGGCATCGAGGCGTTGACCCGCTTGCTGATCCCCTCTCCGGAATGGGATTTTTCCTATTTTCACCAGGTGGGCGAGGATCACGCCCAACATGTGCTCGATCGGGGCGACGCCGCCGATTTCCCCCTGCTGCCCCAACGGGTGGTGCGGGATTTGCGCCGCGTCATGCCCGATGACGGCATTCTGGCCCTCGACAACGGCATGTACAAACTCTGGATCGCGCGCAACTATCCCGCCAATCGACAGAATACCGTGCTGCTCGACAACGCCCTGGCCAGCATGGGCACCGGTCTGCCCTCGGCCATCGCCGCCAAGATGGTCCATCCCGATCGCAAGGTGGTGGCGGTGTGCGGCGACGGCGGCTTCATGATGAACTCCCAGGAGATGGAAACCGCCGTCCGGTTGCGGATGGATCTGGTGGTGCTGATCCTGCGCGATGACGCCTACGGCATGATCCGCTGGAAACAGGAGAGCATGGGACTGCCGGATTACGGCCTGAAGTTCGGCAATCCCGATTTCGTGCTCTACGCCCAGAGCTATGGCGCACACGGCCATCGGGTCTCCGCCGCCGACGAACTGCAACCGCTGCTGCAACACTGTCTGGACGCAGGCGGCGTCCATCTGATCGATGTGCCGGTGGACTACACGGAGAATATCCGCGTGCTGACCGAAGAGTTGCAAGCGAAAACCTGTCTGCTGCCGCTGATGTCGTGATCCGGGGATAAAACCGATGCTGGACTCGCTTCATATCGCCAATTTCCGTCTGTTCCGCGAACTCAAGATCAAACGACTGGGGATGGTCAATCTTTTTTCCGGCAAGAATGGGAGCGGAAAGAGCTGTCTTCTGGAGGCTGTGTACATTTACGAAGGAAACGCAGACTATCAATTAATGCTTGAAATGGCCACTTCAAGAAACGAGGACCAATTCACGATACTACAAAACACCTTCCTGAAATCACGATCAAACACGAGCCCACTATTCCATTTTTTCAGAGACCGAACACCATTACTGACAGGTTCAACATCCATCTCTATTGGAGGCCTATCAGACAGCAACAAACTGGAAATCTATCTGGAAAGAATAAACGGAGAATACCATTTCACATCCAAAATCAACAAAAAAACCAGACGAATCTCTCCGGCAATGAATCATCCGGATACAAAATGGCCAATCAATTCCCTTTTATACCAACCACCCCGATCGCTACAATTTGTTTCCTCTCACGGACTATCGAGCGACAAAACTAAAACATTATGGGATGAAGTCAATTTAACAGATTACGAGCACGAAGTGGTGCGCGCACTTGTCATCATCAACCCAAGAATCACCGGAATTGCCCTCATTGGAGCCACGGAAGATCCGAATGAACGCATCCCCGTTGTCCGTCTGGACGGGAGTTCAGAAAGAACCCCCTTAAGAAGCCTCGGCGATGGCGCAGTCAGAATCCTGCATATCATTCTTGCGATGGTCAATGCAAAAGATGGTGTACTGTTGCTTGACGAAGCGGAAAATGGCCTCCATTGGTCTGTCCAGCAACAATTATGGAAAATCATCTTCCATCTGTCGAAAGCGTTGAATATTCAAGTGTTCGCCACCACCCACAGCAAAGACTGCATCGCGGGATTTCAGGAGGCTTGGCAGGAGAATCCCGAGGAAGGAGCCTTCTTCCGACTGGATGCGGATCCGGAGGTCGGAGCCAGAGTCACCCCCTATTCACTCAAAACTCTCGGCAACGCCCTGGAATCCCAGGTGGAGATGCGCTGATGACCGATTCGCGCCGTCGGGAACAGAGCCAAATATTGCTTGTCGAAGGCGATAATGATTGTCATGTCGTCATAGCTCTGTGCAAACATTTCAACAAGCCGGAGACTTTTACTGTCGATCCGTGCGGAGGAGACATGGCGGTACTTAAAAAAGCCGATGCCTTGCTCCGTGAAGCCCCCATGAAACAGGCGATCGGCTTGATGCTGGATGCGGATGATCAGGCAGCACGCGACTCTCGATGGGAAATCATCCAAAAGATCATGGATCTGAGTGAGTACGACCTCTCACAGGGTCCACTCCCCGAAGGAACCATCCTCACCGCTCCTGGCAAGCCCAAACTGGGCATCTGGATCATGCCCGACAACTCCGGCCCTGGTCGCTTAGAGGACTTTTTGATGAAGATGGCACGCCCCGAGGCCTTGGAACAGGCTCGCCTCTGTGTCACCATGGCCGTGGAAAAAGAGCTCACAACCTTCAAGCCAACCCATCGCGCCAAGGCCGAGCTTCATACTTATCTGGCTTGGCAGGATGAACCGGGCACCCCCATGGGCCGCTCCATCACCCGACACGCCTTGCAACCCGGCAACACCCCCACGGCCAGAATTTTCGCCGACTGGCTGACGCGCTTGTTCGATGACCGGATTGCTGGCCTGACTGCGCCGGATTGAAGACGTTTTTCTCGGGGCTCTGCCCCGAACCCCGCCAAGAGCTTCGCCCTTGGATCCCACCAGGGGGATAATCCCCCTGGACCCGTCCATGAAGTGGAAATCGAACGTGATCGGACTCGCCGACTGCCTGACCGTCTCCCAACTCAACGAAGAGATCCGCGACCTGCTGGAGGAGGGGTATCCCTATCTGCAGGTACGCGGCGAAATCGCGGACTGGAAGATGGCCCCCTCGGGACATGTCTATTTTTCGCTCGTGGATCCCCAATCCCGCATCCGGGCCGTGATCTGGAAAACCACACGGGTACGCATCCCTTCTCTGCCCCGCTCCGGGGATGCGGTGGTGATCACCGGACGCATCACCGCCTATCCCCCACGGGGGGAGTATCAGTTGGTGGTGGAGGGATTGCGCCCCGATGGTGCCGGAGGCGAACGGGAAAAATTGCTGGCCCTCCATGCCAAATTGTCCGCCGAAGGGCTGTTCGACCCCGATCGCAAACGCCCGCTGCCCCTGCTGCCCAAAGCCGTGGGAGTGGTGACATCGGCCTCCGGGGCGGCGATTCACGACATCACCCGCACCCTGGATCGTCGTTTTCCCGGCTATCACCTGATTCTGTCCCATACCCGCGTTCAGGGGGAGGGGGCCCCGGAAGAGATCGCGCACGCCTTGCAACGCCTGATCGCCGATGGTCGCGCCGAGGTGATCCTCTGCGGACGGGGCGGAGGCTCCGCCGAGGATCTGGCCGCCTTCAACGCCGAAATCGTGGTGCGGACCATCGCCCAATCCCCGATTCCGATCCTGTCGGCGGTGGGTCATGAGATCGATGTCACCCTGGCGGATCTGGCCGCCGACGCCCGCGCCTCGACCCCCTCCGCCGCCGCCGAAATGGCCATGCCCGAACAGGCCGCGCTCCTGGCGCGACTGCAGGCCCTGGAGAGCCGTCTGCGCAGTGCCCTGCAGAGCCGTCTGCGCACCCGACGGGAGACGCTGCGCACCTGGCGCGCGCGCCTGATCCATCCCCGCCGACGCATCGAACAGGCCCGTCTGCGCTGCGACGCGCTGCAACAACGCCTGATTCTCGCGCTGCATCAACAGGTGTCCCGTCGTCGCCAGAGTGCCATCCACCTGACCGCCCGACTGGAAAACTGGGGCTCCGGTCAACCCCTGGCCCTGGCCACGGCCCGACTCGGCCATCTGGAAAAAAACCTCGTCCGGGAGTCCCGGAGACTGCTGAAACACCATCGGGACCGGCTGCGACTGCTCGATGCCCGCCTGACCGCCATCTCCCCGCTCAACGTGTTGACGCGCGGTTATGCCCTGGTTCAAGATGAACAGGGCACCATCGCCCGCAACGCGCAGCACTATCCACCCGGCACCGCCCTTCAAGTGACTCTGGCCTCCGGCATGCTGATGGTCCAGGTGACGAACATTCAGGAGTCCCGATGAACGCACCGCGCACGCTTCGATCCCGACTGTGGATCCTGATCGGATGGATGGTGCTGCTGCTTCCGCCGACTGCAGCCTCGGCGGCCTCCCTGAAGCTCTCCGGCGGGCTGCAACCCGGCATGGCGGTTTTGTTGCATGTCACCGACTTCCCCGCCGGCTCCCGCCTGAGCGGCACTCTCGATCGGGAAGCGTTTCCCATCACGCCCCAGGGCGAAGCCATCCTGGCCCTCGACATGGAACGACAACCCCAAAGCGTCCAACTTCAGGTGGTCATCACCCCGCCCGGCGGCAAACCGGAAATCCTGACCCGCACGCTTCCCGTTCCCAAACGCCAGTACAAGGAAGAGCGCATCGAGTTGCCCAAGAAAAAGGTCGATCTCGATCAGCCCGACATGAGCCGCGCCAATCAGGAAACCGAAGCCATCGCCGCCACCTATCGCCTGCGCGACGGGCGTACCGGTTTCGAGAAAGGATTCCGGCAACCCGCCTCGGGACGCTTTTCCGGCGTCTTCGGCAGTCGGCGAATTCTCAACGGCCAGCCGCGCAAACCCCACAACGGCGTGGATATCGCCGCGCCCTCCGGCACGCCGGTCACGACCATCGCGCCGGGCACCGTGGTGCTGGCGGGTCGGGACTATTTCTTCACCGGCAACACCCTGGTGATCCATCACGGTCACGGGGTGATCTCCCTCTACGCCCATCTGGAACGAATGCAGGTCCGGGAAGGGGAGTGGCTGGAGGCGGGAACCCCCATCGGCACCATCGGCATGACCGGACGCGCCACCGGTCCCCATCTGCACTGGGGCGTGCTGGTGCGGGGCGCGCGGGTCGATCCCATGGCCCTGCCGGGAATCCGCCAAAAGGCCGATTGACCCGACGGACCATCTCGATGATTGATTCCGGATACGCAGAGTGTTATGCTTTCTTTATTCATCAGGATTCGGACCAAACGGGAGCGCGTGAAAAAAGTCCATGAATACCATGACATCTCTCGATTTCGAGCGTTCCTTGAGCCGTCTTGAGGAGGTGGTGGCCCGTCTGGAACAGGGGGATCTGCCCCTGGAAGAGGGTCTGGCCGCCTTCGAGGAGGGGATGATCCTCTCCCGCCAGTGCCAACAGCGTCTCGATGCCGCCGAAAAACGGATCGAAACCTTGATGGAAAGCCATGGCGAAGGATCCATCCCGCGATGAGCCCCTTGAATCTCCCCGCCTATCTGGATGATCGCAAACTCCTGGTGGAAAAACATCTGGATACCTGGGTTCCCGCCGCCAGTCGGCCTCCGCAACGGCTCAACGCCGCGATCCGGCACAGTCTGCTGGGGGGAGGAGGCAAACGGTTGCGTCCGATTCTGGTGCTGGCCTGCGCCGAAGCGGTGGGCGGACGCATCGAAGATCTCATGCCCATGGCCTGCGCGCTGGAGTGCATTCACACCTACTCTCTCATCCACGACGATCTGCCCGCCATGGATGACGACGATCTGCGTCGCGGTCTGCCCACCTGTCACAAGGCCTTCGACGAGGCCACGGCGATCCTCGCCGGAGACGCCCTGCTGACCCTGGCCTTCGAACTCGCCGCCACCCCCATCGCCGGTCGCAATCCCGGCGATCAACTGGCGATGATCGCCCAACTGGCGCGAGACGCGGGTATCCACGGCATGGTGGGCGGGCAGATGCTCGACATCCAGGCCGAAGGCCGGGAAACCGCCCTGGCGGAGTTGCAAAACATTCACATTCACAAAACCGGCGCGTTGATCCGCGCCTCCTGCCTGATCGGAGCCCGCCTCGGCGGCGGAAACGAGGAACAGATCCGCCATCTCAACCGCTTCGGCGAAGCGTTCGGCCTGGCCTTCCAGATCACCGACGACATCCTCGACGTGATCGGCGATGCGCGCCTGATGGGCAAAACCCCCGGCAATGATCAGAAACATCAAAAGGCTTCCTATCCCGCTCTCATGGGTCTCTCCCAGGCCCGGCAGGAGGCGCAGGAGATGGTCAACGAAGCCCTGGAGTCACTCTCCTCCTTTTCTCCTGCCGCCGACCCCCTGCGGGCCCTGGTCAAGCTGCTGCTGGACCGGACCCATTGAGCGAAAACGAGCGATTCATGCATCCATTGCTGAAAACCATTCACGAACCCCATCAACTGCGCGCGCTGCCGGAGTCCTCCCTGCGCCAGTTGGCCGACGAGTTGCGGGATTTCACCATCGAAACCGTCTCCAAGACCGGTGGCCATCTCGGAGCCAGTCTCGGCGTGGTCGAGTTGACCATCGCCCTCCATTATGTCTTCGACACCCCGGACGACCGCCTGATCTGGGATGTGGGCCATCAATCCTATCCCCACAAAATTCTCACCGGGCGGCGGGAACGGATGTCCACCCTGCGCCAGCGTCATGGACTCTCGGGTTTCACCAACCGATCGGAAAGCCCCTATGATCCTTTCGGAGCGGGACACTCCTCCACCTCGATTTCGGCGGCTCTGGGCATGGCCATGGCGAGCCGTCATCAGGGCAACGACCGCCACGCCATCGCGGTGATCGGCGACGGAGCCATGACCGCCGGAATGGTCTTCGAGGCCCTCAACAATGCGGGAGAGCATCAGAAGCAGGTCAACCTGATCGTGATCCTCAACGACAACGAAATGTCGATCTCGGCCAATGTCGGCGCCTTTTCCGCCTATCTGAGCCGCATCATGAGCGGTCGGATGTATACCCGGCTCAAAGGCGGAACCGGTCGCATGCTCGGACGAATCTCCCCGCCCCTGCTGGACGCGGCCCGCAAGGCCGAAGAGCATGTCAAAGGGATGCTCACGCCGGGCACCCTGTTCGAGGAGTTGGGTTTCGACTATTTCGGCCCCATCGACGGTCACGATTTCAATCAGTTGCTGCCCACGCTGCGCAACGTCCGGGAGTTGCCCGGCCCGATTCTGGTCCATGTCGTCACCAAGAAGGGAAAAGGCTTCGCCCCCGCCGAACACAATCCCTGCACCTATCACGGGGTCAATCCCTTCGACCGGCGCATGGGCGTGATGCCCGCGCGGGATGTCACCCCCTCCTATACCCAGGTTTTCTCGAAGGCGCTGCTCGCTCTGGCCCGGGAGAATCCGAAAATCATGGCCATCACCGCCGCCATGCCGGAAGGCACCGGATTGCACGCCTTCCACGAACAGTTCCCGGATCGCTTCTTCGATGTGGGAATCGCGGAACAGCATGCGGTCACATTCGCCGCCGGTCTGGCCTGCGAAGGCTATGTGCCGGTGGTGGCGATCTATTCGACCTTTCTGCAACGGGCCTACGATCAACTGATTCACGATGTGGTGTTGCAGAAGCTGCCGGTGGTCTTCGCCCTGGATCGGGCCGGACTGGTGGGAGCCGATGGTCCCACCCACGCGGGAGCCTATGATCTGAGCTTCTTGCGGGCGATTCCCGGTCTGGTGGTCATGGCCCCGGCGGATGAAAATGAATTGGGCCACATGCTCGCCACCGCCATTGCCCTGGGCAAACCAGTGGCCTTGCGCTATCCCCGTGGCACCGCGATGAATCTGCCCCCGGAACCGATGCATGCCATTCCGGTAGGGGTGGGACGCACCCTGCGTCCGGGTCGGGATCTCTCCCTGGTGGCGGTGGGGCAACCGGTTCACGTGGCGTTGCAGGCCGCGCAAAAACTGGAAGCCGAAGGCATCGATGTCGGCGTGTACGATGCCCGTTTCGTCAAGCCCCTGGATGAAACCTTGCTGCGTCAGGCGGCCCAAAGTCGGGTGGTGGTGACGCTGGAAGAGAATACCACGCTGGGCGGCTTCGGCGCAGCGGTGCTGGAGTTTCTGGCCGAGGATGGTCTGCTCGATCACGGGCTGACGGTGCGCAACTGGGGGCTTCCGGATCGTTTCGTGCCCCACGGCACCCAGGCCGAACTCCGCGCCGAGTTGGAACTGGATGTGAATGGCCTGATGCAACGGATCAAAAAACTGCTGTCCCGATAAATTCCCCGATTAGGGTCTGCATGCCATGGCGCAACGACTGGATCGTCTGCTGATCGCCCGTGGCCTGGTGGCCGATCCGGCCACGGCGGTCGGTCTGATCATGACCGGAAAGGTGTTGGTTCAGGATCGTCCGATCCTCAAACCCGGCACCCTGGTTCCCGATCAGGCGGAAATCCGTCTCAAGGAGCCTGCCATTCCCTGGGTTTCCCGTGGGGCTCTCAAGCTGGAGGCGGCCATCGACGCCCTCTCCCTCGAAGTGACGGGTCTGACCTGTCTCGATGTGGGGGCGTCCACCGGGGGCTTCACCGATCTGCTGTTGTCGCGGGGGGCGGAGCGGGTCTTCGCCCTGGATGTGGGCTACGGTCAACTGGCCTGGAAATTGACCCGGGATCCCCGCGTGGTGGTGATGGACCGGTTCAACATTCGCCATCTGCAACCGAAGGATCTGCCGGGTCCGATGGATCTGCTGGTTTCGGACATCAGTTTCATCTCCCAGACCATGGCCCTGCCCCCGGCGGTGGTCTGTCTGAAACCGGGCGGGATCGGGGTGGCTCTGATCAAACCTCAGTTCGAGTTGCCCCGCGCTCTGGTTCCCCAGGGCGGGGTGATCACCGATCCCGACCACCATCAGCAGGCCATCGATTGGGTCCGGACCCTGGGCGAAAAGTTGGGACTGGTCACGATCACCATTCTCCCCTCGCCGATTCTGGGTCCGGCGGGCAATCGGGAGTTTTTATATTGTTTCCGGAAGCAGGGTGAAGCCGACCTCACCCCCTGATCCGTTCTGCCAACTGCCCGAAAAACCGCCAGACATCCTCGTGAATCTCTTCGGCCCACATGGTCTGCGCAATCGTTTCGCGCTCCAGGGCGAGAGAGGGATCTTCCTGCCTGAGTTGATGAAACAGGGAATCATCGTTTTCGAAAAGGATCGACTTGCCATCCACAACACGAAACACACTGGCCTTGATCTCTTTCCAGTTTTGTCCTTCGGGCAGGGTAAGATTCTCTTGTTTGAAGAAATCGTCAATCAACGACACAAGAAGATGCGCGAACAACGGCCCCATTTGCTCCTGCACCACCCGTTTCCAGGCATCCGGCACCAGCAGATAATTTTCGATGTTTCGACGTTTCCACTCGAAATGGACCGGACTGTTCAGATCTGGGTGATAGCCTTTCTCGGCATTGTCGAGATCAAACAGCACGAACTGTTTAACGGCTGGCAAGATCTGTTTCAGACATTTGAAATGCGCATCAGCACTATCTTTCATCTCACGCTTGCTGCCTCCGTGCATGAACTTGAAGCAGCAATGGCGCAAAATCTCCTCACCCCCGGAACAGTGGTTCTCCCAGGCACGCAAAATCCGTTCGTCGCTTTCCCCCTCGACATAGAGAATACAGCGAGCATCACGCATCCGGACGATCTCATCGTTGGTCAATTCGGCCAAGGCACGCACCACGGCCCCTTCCTGTGAGGCGGCAAGGCGTCGGGGCGTCGCCGCCAGCAACGAAAGAATACGACCGGTGGCCACCCCCCTCACGAACTCTTCCGCATGGGTGGCGATCAGAAACTGCATGCCCCGTTCCGTGGAGACCTTCTGAAAATAATCGATGACCTCCCGTTGCAGATTGGCATGCAGATGGGCATCCGGTTCATCGATCAGCAGCGTGGTGGGCCGGTAGCCATACATGAAAGCCAGCAGAGTCAGTGCCTGATGAAACCCGCTCCCGCCCGCGATCACATCGTAGACCTTGTTGTTCTGCTTGTACTCGACCCGAATATGGACATCATTGGCCACATCATATTGTGGAGGCTGAATCTCGACACCGAACCACTGTTTGATCTTCTTGGCCAGTTCGATCCACTCCCCCGGCTGTTCCCGACGTTTGACGGGAACGTCAATCTCCCCGCTCCGCTCCGGTGGAAAGAAGACGCTCAACAACAGATTGCGCAATACACTGCCCGGCTGCCCCTTTCCCACCTGCTGTCGAATCGGAGAGATGTCCAGCCTCTTTTCCACCGGTTCCAACCCGGAAAAAGGAGGAATATAGGCGATTCTGGGCATTCCCCGATCCCAGACGGCGCGAAAATGAACCCAACCCTGAGCGGGAATGGCATAGATGGTCTGCGGCGAGTGATAACGCAAATCGACTCCGAAAGATTCTCCTTGACCGGTGGCATCACGCCATTCAAGCCCGATCTGGATCAGAATGTATTTCAATTCTCTCTTGCCATCGCTCCTCATCGAAGTGGTACGCTCCGTTCTGTCCTTCCAGAGCAGATTGAACTCCGGAACCGGCAAGGCGGTGAAGTTCGGCAAAACCACCTGAATACCCTTGTTGCCTTTCGATTGATGAAACAGATCCACGCAATACTGCCAGATGGCCATGGCTTGCAGGATCGTGCTCTTGCCGCTGTTATTGCGCCCAACCAGCAGATCGAACGGTCCGAATACATACTCCTGTTTGTCGATGCTTTTAAAATTGTTCAGGGTCAGACGGGTAATGCGGATGAATTCGGCCATCGGACTCCCCACAAGAGCGATCACCAATCCCGATCGGACAGGCATGGCGACCAGTTGAAACTCGAACCATTTCGTGAGATTATATCATCTTTCCCCCTCCCCTGACACCCATTGCGGGAATTTACCATGAAAAAACTTATTTTTATTCTCATCATTCCGATCATCATCGTGATCGGTGCCATCGTGGCCCTGCCCATGCTGGTGGATCCCAACCAGTTCAAGCAGGAGATCACCAACCAAATCAAGGAAAGAACCGGACGGGATGTCACCGTGAACGGTCCCATCACCCTGTCGGTCTTTCCCTGGGCCGGGGTCACGCTCGCGGATGTCACCGTGGGGGACGCGCCGGGCTTCGGGACCGATCCCTTCGCCCAGGTGGCGCGGCTGGAGGTGCGGGCCAAACTGATGCCACTGCTCTCCAAACGGCTGGAGGCGGACAAAATCGCGGTTCAGGGTTTGATGCTCAAGCTGGTGCGTGACGCCAAGGGACGGGGCAACTGGGAGGAGCTGTCCGGGAGCAAACCCGCCCTCCGGGACGAAGCCAAAGTCGCCGCCAAAGGGAACACCCCCGCCGCTACACCGGGCAAGCCCGCCCTCCCCCAGACCGCGCCCGGCACGGGAGCGACAACGGGACTGGAGGCGATCACCCTGGGAGGGGTGGAGCTGCGCGACTCCCGGATCACCTGGAACAATGGCGTCAGCGGTGCGAAATACAGCTTTCATTCGCTCCAGTTGACCACCGGAGCCGTGACGCCGGGGCAACCGGTCACGGTGGAACTTTCCACGGATGTGGAACGGGTCAATCCGGCCACCAAGGCCCATCTGACCTTCGGAGCCACGGTGATCGTCGGGTTGCAGAACAAAGAGCTGACGCTGCAAAAAACCAAACTGGGCCTTTCGATGCAGGCGGGAGAGGGCGCGCCCGTGACCCAGGCCGAGCTGCAGTTGACCGCCGAGCTTCATGCGGCTCTAGACGGCTCGCGGATCAAGGCCTCGGGGCTGGAGCTGACCCTCAAGACCGAAGGGGGATCGTTTCCACTGGCCAAGAGCGAACACAAACTGCAAGGCAACGTGGAACTCTCCCCGACCCGCATCACGTTCAGCGGCCTGAACGGCACCCTGAAGGGCGTCGGCAAAACGGGTGCCCCGTTCAACCAGTTGGAGGCCCGCTACAAAGGCGAGATCGACGGTCAGCGGAGCCATCTGTTTTTCAACCTCTCGGGTCTGGAACTGACGGTGAAGGCCGAAGGGGGCACGCTGCCCGCCGGGGGGGCGGATCTGCGTCTGACCGGCAACGCCGAAGCGGATCTGATCAAACAGACGGCCCGTCTCACCGGAATCAAAGTGGAAGGATTGGGACAACTCAAGGCCGAGGGCACCTTGAATCTGGTCAAGCAGGGAGAGCACACCAAAGCCTCCGGAGAGTGGAACGTACACCCGTTCAATCTGCGAACGCTGTTGACCCAACTGGGTCAGAAACTCCCCGACACCGCAGACGAAAAAAGCCTGACCGCGTTGCAGCTCAAGGGCACCCTCGGCGCGGACTCTCAGCGGCTCGACGTAAGCCGGATGGAGGCCAAACTCGACGACATCACCCTGCGGGGCGGTTTCTCCTGGCCTTATGACGGCGTATCCGCGCTGCGTCTGGATCTGGAGGCCGACAGCGTGGATCTGGATCGTTATCTGCCCGCCCGGGAGAACCCGGCTGGCAACCCGGTCGAAGCCAAATCGGGCACCAAACCGGGCACCGCTCCGGCAAGCGATAAAAAAGACACCGCGCCCTCCGCAACGGCGGCCTCCGGAGCGGGGAGCGATGAACTGCCGGTGGCCCGGCTCAAGCGGTTGGAGGTGGATGGCCGGTTGAAAGCGGGTCGGCTCAAGGTGCGAGGGATGACGTTGCAGGAGTTTCAGGCGGTGCTCAAGGGCAAGGATGGCCTGATGCGTCTGGAACCGGCCTCCTGCAAGCTGCACGGCGGCTCCACCCGGATCGACGCCACCCTGGATCTCCGGGGCGAAACGCCGAAACTCACCTGGAAACAGAACCTCCAGGGGGTGCAGATCGCTTCGCTGCTCCAGGAGTTGCAACAGGAGGAGAGTCTCACCGGAACGGCCAATCTCACCCTGAATCTCACCTCCAGCGGCAAAAACGGAGCCGCGCTCAAACAGGGTCTGAATGGTCAGCTCTCCTTTGCCATTCAGGAGGGAGCCTATCTCAAGACCGATCTGGCCCATACCATCCGTCAGGCCTACGGAGCCTACGCCGCTGCCAAGGGACGCCCCATGACCCCGAGTCGGGATACCGGACGCACCCCGTTCCAATCCCTGAACGGAACCGGAGAGATTCGCAACGGCATCCTCGACACCCAAAATCTCCAGGCCACCTCACCGGCCTTCAAGATGACCGGCGCGGGCAAGGTGGATCTGCCACAAGATCGGCTCGACCTCACCACCCGGGTCAGTCCGCTCACCTCCCTGGAGGATGTCAACACCCAATCCCTCAACGATCTGAAAGGGATGACCATCCCGGTCCGCATTCATGGCGATCTGTTCAAGCCCCAGACCAGCGTGGATCTGGCCGGTCTGCTCGAACAGGCGGTCAAGACCAAGGCCATGGAGAAGGTGCAGGAAAAATTGCAAGAAAAGTTGGGAGGCAAGCTGCAAGAGAAGCTCGGCGGTGGAGATTTGCAGAAGCTGCTCCCGTTTGGCCGGTGAGTCTCAGGGCCGGTCGCGAAAGGCGAGCACCTCGTGCAGAATCCCCCGCAGAATCGAGGCCTCGCGATGATCGAGACCGGCCCGCTGAAACAAGGCCCGCAGACTGCCCATCATGTGACGGTGCTGTCCCGGCTTGATGAAACCGATGGTGGTCAGGGTCTGTTCCATGTGCTCGAAGAGCCGCTCCAGGGTGGCGGCGGTGGCCGGAGGGTCATCGCGGAACGGATCATGGGCCATCCCCTGCTCTTGTCCCAGAGAGTGCATCAGGGCGTAGAGCACGATCAACACCGCCTGGGAGAGATTCAGCGAGCCCTGCTCCCCACGGGTCGGAATGTGACAGATCAATCCGGCCCGTTCCACATCTTCGCTGAGCAGACCGGTCCGCTCGGTGCCGAACAGAATCCCCACCCGGAGTCCCGGCGTGGCCAGCACCGGACGGATCCGTTCTCCGAGACGCTCCGGGGGGAGCACCAGTTGTCGCTGTCCCCGGTGCCGGTTGGTGGTGGCCACCACCAGATGACAATCCGCCAATGCCGAAGGAATGTCCGGAAAGAGTTCCGCCCGTTCCAGAATCGAGGTGCAACCGACCGCGTAGGCCTCGGCATCGGGATGGGGAAACTGACGGGGATGGATCAGACGCAACCGGGAAAATCCGGTATTGCCCATGGCCCGGGCCACGGAGCCGATGTTGCCCGCATGGGCGGGACGGTCGAGAATGACCACCAGTTGCTCGGACATGCCTTGAAAATCCGCTTCCTGCACGGGATGCTCTCCTGTCGGTCTGGTTTGGATGACACCATTGGGCCTGCAGCAATTCGTGCGAAAATGGCTTGAATCCAAACTGAATTCCTGGAATGATGATCCGGCAAGGTGTCACGAAACCGTTCCAGATTCAAGTTTCGTCGCACATGGCCCCGATACGTGAAACCCTGGAGCCCACTTGAACACCAAACGTCCCTCTTTTTTCAACACCCGCAAGCGGCCCAATCGGCTGTCGGGCGCGGTGCGCAAGCCCCCGCCCGGCGCGGCGCGTCCGGAAAAACGGCTGCCGCCCCTCGTGGCCCGCTACAAAAAACCGCTGCTGATCGGCGGCGCGATTCTCGGGATCGTCGTCCTGATCGGCACGCTGCTCTTCTCCCGACCACCGGAAAGCGGCGCGGACAAAAGCGCGACGCCGACCGCGCCTTCGGCCCCCGCCTCCGGTTCCGGCCCCTCCTGGCGCGCCTGTCTGAGCCAGTGGCCCGATGGCACCCTCTATCCGGAGTTGCTGCCGGTACCCGCCGGCGACTATCGCCTGAGTGCCAACGCCCAGGAGCTGAAACCCTTTCTCGCGCCGCACGGCCTGAGCAAAATCCAGATCAAGGAACCCTTCCTGATCGAAAAGAACGAAGTCACCCTCAAGGCGTTTCGTCGCTATGTGGCCTCGGTGGAACAGATGGCTCCGGGAGAGACACGGGAGCGGCTGAAAGCGCATATCGGGCTGCACTGGAACAAGGATGAGGCGGAAACCACCCCGGTCAAAGGGGTTTCGTGGGAGGGGGCGACCGATTACGCCGAATGGCTCGGGCATCAGACCGGCTGCGCCTACGCTCTGCCGACCCGTGAACAGTGGGGCGCGGCGGCCCTGCTGCTGGACGGGGCGCGGGAAAACCGTTCCAAGGCGGGGATTCTCAGCGGCGAATCGCTGAAACGACTGCTCTGGGGCGTGCGGGAATGGAGCGCCACCCCGTGCGCCGGAGGATATTATCTGGTGGGAGAGGATGATTTCGTGCCTTTGCCTGAAGTTCGGTCCGCAACGTGCATGCCAGCCATGCTGTCGGTAGCCGGTTTCCGCGTGGTGATCAAGGCTGCGGCGTCGAACGACCCGAAAACAGGAGCCTCCGCGCCCGTCGCGAACCGACCCTGACTTCGTGGCGCGTCACGAATGGTGACAACCTCTTGACACTTGATGGGGATCTTAAATCCGTGAACATCCGATCCATCTTCCGCCTGCTCCCCTGGACTCTGTTCTGTCTGGTGGCAGCCACCCCGTTCCAGGCTCAGGCCAAGGAGAGTCAACCGGGAAGCTGCGCCGCCTACGATTTTTCCGGCTTCTACCAGAATGACAAGCTGCAATGGGCCGGTGTGGCGCGGGTGTTGCGCAACGATGCCCCCCTCTACGACGGGGCCTCCGGAGAGAAAAAAACCGGCACCCTGCCCTTCAATCAGCAGGCGGAAATCCAGGAAGAGAAAAAGGATCGGGTCAAGATTCGCGCCTTCCGCTTCAAGGATCGCCCGGAAACCACCGGATGGGTCGCCAAACACGATCTGCTCTGCCGCAATCTGCCGATCAAGAGCGATTCCGGGCTGGAGATGAAATTCTTCATCAAGACCTCGACCGTGGCCCGCGACGAGTCGGGTCAGGAACCCAAGGTGCAGCCGTTCCAGGATCCGGAGCTTAAGGAGTGCGTCGGGGGGACGGGTCACTGTCGGGAAGGGGCTTCCCGGTTCCACATGTATTTCGTCTTCGACGAAACCGACAAGGCGGTGCTGCTCGCCGACCGCTACCGGCTGGAAGAGGATGGCATTCTGCTCGGATGGGTGGACAAGGGCAACGGCTTTTTGTGGAACAACGCCTTCAGTCTGCGTCCCAAGGAGACCCTCACCTCGCCGGATGAACAGGGACCGGGCACCCTCTGCACTTACGAAAATCTCGATGATGCGGTTAATCGCAACGCCCAGAGCTGTCAGCCGGTGGTCGGCGGCAAGGAGTGGTTCCGCTCTTCGCTGCGCATTCCGGTGCTGGAGATGGTCAACGCCAAAAACCAGCACGTCTCCCCGGAAACCCTGGAAGGCGGCGAGTCGGGTCAGCGGCTGTTCTACAAGGTGGCTCTCGCCCGTCCGGGTCTGGTGGGCCGCCGGGTGAACGAAGAGAAAGTCGCCATCTCCCCCACCCTGGCCAGCCGGATTCTGCCGGAATACAAAAATCTCTCCGCGAAGAAACGGGTGGATATTTTCTTTCTGCTCGACGCCACCGCCAGCATGGAACCGGTGATCGACGCGGTTCGGGGCACGCCGGAAAAACGCGGCGTGATCCAGGAGATCATCCATACCCTGAAAAATACCCAGGGATTCAAGGAGACCCAGTTCCGCTTCGGCTTCCGGGTCTATCGCGACCCCTACGCGGACAAGCTCTTTCCCGGCACGCCCGGCGACGGGGTGGGCGAAGGCTTTCCCTTCTCCGACACCTGCGACATGGACGCCGCCACCCAGCAGAAGGAGTTCGACAAGTTCTCCCAGGCCATCTCCGAGGTCAAAGTCACCCAGGGGGATGTGGAGGACGACTATCAGGAAAATCTCTACGGCGGACTGGAACAGGCTCTCAAGCAGGATCTGGTGGCCTGCCCGGACAACCTGAAACTGCTCTTCGTGATCGGCGACAACGGCTATACCCAGACCCGGGGCGACCAGCGCGGCGCGGCCAAATACGCCCATCCCGTCACCCGCGAGGTGCTGACCAAGCTGATGCGCGGCGGGGCCGAGGTCGGCAGCAAGAACAACAACGTGATCCCCTTCTTCATCCAGACCCCCTTCCGGGGCGATCGGGTGAAGCATGCCCAATCCTACCGCATCGCCTACGAACAGTTCGAGCAGCAGACCAAATATCTGCTGGAACAAAGCCTTCCCGCGAGCGAAATCTCGGCGGGCGCGATCAAGGATCACGCCTTGCGCATGGAAGAGGAGAATCTGATCTCCCGTCTGGTGGCCAAGGTCGAAACCTTGAGCAGCAGTGCCCTGATCGATGAAATCATCCTCGATGTGCGCGGTGGTGCCGCCCTCAACGCCGTGATCGAACGGTTGAGAAGGGAAAGAATTGACATCCCCGGCGTTTATTGGCACATTTTGCAACGGGGAAGCTGTGGCGAGTTGGGCAAACAGTGCGAAGACCGGGTTTACGATACCACCCGCATCGGCTATATCGAAGCCGACGACAAGGTGGCCGAAGAGCTCTGGATCAGCAGCGGTGCCCTCTCCTCCTGGATTCGCATCCTCAAGGGATTCGAAGGCTATTTCGACCTGCCGGAAAATCAACTGCGGCGGGCTCTGATCAGCGCGATGATCCTCGGTTTGCAACAGGAGATCCGCCGCCCGCCCATCGATGTCGCCGGAGAAACCCCGGCGGAATATGCCCAACGTCGGGGGGGACTGCCGGTTCGGCGTCACAGTCCGCTGTTGAGCTATCTGGTTCCTTCTCTTTCCGCCGAATCCACGGCGCGCAACAAGGATGGCCGTCTGGTGGTGCTGGATCAAAACAAAAAACCGATGAAAGACAAAGCCAACCAGGAGATCCTGGCCGCCCCGGCGTGCGAGTTGCGCCGTCTGGCCTTGTGGGCCATCAAGTCCAAGGAGATGCTCGAAATCATCGAGCGGGATCATGTGCGTCCGGTCTTCAAGACCGTGCCCTATCAACCCCGTCAGTGCCCGGACGCCACCTCCAACGGTCGCGCCCTGCCGCAAATCAGCGAAGCGATTCAGCAGGCTCCTCTGGGACCGGATAAAAACTATCGCTTCGGTCACGAAATCGGCGGCATGCGCGGCTATTGGATTCCGCAGGAATATCTGCCATGACCTGGGGCGTTCAGATTCGAGCCGCAACCGTGGGTTGGGGAGAGTTCAACCTCCAGGTGGGTGGTTTGAAACTGGATGCCAATACCATCGCCGGTCGTCTGCCGGTGTTGGGTCGCAGCGGCAGCGGCAAGAGCACCCTGCTCTATCTGCTGACCTTTCTCAAACGTCCCAAAGAGGGGTGGGTGCGATGGAGCTTTCCCGATGGATCCCAGGCCGCCTGGGGTCCGAAGGGACTCGACAAGAACACCTCCACCCTCACCCTCACCGACATCCGGCGTCGCTGCTTCGGCTTCGCCTATCAGAGCAGCACCCTCACGCCCTATCTGCGGGTGCGGGAAAATCTCCGCTATCCCCTGGAACAGCGGGGCGGCTACTCGGAGGCCGAAATGGATCGCAAGGTCCACGCGGCCATGGATCGGGTGCTGCTGCGGGACAAAAACGGCAGCCGCATCGAAGAAACCACCCCCGAAGAGTTTCTGGAACGCTATCCCAACCAGCTTTCCGGCGGACAGTTCCAGCGGGTCGCCCTGGCTCAGGCCATGATCCACGACCCCTATGTGCTGTTCGCCGACGAACCCACCGGCAACCTCGACTCCGAAACCCGGCGC
>JADGBU010000047.1:0-2633 GCA_015231295.1 Magnetococcales bacterium | reverse complement strand
GTCGTTGGTGGATCGTTGGCTCACCACCGGTGATCGCATGGTCATCTGGGTCACGCACCATCAATCCGATGCCCTGGATCCACGGGTCAATCATTGGCTGATGGTGGCCAACAATCGCTGTCATCTGCGCCTCAAGGGAGGCGGCAAGCCGCCGGAACCCCAATTCGACCATGGCTGACTCCTCCGATTCCTTACGCGACTCCCCTCCCCCCTCCGGAGAGAAAATCTCAAGACGCTGGACGCCGGTATGGGTTTCCCTCGGTGCCCGCGCCTACTGGCGATCTTTCGTCTGTGGCCGCTTCGGCTGTACCGGCGGTGGCCGGGATTTCGCCTGGCTGACCCTGCTGTTGGCTCTGGTGATCTGCATGGCTCTGCTGCTGGTGGGCACCCGCGCCGGATTGCTGGAACGCTTCACCGATGCCCTGCTCGGCACCTTGCGCCCCCACGGCGTCCCGGTCTGGGTCACATCCCATTGGGAGAACCATCAGGGAATCGGTTCGGATCTGCTCGGACGCCTCAAGGAGATGGAAACCCGCATTCCGGGAGAATCTTTCGGGGTCAAGGCCTATCCCTACCGTCAGGTGGGGGACGCCTCGCCGAAAATCCGTCTGCCCGGCTCGGGAAGTTGGGATCCGGGCTCCCCCTGGATCGGATGGGCGGTCTATCCGAACGATCCGCTGTGGAATCTGGAAGTGCCCAAGGATTGGATCGACGATCAGAACCAGATGGCCGATGGCTGGATGGGACTCCCGCTGACCGTGGTGCTGAGCGAAACCCAATTCGCCGAAGGCTTCAACTATGAAGCCTATCGGGAGGCAATTCAACCGATTCTGGTGCAGAAAAAGCTGCGCCGCCTGCCGGAAAAACCGCCCCAGGATTCGTTGCGCAACGCCCTGGACGCCATCTGGCTGGAGGTGAATATCGGCAATACCCAGGAGTTGGTGCCCTTCCGGGTACGGTGGGTGCATCACATTCCGGCCATGGAGAAGGTATCGTTTCTCTTTCCTCTCACCACCTATCACGCGCTGCTGGCGGCGTTTCATTTTCCGGAGATCCGCTTCGATGTCAAATCCAAGGGGGTCGGCGATTCCGATGAATATCGCCGCCTGACCGCCTCCTCCTATCCCAAGGGGGAGATCGCCTCGCACGCCCTCTGTCTGCAAGAGGAGATCGCCAAGACCGGACTCACCGGCTCACCGAAAATTCCCGAAAGCCGCTGCGCCCGTCCCCAACTGCCCGCCGCCATGGGTGCCCTGCGCCAGACCGACGACGGATGGGATGTGATCAATCACGACGACAATCACCGATTGTGGATGCCCTGTCATCGTTTTCCCATGGACAATCCCATTCGGGACAGTCTGTGTCCCGGCGGACGCCCCAAGCCCGGACAGCCGATCCTCTACGCCCCGTGGGATGTGACCGAATCGGGTACGGCCTTTTCGGCGGTCCGGATCTACATGCCCGATCCCACCCGTCTGAGCCGGGGCATTCGCTCCCTGATGGCCGCCAGAACACGGGATGGACGACCGGCTTTCAACATTCACTCGATGTATCAGGATGCCCTCAACCGTTTCAACCTGTTGAGCGATCTGCTCTCCACCATGACGCCGGCCTATGCCATCACCTTCGGCATTTTTCTGGGCGCGCTGCTGCTGGCCCAGGCGGGAACGCTGATCGGACATCGGCGTCATCATTACGGAATTCTGCTCAGTCGCGGTTTCACCTGGACCGGTCTCTATGGCAAACTGCTCTGGCAGATGCTGCTCGCCACCTTCACCGCCGGAACCATCGCGGTTTTCGGCATGATTCCGGGCTTGCGCTATCTGCTCGATGACGGCTTCAAGGGGATCATCTCCCGCTATCAGGATCTGCTGCCCCCCGGTTACGATTTCGAGGCGTTGCCCCTCCCCTGGCAAGAGATCGTGATGACTCTTGGTGCGGTCTATGGGGTGGTGGCGTTGGTGACGATCTTTTTGTTGTTCCGTCTGCCGTTGCGCGGCGACACCGCCCCGTCGGACCTGTTGCACGGTGGAGGGGTTGCCCCACGGGCGCGGGACGGCAACCGAAAAATGGAGTCTTGATCGAACCGAGCACGGTTCTTTTTTTCCCGACCAGGAGCCTTTCCCATGATTGATGCCAGCACCCAGTATGCCCTGAAAAAGACCGTCTCCACCAATTATGAGAACACGATCGAGGCCATCAAGGCCGCCCTGGCGGAACAGGGATTCGGCATTCTGACCGAAATCGATGTCGCGGCCACCTTGAAGAAAAAGTTGAATGTCGAAGGTCCGAAGACCATCATTTTGGGAGCCTGCAATCCGAAGTTGGCCCATCGCGCCATGACCGCCGTGCCGGATGTGAGTGTATTTTTGCCCTGCAATGTGGTGGTGCGGGAGAATGGGGAAGGCGTGGTGGAAATTGCGGCCATGAACCCCGAGGCCATGGGCATGATGATCCAGCATCCGGAGTTGATGCAGGTGGCCGTTGAGGCCGATCAGAAGATCCGCGCCGCGATGGATGCCGTGAACTGAAAACGATTGAAAAATAAAGAGAGTGCCTGGGGGATTCATCCCCCAGTGGCTTCGCCCCTGGACCCCACCATGGGCTTCGCCCCTGGACCCCACCATGGGCTT
>JADGBU010000046.1:495-22367 GCA_015231295.1 Magnetococcales bacterium | reverse complement strand
ATGAAAGCATGATACAGGCCGTGGCCAAGGCGTGGAAGTGGCGTCGGATGCTGGACCGCAAAGAGGCGTTGAACCTGTCGGAGATCGCCGCCAAGGAGAAGATCGGAGAGACATATGCCGGTCGGATCTTGAAGTTGAGCCTTCTGTCACCGGAGATCGTGGAGGCCATTCTGGATGGCAGGCAGCCGGTGGGGCTGTCGCTGCGGGAGTTTGCCAAGGGGATACCTCTGGCGTGGGAAGAGCAGAAGGTGAAGTTTGGGTTTGGGGATCGCCAATAGGCGTTGAAGAAACAGCAGGTTCAGGTGATGGCTTCGAGGAAGGGAACCGTCCTCAGCAAGTCAGTCCCGCGTCGTCCGGTGGTGATGACGCCAGAGATATTTCATCGGCTTGCTGCCGGGCTGCAGCAGAGGTGGCGCAGGTGTTGGATGTGCGACGGATAAGCTTGTTGATGTCATGAAGTTGAGTAACATTGCCGAGCCGCTATCAACGCTATTTCCGTATTTGGTTTATTTTCCACGAGGCGGCTTTAGATTCCAGTTGATCTGGGAGCCAAGATAAGCCTTTCTAAATCAGGATGTTTTGCCGTATGTCCACCGATACCAAACATCACCCCATCGTTCTGATCGATATGGAAGGGTTCTCACGTCTTCCCTCGACCGTACATCGACGGGAGGCCATCGATAGATTTCAAGATATCATCACCGAATGCTTCACTCGCTTTGTTGGCTTTGCCAACCCCTGGAAGGTGATTCCACGTCATGGAACCGGAGATGGCTATTATCTTTCCATGCACGCTTTTTCCCCTCCGGTGGTGATGCGCTTTGCCCTGGACGTGGAACAGGCGCTGCTTTATCACAATGCCAAGCATAAGGACTATCCCTTGCGGTTGAGGATTGGACTCACCTTTGGCGATGTGGAAACGGTAGGAGGAGATCAACTCAACAGCGACGCCTTCATCGAAGCTGCCCGACTGGTCGATCATGAGTGGATGAAGAATCTCTTGAAGATGCAGTCCAGTCGCTCAATGATGCTGGTGGTATCCGATCTGTTTTATGATATCTGGCTGAACCATGCGGAGAGAGAGATCGAGGAATTGCGGATTCCGGATGCTTTGCCCTGGACGCGAGTTGAATTCGTCATCAAAGACAACAAACGATTAATGGGATACGTTCAAGAAGCCATTGAGATGGTGTGCGAGGTTATTCCGGCAGTCGCCTTGCCGGATTTACCCCCTCCACCTCAGTCTGAACCGATGGTCACTCCGACCCGCATATCGTTGGATTCACCACCATCGTCTCAGCCTGAACCAACCGTCGTTCCGGTCCAGACATTGCCGGTTTCACCAGTTCAGCCTGCACCGACTGTCGCTCCGGCTCGTCGTAAACAACAGATTAACCAATCTTGCCCAGATCAATCCGCGCCAACCGAAGGGTCAGCAAATAGGGCCAGGAGCATCAAAACCGGCATCCGCCA
Organism: Magnetococcales bacterium; assembly: GCA_015231295.1. Classification (GTDB taxonomy): domain Bacteria; phylum Pseudomonadota; class Magnetococcia; order Magnetococcales; family Magnetaquicoccaceae; genus Magnetaquiglobus. The sequence continues at coordinate 20,894 of JADGBU010000046.1, read as the reverse complement.
AGATGAGTCTCCAACACCCCGATCAACATCCGATTCCGGCAACCAACCAGAGCCTTTACCCACCGGCCAGAACGAGCCAAAAGCGTTTGAACGGGATAACAATAAGCTAATAGCTGAATTACAAGAAAAAATTGCTGGATTTTTGAATATCAAAGTCATGGATACGCTCGATTCGGTTGTTGCTGAAATGAAAATATCGATCAAAGCAATTTCATCCGCTGCCGGAAAGCGTGCGCAGGAATGGTCCGAGGTGCTGCTGCAAATGGACTTCATGGATGGCAAGGAGGTGTTGAAGCGGTCGCATGAGCGGTTGACAGCGTCCAGAGCAGAGGATTCCATACGCATCATTGAGCGTATTGGCCGCCTGTTGATACCCTGGATCTATGTTGTCATGAGTGCAAAGGGAGAGGGCGTGCGTCTTGAATGGGGGCGTATATCGGTGTTGGGGTGTGTGCTGGAACTTCCGGTGGGGCATGATTCGTTTGCTGAAGTGATCATGGCCGGATTGGACCGTCGAGAGGTTGCCTGGGACAAGAGCGATAGGTATCCTCAAGGCAAATATGCACGCAAAATTTCCATCCAACCAGAAGGAGGTCTGACGGACACCTGGAAAGAGAATGTGCTCATTGATCTGTTGAAACTGGTACGGATCCCTTCGGCTTCAAAAAATTTGCCGGATGGCACGAAAAGACAAGCCGTAGATTTTGAAATCGCGACCGAGTTCAAAGAGTTAAACCGCCGCATCTATTTCATTTGCGACAACCGTCCAGATAATATGAACGATGCGAGGATTCATGATGAGCACATCGCATGGCTCGCCAAGGAGTTCCCCTCTCTTGCCATCGTGACTCTTAATAATGAGCATTATCTGCGAGATCAGGAACTGTTCTCGCAGATTCGTCCACTGCTTGTACCGAGGAGCGCATGAACACTTACCAGAGAATCGAGCTGCCCAAGGATGGTAAATTTTGGGTCAAGGTTACCCTGGCTACAGGCCAGGACCGAATCGACGACCAAGCCCATTTGCTGGGGGTGGAGGAGATTCATGCCATCAATGCCGCGATCGCTTCGGGGCGGCCTTTGCTGGTGCGCGGGGAACCAGGTACGGGCAAGAGTCAGATGGCGCGAGCGGCGGCCAAGTTGCTGAACCGGGCCTTTGTGCGTCATGTGGTCGATTCGCATACCGAATCCAGGGATCTGCTTTGGCAATACGATGCGGTGCATCGTCTGGCCGAGGCGCAACTGGCGGGTGCGTTGCGTCAGGAACCGGAGACCATTCGGGAGGGCTTGAGTGTCAGCCGGTTTATTCAACCAGGTCCAATGTGGTGGGCGTTTGATTGGCAGGGTGCCCTGGAGCAGGCGAGGCATACCGGCACGGTGGCTGAACCCGAGCAGCTCGACGGAGGGCTATGGAAGAACGGCTCGGTATTGTTGCTCGACGAGATTGACAAGGCCGAGACCGAAGTTCCCAACGGCTTGCTGGAGGTGCTGGGCAATCGGTGCTTTACCCCCAAGGGGATCGGGAATGCGGTGCGGATGACGGGCAACCTGCCTCTGGTGATCATCACCACCAATGAAGAGCGTACCTTGCCGGACCCTTTCCTGCGTCGCTGTCTGGTTCTTTTCCTTGAGTTGCCGGAGGAGAAGGAGACACTGCTCGACTTTCTGGTTGAGCGTGGCCAGGTCCATTTTCCCAAGGCAAGCGCAACCTTCCTGCGCGAGGCGGCGGGCCTGCTCTACACCCAGCGCAGAAAGGCGCTCGACACCCGCATCTCCCCGCTCCCTGGGCAGGCAGAGTATCTCGATCTGCTGCGCGCCGTTCTCAATTTGACCTCATCGGCCAAGGAACGGGATGAGCTGTTGAAAATTCTCGCAGGATTTACCTTGAACAAGAATCGGGCGCGGCCAGGATCGGCATGAACCACGCCTGTTCACTTCGACTCCGATATCCACCGTACCGGCATGCCAAGTGGGCGACGTGAAGACCCTTTCTGCCACCATTCCTTTCAGCGGTTGTTGTGGTCATGGTGATCTGGCCGTGGCCTATGCCATGGGTGGACAGGAGGCCTTGGAACCAATGGCCCGGCTTCTCGGCTTGATTGCCGAGCCGTTCGAGGAGACCGATTCCATCATTCCACCCGCGCCCGAGTTCAACGAAGCGCCCCTGGAGCCAAATTTTCCTGAATCCTCACCCTATCGGGTTTCGGATCTGCCGCCGGTCCCATTCTGGCGCCTGGAGGGGTATGAGGCCTTGCAACCCCTGGAAATACCTGCCGAGACTTCGGACGAACCTGCTGCCGATGAGGAGTTCCAGGGGGCAGTCACGCAGCCCTTGGCGCCTCGGCTGGGGGAATGGAGCAAACTGGCGGCTCGCATGCGCGCACTCTTTACCCGCACGGAAGCGGGCCGTGAATTGGATGTGGAACGGACGGTACGTCGCCTAGTCCGGGGCCAGACCCTTGAGCGCCTGCCCATGCGGCGACGTCGGCGCTGGGGTCACGAGATCCAGCTGATTCTGGATCGTGCTGAACGGTTGATCCCCTATCAGGACGATCTGGACAGCGCGGCTTTGCGACTTGCCTCACTGTTTCCCAAACAAGCGGTTTCGTGGGCAGTGCTTATGGATGGGCGAGAGGAACCGATTCTGGTCGATGATCATTCGGGAGAGCATTACGCACCCTATCGCTATCCAACGGCAGGAACGCTGGTGGCGGTACTTGGGGATATGGGGATGTTGTCCGGAGATCCGGTCACGGAAGGGGCCGCTTGGGAGCGCATGGGCCGGGATCTGCGCGCCAGGGGGTGTTATCCCGTGGCCCTGCTGCCGATTGCAGACTTTCGTCTCGTGCCGGAATGGTTGTCCTCTTGGACATTGTTGCCTTGGGACAAGGGTGCGAGAGGAGTGCCCCCGCAGGACGATGAGCGTCAAGCGTGGGTCGAACGATTGTTGACCTGTCTTGCTCCGGCGGTACGCGTCGAACCAGGACTGCTGCGGGAGATCCGGCTTCTTTTGGGTTTGGATGCCGGCGTCGAGGCCGATGTTTGGTGCCATGCAGCCATGCTGGGTCGCTCCCGGGTTGCGGGCACCTTGGACCCGGAGGAGTCCAAACGGCTGCTGACAGCGTTCGAAAATCTTGTGCAGACTGATCCGGAGTTGACCGAGCGGGTGATTGAGCGCATTCGGCACTGGCATGCCGATCTGCCCCCCGAAGTGCGGGATGAAGAGTTGTTGCGCTTGAACCCAGAGCAACTGCCACCCATCTTGCGCGAGCGAGCCTTACCGCTTGCCCGGCGCCGTATCGCCGGTCTGGTAGAACAGGTGGAAACATCCGAGTCGGCGCAAGCATGGGTGCGTCGCACCCATGCGCGTGCCACCCCTGCGCTTTATCGGCACAAAGACCAAGCCCTGCTGGCTGCCCAGAGCCGCATGCTGCAGATCGCCCATGCCGGGGATCCAGATCCTCTGCAACTTCCGCTAGGCGCGGATCTGAGGCTTCTGCCGTGTACCTCGGATATGCCGGATACCCTTTACCTGACGCAGCACCAGAACTGTCTCCAAATCGATCCGAAAGTGGTGCAGGGCTCACTGCTAGGCAGTATGCGCACCAGCCCAGGGAGTTACCTCGCCCGGATACGTTCCATGAATGGTTTGTTGACCATCGGAGCGGCCCAGGTGGAAGAATCGACATTCGATATTGATGATGCTCCATTTTACTCTGGCGGCGACGATGCTCCATTTTGGAGCGGAGACGATAAAACGCCGTTCTGGAAATCCCGACAATCCCGTTCCAAGGGCAACCCCTCCTTCTGGAAATCCGGCATCCCGCCCTCCTGGGCCGACGCCTGGGGTTGGGATGACTACGGTGCCTGGGTGGAGTTCGTGGTCAAGAATGTGCGCCAGCGCATGCGCTGGATTAAGCCGGGTTCGTTCATGATGGGGTCGCCGGATGATGAACTGGGCCGTGATTCTGACGAAAGTCCGCAACATGAAGTGACGTTCCAATCCGGTTATTGGATGTGCGACACTGCCTGCACCCAGGCTCTGTGGCAGGCGGTGATGGGGAATAATCCCAGCCGTTTCCAATTCCAGGATCATCCCGTTGAGCGCGTGAGTTTTGACGATGCTCAGGATTTCTTCAAGCGGTTAGAAGCGATCTTGCCCGGTCTTGGGCTTGGCCTGCCCAGTGAAGCCCAATGGGAATACGCCTGCCGGGCCGGGACCACGACGCCATTCAGCTTTGGTGAAACCATCACGACGGATCAGGTGAATTTTACTGGTAAAGGGCAGAATCTCCCGGATGAATCCATAGGAGAATATCGACGTCAGACTGTACCTGTATCTAGTCTGCCTGCCAATCCCTGGGGGCTTTTCGAAATGCACGGCAATGTGCGGGAGTGGTGTCAGGATACTGTGCATGAATCATATGATGGAGCCCCGACGGATGGCAGTGCTTGGGAAGATGATGCAGACACGGGGCGTATGGTGCGCGGTGGTTCCTGGTTCACCCTTGCACGTTTTATACGAGCGGCTCACAATGAAGGTTTTGACAGTTCCCACCGCATCGTTGATTTTGGTTTCCGTTGTGCCCGAGTACAGAAGAACCAAGCCAGCCATCAAGAGGAAGCCGAACCAGTCTCTGCCCGTCCTGTCCGCTTGGCGGAGCGGCGGACGGTTCGGGCAGAGATTAGCTCGGCGGTATTGATCGATTTGCGCCAGTCGCCCGACAAGGCAAGCTGGACATTGCCAGAAAGTGAACGCTTTCAGGTCCAAAGCGACTGCGAGACGTTAACCTTCGGTCGTCTGGTCAAACCTGCCTGGGCCGATGCCATGGGACGGGATCGCTATGGGCTGTGGACGGAATTCGTGGTGGGTGCCGTTCGGCAACGGATGCGCTGGATTCCGCCTGGGCGTTTTATGATGGGGTCGCCGGAAGATGAGGTGGGGAGATATGATGGGGAAGGTCCGCAACATGAGGTAGCTTTTAAGTCCGGTTTTTGGATGTTTGATACGGCCTGCACCCAGGATTTGTGGCAGGCAGTGATGGGTAATAATCCCAGTAAATTTCAATTGTCGAATCGACCTGTGGAGATGGTAAGCTTTGAGGATGTGCAAAAGTTTTCAGAACATATCAACAATAAGTACGGCATTGGTTTGAGTTTGCCTAGCGAGGCACAATGGGAATACGCCTGTCGGGCTGGAACCACGACGCCATTCAGCTTTGGCCCCATAATCAACACGGCACAGGTGAATTTTAACGGGAAGTTCCCTTATCTTCCGGATGATCCAAAAGGCGATTATCGTCAACAGACCATACCTGTTGCTAGTCTGCCCGCCAATCCCTGGGGGCTGTTCGAGATGCACGGCAATGTGTGGGAGTGGTGTCAGGATTCTTGGCATGATGACTATAAAGACGCCCCGACCGATGGCAGCGCCTGGGAGGAAAAAATGGATGCGAGGCGTATATTGCGCGGCGGTTTCTGGAAGGCTCATGCACGTATTATACGGTCGGCACATCGTCGATGGATCCACATGTCTGATCACGGTGATGATGTTGGTTTCCGTTGTATCCTAAGCTTACAACATGATAAATAATCTTATAATCATATGATCGACCGCACTTGCCACCCTTTGATCAAAGGCTATCCTCCCCTCTGGGCATCCGGCTGGGGCCAGGACTCCTACGGTATGTTCGTGGAATTCACCATTGGAGATGTGACGCAACGCATGCGTTGGATCCCGCCTGGTTATTTTACGATGGGGTCTCTGGAGGATGAGCCGGGACGCTATGATGACGAAGGACCACAGCATAAGGTAACGATTCATTCCGGTTTCTGGCTGGCGGACACTCCATGCACACAGGCCCTATGGCAGGCGGTGATGGGCCAGAATCCAAGCCGTTTTCAAACTCCGGATCGTCCGGTTGAAACGGTAAGCTTTGAAGATGTGCAAGAGTTTTTTAAACAAACCGAAGCGTTGAGTCCTGGCTTGCAATTGTTTCTTCCGAGTGAGGCGCAATGGGAATATGCCTGTCGAGCGGATACAACAACCGCTATTTATACAGGCGAGATCCAAATTTATGGGAAAAATAATGCTCCAGTTTTGGATCCTATTGCGTGGTATGGAGGTAACAGCGGCAAGGATTTTGATCTGGAAAATGGACGGGGTAGCTCGAGTTGGTTAGAGAAACAATATCCCCATATCAGGGCTGGAACGCGTCGTGTGCGGTTGAAGGGGCCAAATCCCTGGGGTTTGTACGATATGCTGGGGAATGTATGGGAGTGGTGCACAGATCATTGGCACGACTCCTACATCGGAGCCCCGGCGGATGGTCAGGTCTGGGTGAACCCAAATGATGCAAGACGTATTCTGCGTGGAGGATCTTGGCATTATTATGCTCGCAATGTGCGAGCGGCATATCGTTTTAAGAGAGAATCGACGAATCGTGATGCATTTTCTGGCTTTCGTTGTGCTCGTGTTTTGTAAGCACGGCATGCATGAGTTTTTTTTTAGACCCGTCTTGCCCCCCAACCCGCTATTCGAACCGGGTATTTGAAAACTCCAACAAAATCGCGGGTGGGGTTAAAGCACACTCACCCCCGGTGCGTGGGGTTGAAATGGAGAAGAGAGGCCGAAAAGGAGAGTCCTGGAGCCAGAAACGGCAATGGGAGGGCAAGAACGGGTGCGGAGAGTTCTCCGTCGTTGTTTGCTAACCTTTGAATTTATTGGGATATTTCGGCAGGGTGCGCCGGAGAGTCGATAACTGAAGAATGAGAGTAAAAACTAAATGGCGGAGCAAGTGATACACCGTCAAACTCATTCTCCAGACTTTGCTGCAGTGCAGCATGGAGAAGAGTTTGAAGGCGTCTTGGCTACCAATTGATCCTTGGTGCATGCAGTAGCATGATTTTGAAACCTTCTTTATATCTGCTCAAACTCTTCGCCCGGAGCATGTCGGCAATGTCGGATCCAGGTTCGACTCCCGCTTGGCAATCAAAATACGTGAGCGTAAAATTACGGTTCGTCTTGTGACCGGACCGGTTTAACCGACCAGGCCAGAAGAAGCCAGCCGGAGATAAAGCAAAAGCCACCGACAGGTGTCACGGCACCCAGCAGCCGTATCCCGATCAGCGCAATGGCGTACAGAGATCCAGAAAAGATCACCGTGCCTGCCAGAAGCAACCATCCCGCCCGGATCGCACGTTGTGGATGGGGAGTGCGGTCGACCACCACTCCCACCAGCACCAAGCCAACGCCATGGACCAACTGGTAATAGACTCCGGTTCGCCAAGTTTCCAGGGATTCCTGGGACAAAATGGAGATCAAGGCGTGCTTCCCAAAAGCGCCAAGAGCGACGGCCAAACAGGCGATGATACTGCCGAAAAAAATGAATCGCGCACTGACCGGCACCATGGACATCTCTTTATCCACCCGCACGCTTGACAACCCATCCCCTGGGCTTCAAATATTCGATGACCCGTTCGACGTGATCCCCTTGGAGTTCGATGGCACCATCCTTCACGGTGCCTCCGGTCCCGCAGATCGTTCTGAGGGATTTCCCCAGTTGCTCAAGAGATCCTGCATCCAGAGGCACACCGCGCACAAGGGTTACGCCCTTGCCTTTGCGGCCTTTGGTTTCTCTGGAAACGCGCACAACACCATCCAAGCCGACAATGGTCGCATCCTGCTTGCAGGCACAGGCAGCGGCAGGTTGATGGCAATCGGGGCACATCCTGCCCTTCTCGGTTGAATAAACGATCCTTTCTGCCATCTTGCCTTTGCCGCTCCCATGCTTTTTTCCACCTGCATCACACAATCCATTGACCACCCATAGCAGGCAATTCTAGGATAGAAAATATAGGCATGATGGGTGGGTGTCAATGAGGTGTTGCTGACGGAATTGAAATGCCAAACATAGAACCACCGAATTTAACCCGGCCAGGAGGCTACCTCAAATGGGGTGTGGAACGCCGGATGGAGTTCATCGAGTTCCGCCTCTACTGGGAGGGAAAAATCAACCGTCGTGATCTGATTGAGCAGTTCGGGGTCTCTCTTCCCCAGGCATCGTCCGATTTCAATCGCTACCAGGAGATGGCTCCGGGCAATCTTGTGTACGACACCAGGGCCAAGCACTACTACCCGTCGGACAAATTCAAGCTCCGCTTGTTGAATCCGGACTCGACTCGCTATCTGGCAAACCTGCTTTCCATCTCCTCCGGCATTCTTTCCACCGGGGAGAGCTGGCTGGCCACCATTCCCTCCTACGACGTGGTGCCGCAACCGCACCGGGGCATCGATCCTGAAAAACTGCGTCGGGTGGTGGTTGCCATCCGCGAGGGAGTCGCATTGCAGGTTTGCTACCAGTCCATGAGCGCATCGGAGCCGGAATGGCGATGGATCACCCCGCATGCACTGGCCTTTGACGGCTATCGCTGGCATACCAGAGCATTCTGCCACAAGGCATCGACCTTCAAGGATTTCGTGTTGGCCCGGATCATCACGATCAAGGGCACCAAGGCGCAAGCCATCAATCCGCAGGATGATCGAGAATGGCACGAAGTGGTCCCCGTGCGGATTGGGCCGCACCCGGGACTCACCGAGAGCCAGCGCAAGGCCATTGCACTGGATTACGGCATGGTGGATGCCGAGATGGTGATTCCTGTCCGGAGAGGCTTCCTCTACTATTTTCTCAAGCGGCTTGGACTGGACGTGGACCCCAACGTGCGTCAACCACGACACCAGCAGATTGCGCTGCTGAACCGGGACGAGGTGTGTGCCGCTTTTTCGTTGTCGGAGGGGAATATGCCATGATGAACTCTTCGAAAGACCAGGAAATACTCGGATTAGTTGCCCAAGCGGAAGGACTTTACCACCGTCTGGTTTTGGTCGTCGGCCCTTCTGGCTCTGGAAAAACCATGGTATTGAATAAGTTGGCCATGACCAGCCAATGGAGCTTCATTAATCTCAGCCTTGAACTTTCTCGCGCCATGTTGGATTTGACGGAACGTCAGCGTCCCCTGCGCGTACAAAAATTATTGGAAGAAATTGTTGGAGCAACTTCTGGAGCTGTCACCGTGCTTGATAATACAGAAATCCTGTTCGATGTCTCCCTGAAATTGGATCCATTGCGTTTGTTGCAGGCGATTTCCAGGGACCGCACGGTGGTGGCAAGCTGGAACGGTTTGGTGGCCAACGGCTATCTGACCTTTGCCTCACCAGAGCATCAGGAGTTCAAACGATATCCGTCACATGAATTGTTGCTCTCAGAAATACGCGGACATGCAACATCCAATGGAAACAAAAGGATTGCTCAATGAATTATGGCGACCTGATCCAGTTTGATCCCATTGAAACGGTCATCCATCTGCACCATGCCGATCAGGCCGCATCGGCACGGCAGCTTGTTCAGACCTACGTCATCTCCGATGAAATGGCCGAACGTCTGGCCAAACTGGTCATCCCACAGTTGCAGTTTGATGAACCCGCCGACAATAAGGGACTGCTGGTGGTGGGAAATTACGGCACAGGCAAATCCCACCTGATGTCGGTCCTCTCCAGCCTGGCGGAATACCCGGAACTGGCGGAACTCATTCCCCATCCAGTAGTCGCATCGGCGGCAGCGCGCATTTCTGGACGGTTCAAGGTAGTGCGGACCGAAATCGGGGCCACCACCATGGCTCTGCGGGAGATCATCGCAACGGAATTGGAGGAACATTTGGCCAAAATGGGGGTGGAGTTCACCTTTCCCCAGGCCGGAACCGTTACAGGCAACAAAAGAACCTTTGAAGAGTTGATGACGGCTTTTCATCAGAACTATCCGGATCACGGACTGTTGCTGGTGGTAGACGAAATGTTGGACTACCTGCGAACCCGAAAGGATCAGGAACTCATCCTGGATCTCAGTTTTCTGCGGGAAATGGGGGAGGTCTGCAAGGATTTGCGTTTTCGTTTCATCGCTGGTGTGCAGGAAGCGATCTTCGACAGCCCGCGATTTGCCTTCGTGGCCGACAATATCCGCCGGGTGAAGGACCGTTTCGAACAACTCCTGATTGCGCGCAAGGATGTCAAATTTGTTGTTTCCCAACGGCTGTTTCGCAAAACTGCCGAACAACAGGCTCGCATCCGTGAATATTTGACCCCCTTCGCTCGCTGCTATGGCTACATGAATGAGCGAATGGATGAGTTCGTCAACCTGTTCCCGGTCCATCCAGACTATATCGATACCTTCGAACGCATTACTGTGGTGGAGAAACGGGAAGTTCTAAAAACCCTTTCGGTTGCCATGAAACGGTTGCTGGATCAGAAGATTCCAGAAGAGGCTCCCGGCTTGATTGCCTATGATCAATACTGGGGCAATCTTCGGGAAAACGCCTCCTTTCGATCCGTCCCGGACATCAAGGCGGTCATCGATTGCAGCCAGGTTCTGGAGGCGCGGATTCAGCAGGCTTTCACCCGTCCGGCATACCGCCCCATGGCATTGCGGATCATCCACGCCCTCTCCATCCATCGTTTGACCCACAACGATGTTTATGCCTCATTGGGCGCGACAGCCCAGGAGTTGCGGGATACGCTGTGCCTTTTCCAGCCCGGCATCGAGGATCTGGGGGGCGACCCGGCGGATGATCTCCTGTCGCAGGTGGAGACCGTTCTCAAGGAGATTCACAAGACCGTCAGCGGTCAATTCATCTCCTCCAACCCCAGCAACCGCCAGTTTTATCTGGATCTCAAGAAGACCGACGACTTCGATGCGATCATCGAGCGACGCGCGGAGAGCCTCGAAGCGGCCCAACTGGATCGATACTATTACGAAGCCTTGCGCCGGGTGATGGAATGCACCGACCTGACCACCTATGTGACAGGCTATCGCATCTGGCAGCATGAGTTGGAGTGGCGTGAACGGAAGGCTTCCCGCCGAGGTTATCTCTTCTTCGGCGCACCGAATGAGCGGTCCACCGCAGTTCCACAGAGGGATTTTTATATCTATTTCATTCAGCCATTCGATCCGCCTTCCTTTAAAAAGGAGAAGCTGGCCGACGAGGTTTTTTTCCACTTGACCGGGGCAGACGACGGTTTCCGCCAGAGGTTGTGCCAATATGCCGCCGCGTTGGACTTGGCTTCTACCTCCTCCGGCAACCCCAAGGCGACTTATGACGCCAAAGCCAACGGCTATTTGCGAGAATTGGTGAAATGGCTCCAGGAACACATGACCAGCGCCTTCGAGATCGAGCACCAGGGACGTCGCAAACCGCTGCGGGATTGGGCCAAGAAGCACTCTCTCCGGGAGTTGTCCAACCTCGGCGCCAATGATCGCATCAACTTCCGCGATCTGGTCAATGCCATGTCCGGATTGCTTCTGGGTACGCATTTCCAGGATCAGGCTCCCGATTATCCAAGCTTCTCTGTTTTGATCACCTCGGACAATCGTCGCCAAGCCGCCCAGGATGCCTTGCGTGGTTTGGCGACATCCACTCGTACCCGACAGGCCGTTGCGATTCTGGATGCCTTGGAACTGCTGGATGGGGAACGAATGGATCCGACAATCTCCCGTTACGCCAAATTTGTATTGGACGCCCTGGGTCGCAAACCCGTAGGACAGGTGGTCAACCGGGTAGAACTGATCCAAAGCGAATACGGTGTGGAGTACATGGCCGCCGGATCCCTGCGTCTCGAACCGGAATGGTGCGCAGTGATCCTTGGCGCACTGGTTTATGCCGGTGAATTGATCCTCACGCTACCTGGAAAAAAGTTCGACGCTTCCAACTTGAATGAGTTGGTCTCTTCATCGGTGGACGATCTTGCGGAGTTCAAGCATATCGAACGCCCACGGGATTGGGATCTTCCGGCCATCAAGGCGCTGTTCGAACTCCTGGGACTGACATCCGGATTGGCGCAACTGGTTTCCCAAGGCAAGCCGGAACCCATCCAGGCGCTGCAGAATCAGGTAGTTGGACTGGTCAAGCGTCTGGTGGTGGCCAGTCAGCAGGTTCAGGGTGGTTTGCCCTTCTGGGGGCAATCCCTGTTGACGGAAAACCGGGTTGGCGAGTACCGGACTACCCTTGACGAAACCAAACGCTTTCTGGAATCGCTGCAGGCCTACACCACTCCGGGCCGGTTGAAAAACCTGAAATTCAATGCGCAGCAGATACGGGTGCATCAGGCCGGATTGTCGCTGCTGTCAGAGGTGGAGTCTCTGCATGGGTTGATCAGCAGTTTGGGACTCCTGGCCTCCTGGCTCTCCACGGCTGAGGCCATTCTGCTTGGCGATCATCCCTGGGTGGCCCGCATGCGCAAAACACGCCAGGAACTCGTGGCCCGTCTCATGGATGAGCAAACGCGCAGCCAGACCTCTTTTCCCCTGCAATCCCGGCAACAGTTGACGGAGTTGAAAGCGGCCTTCATCACGGAGTATGGCGCCTTGCATACCCGGGCCCGTCTGGGTCTACAGGCAGAGAAGCAGGCCTCCGCACTGAAACGGGATGGTCGTCTGGAGCAGTTGAAAAGGTTGGCGACCATCGAGTTGATGCCCGCTTCGCAACTGAGTGCTTTCCAGAACCGACTGGCTGGTTTGATCGTCTGTCATCGTTTGCATCCGCAGGAGTTGGACGCCAACCCGATCTGCCCCCACTGCTCGTTCCGGCCCGGTTCCGAGGGCAACGCTCCACCCATGGCGGATCGTCTGACACGCCTGGAGGAGGAGTTGGAATCCATGGTGGCAAGCTGGACCAAAACGTTGCTGGACAATCTGACGGATCCGACCACGCAGGAGAGTCTGGCACTGCTGAAACCCGAAGAGAGCGCGCCAGTCAGAACATTTTTGCAAGCGAAAACCCTGCCGGAGCCGCTCTCCCAGGATTTCATCTCGGCAGTGGGCAAGGCGTTGAAAGGGCTGGACAGAATTGGCATCGAGGAAAATCAACTATTAAAATCCCTGTTTGCCGATGGCGCTCCTGCCACGCTTGACGAATTGAGAGAGAGGTTCGACCGGTTTTTGAACGGGCTGGTCAAGGGCAAGGAACCGGGCAAGGTTCGGATCGTGTTGGAGAATGGGTCATGATCAGACAATTGACGCTGACAAACTGGAAAAGTTTTGCCAATGCCACGTTGTATATTGATTCGTTAGGGGTCTTGATCGGGACCAATGCCAGTGGCAAGTCCAACGCCCTGGATGCCTTCTTGTTTCTGCATCGTATTGCCAATGGAATCAGTCTAACAGATGCGCTTGTTGGCACCGCCAGTCAACACGCGCTGCGGGGTGGGCTTGAGTGGGCTATTCTCAAAGGAAAAGAGTTTTTTACGCTTTCAATCATCATCCATGATTTGGACAGAATGGATTTTGTTTATACACTTGTCGCATCGATCAATGGCCAAAAATGTGAGATTATCGAAGAGTCTCTCAAGAGACGACTGTATCGAAATTCTGAACACAGGGGGAGATGCTCTGAAATTTCTCTTTTCTGGACGGATCCTTGCCAACTGGACAGTCCAAGCATCACCGCTCGGCTATATAATGAGAAACGTGGGACGCCTCGTCAATCAAATCGCACCCATTCCATTTTGAATCAGCTTGAGCAGTCGTCCATTAGAAAAGAAATTCAGCAAGGAATCGAAACTGTATTATCCAACATCCGTGATATATTTGTACTAGATCCCATCCCGGCCAACATGCGCGGTTACTTTCCCTTGTCCGATCAATTAAAACCAGATGCCTCCAACATAGCAGGGGTTATTGCCGCGCTGCCGAACAGCAAGCAGGATGAAATTGAATTTTCGGTCCAAGAATATGTCCGCCATTTGCCCGAACGGGATATCCAACGCCTCTGGGCGGAAAAAGTGGGCCGTTTCGAAACGGATGCGATTCTTTATTGTGATGAGCATTGGCCAGCGAATCCAGAAATTCCCGTTCAAACCATGGACTCACGCGGCATGTCCGATGGGACGCTGCGCTTTTTGGCGATATTGACCGCGCTATTGACGAGGCCTTCGGGAAGTTTGCTGATCATCGAGGAGGTGGATAACGGATTACATCCTTCCCGCGCCCATTTGCTGGTTCGCATGCTTCGGGATTTAGGAGTGAGACGAGAGGTTGATATTCTGATTACCACGCATAATCCGGCCTTGCTGGATGCACTGGGTCCAGAGATAACGCCATTCATCACGATTGCGCACCGCGATCCGGTATCCGGTCACAGCCGCCTTACTTTATTGGAAGATGTGCAGCAACTTCCCAAACTCCTGGCCATGGGTTCTATCGGGAGGCTTTCGACATCGGGCCGCTTGGAATCAGCCCTTTCTACACAGAAGGGAGGATGACTGTGGGCAAGGTTCTTATTTTCGATACCAGTATTCTCGTCGTATGGCTGAAGGTTCCTGGGCTGGAAGAACAGGGGCCGCAACATGATCGATGGGACCATGATCGCGTTGAGAAAATAATTAACGAAAATGAAGATTCAATCTATGTCCTTCCTCTTGCAACCATTATTGAAACAGGGAATCTGATCTGCAAGAGTCCAAAAGATCAGCGACAACAATTTGCTCAGAAATTGTCTGAAATCATTAAATTGAGTTGCGAAGGACAATCACCCTGGGCGATATTTTCAGATCAGTCCTCGCTCTGGGAACCAGAACATCTCTTAAGACTTGCTGATGGCTGGCCTGCTCTTACAAGAGGCAAGCGATGCCACTCCATGGGAGATGCCACAATCAAGACCGTTGCGGAACATTATGCACGCATGGGGTTTTCGGTTGATATTGTCACGGCTGATTTTGGATTGAAAAAATTCCAGCCAACATCACAAACCCCTCCTGTCCCAAGGAGAAAATCGTGAGCCAATGGCGTATTTCGCGTGATCAGCCAGGATGTGAGTTGTCCACCGGGCAATCTGAAACTAAACGATTGCAGAAGGCGGGACGGATTGTCCAGGAAGGCGAGAAGCGCTGGGCCATCTATAAACGACCGTCGTAATCCATACACGCCGTGGTTACGTCTATACACGCCGTGTATAGACGTGTATAGCGCATGAACTTGTCCACTGCACAAGCTGTCGGCCCAAGGGCAACTTGTCCACTGGACAAGTCGAGAAGAGGAAGGAAACATGAAACGAAACAGCGGACATCCAGAACTGGCCATGGAGTTGGACGAAGAGCGATTCTCCGGCCCCGTCGAGTGCCTGGGCCAGACCTTCCCCAACGATCAGGCCCGGCGCGATTATTTCTTCAGTTTGCTGCGCGAAAAGCTCAAAGACCCCGAATTCCGCAAGATCGAGGGGTTCCCCATCGGTGCGGACGAGGATATTCTGGCGCTTTCCGATCCGCCGTACTACACCGCCTGCCCGAACCCTTTTCTGGAGGATTTCGTCCGGCACTACGGCAAGCCTTACGACCCGGAGCAGCCCTACCATCGCACCCCCTTTGCGGTGGATGTGAGCGAGGGCAAGACCGATGCTTTGTACAAGGCCCACTCCTATCACACCAAGGTGCCCCATCTGGCCATTGTGCCTTCCATCCTTCATTACACCGAGCCGGGGGATCTGGTGCTGGACGGCTTTTGCGGCTCCGGCATGACCGGGGTGGCGGCACAGTTTTGTGGCGTGGCGCCCAACCGTTACTGCCAGGATTTGGAAGCGATCTGGAAGGAGGAAGGTCTGGGCAAACCGAAATGGGGCGCCCGCCGGGCCATTCTCAACGATCTCTCTCCGGCGGCCACTTTCATTGCCGCCAATTATAATTTGCCCTTCGACGTCAACGCCTTTGCCCGCGCCGGACGCAAACTGCTGGACGAGGTGGAGCAGGAGCTGGGCTGGATGTACGAAACCCGCCACAGCGATGGCCGCATCGGTCGCATCGAGTACACCGTCTGGAGCGAGGTATTCTCCTGCCCGGATTGTGCCCGCGAGGTGATTTTTCTGGACGAGGCCCTGGATGAAGAGTCCAAACGGGTCAAGGAGAGTTTTCCCTGTCCCCATTGCAGCGCGGAGTTGAACAAGGATCGTCTGGAACGGACTTTTGAGACCCAGTTGGATCCGGCTTTGAATGAATCCTGGAAGCGGGTCAAATTCCGTCCGGTGCTGCTTCACTATGCAATAGGCAAGCAGAAATTTGAGAAAGCCCCTGACGAGCATGATCTGGAGATTCTGGAGCGTATCAACGGCTTGCCACTGCCTTCAGAGGTGCCTAGCAACCGTTTTCCGATTGAGCAGATGTATCACGGATCGCGAATAGCCCCGAAAGGGTTTACCCACATCCACCATTTCTTCCTGCCCCGTGCCGCCCACGCTCTGGCCGCCTTGTGGCGCAAGGCACAGGCACAAGATGAGTTTCGCACCCGGAATATGCTGCTATTTTTTGTGGAGCAGGCGATTTGGGCTATGTCCTTAATGAACAAATACGAGCCTATTCAGTTTGGTCGCGCTGATGGTTCAGCTAGTCAAGTTGCAAGATTTATGAAAGGAATCTATTATATTGCTTCTAGTCATACCGAATGTAGTCCATGGTATGTTAATGAGAACAAATTGAAACGTTTATCTAGCGCATTCCAAATGTTTCAACAAAAAACTTTCGGAGTTCACCTTAATACAAGTTCTGCGTTTTCAATCAATGTCCATGATTCGTGCATTGATTATATTTTTACAGACCCTCCCTTCGGAGAAAACATCTTCTATGCTGATCTAAACTTTCTGGTGGAATCCTGGCACCTAGTACATACCGAGACTAAAACAGAAGCCATCGTGGACAAGGCCAAAAAAAAGGGTATGCCCGAATATCAGCGACTGATGGAACGCTGCTTTCGGGAATATTGCCGCGTTCTGAAGCCGGGTCGCTGGATGACGGTGGTGTTTCACAACTCCAGGAACGCGGTCTGGAACGTCATCCAGGAGTCGATGCTGGCGGCTGGCTTTGTGGTGGCCGACGTGCGCACCTTGGACAAGCAGCAGGGATCTTACCGGCAGGTGACGAGCACCGCCGTCAAGCAGGATCTGGTGATTTCCGCCTACAAGCCCAACGGCGGCCTGGAGCAACGGTTCGAACTCATCGCCGGCACCGAGGAGGGTGTGTGGGATTTCGTGCGCACCCATCTCAAGCAGCTTCCGGTTTATGTAGCCAAGAAGGGTGAAATGGAGCCGATTGCCGAGCGGATGGGGTATTTCCTGTTCGACCGCATGGTGGCCTTCCACGTTCAGCGCGGGGTCACGGTGCCGCTTTCCGCAGCGGAATTCTTGCAGGGGCTGACGCAACGCTTCGACAAAGAACAACGGGATGGAATGTTCTTTCTGCAAGAGCAAATCGCCGAGTACGACAAGAAGCGCATGACATCAGATGGCGTCCGGGAACTGGTGCTGGACATGGTGATTGACGAAGCCTCGGCCCTGCAATGGCTGCGACAGGAGTTGAAAGCCCGGCCCCAGAGCTACCAGGATATCCAACCCAAATTCATGGACCGCACCCGGGCGGGCTGGATGAAGCACGAGAAGATGCCGGAACTGTCCGAGGTGTTGAAGTCGAATTTTCTGGTCTACAATGGCCAGGGAGAGGTGCCCAGCCAGATTCACAGCTACCTCTCCACCAACTTCAAGGATCTGCGCGGACTCTCCAAGGAGGATTCCACCCTGCGTGCCAAGGCCAAGGATCGCTGGTTCCTCCCCGATCCCAACCAGGCACTCCAGTTGGAGCAGATGCGGGAAAAAAGCCTGCTGCGGGAGTTCGAGGAGTACCGCACCACCACGCAGAAGCGTTTGAAACTCTTCCGCCTGGAGGCCGTGCGTGCGGGCTTCAAGAAGGCGTGGCAGGAGAAGGACTATCCCACCATCGTGGCCGTAGCGTCCAAAATCCCGGAAGAGGTGCTGCAGGAGGATCAGAAGCTGTTGATGTGGTATGATCAGGCGGTGATGAGGACGGAGAAACAACATGCTTAGACATTTGAGAATAAAAAAATTCAAGGGTTGGAAAGATTCCGGCGATATTGTCATGGCTCCTGTCACGCTTTTTTTTGGCGCCAACAGCTCCGGCAAATCAAGCATCGGTCAATTCCTGATGATGCTGAAGCAGACTGCGGAATCTCCGGATCGCAAGGCGGTATTCTTCCCGGGAGACAACAAATCTGCCGTGCAACTCGGTTCTTATCAGGAAATGGTCTTCAGAAGAGCCTCAGACCAAAGCATAGAGTTCAGCTATACATGGGATTGTCCTGATTTCAGAGAAATCACCGACCCTCTGACAAACACCAAATATTCTGGTGCGACGCTGGAGTTCATGGCCAATGTCGCGCTTGACAAAAAAAACCAACAATCCGTCAGAGTGGAGAAGCTGGAATATAAGGTTATCAATGCCCATCGTGATACAGTCTTGTCGATTGGGCTGAACCGTCAACAAGACAGATTGGAATACGGTATTGATGTGGAACCCTATCGACTCGTTCGCAAACCCGGACGAGTTTGGAAACCAGGCCCTCCCGTGCGTTTCTACGGTTTTCCGGATGAAGTGGTCGCTTACCACCAGAACGCTGAATTTGTCTCCGATTTCAATCTTTATCAGGAAAACTTGTTTCGCTCCATCTGCTATCTTGGGCCACTGCGCACCAAGGCGTCGCGTTTGTACTCCTGGAGCGGGATTGAACCGGACAGCGTGGGGTATGCGGGAGAAAATACCATTTCCGCGATTCTGTCTGCCAATGCCCGGAAGATTGGTGTTAAAAAACCCAACATGCAAAGGGCATCCCCGGCGAATCCTTTTGAGGCGGTCATTGCCGACGCATTAAAGAAAATGGAACTGATACAAAATTTCAAAGTGTCTCGCCTTGCAGAACAAAGACACGAATACGAAGTCAAGTTGCAGGTCAGGGGGGCAGATGCCTCGGTAGACCTCCCCGACGTGGGATTTGGCATCTCGCAAGTGCTCCCGGTTCTTGTGCAATGCTATTATGCCCCGGCAGGATCGATCATCCTGATGGAACAACCGGAAATCCATCTCCACCCTCGCGCCCAATCGGCTCTGGCAGATGTGCTGATTGATGTCATCCAATCCAGGGAAAATGGCTCAGACAGAAACATTCAATTGATTATTGAAACCCACTCAGAACACTTTCTCCGGCGTCTGCAAAGGCGTATCGCCGAGGATGTCATTCCCAGGGAGCATGTTTCGGCCTATTTCGCCAATGTGGACGGCGCATCATCGGTGCTGACTCCACTTGAAATTGATAAGTACGGCAACATCATAAACTGGCCTGAGAATTTTTTTGGCGATGAAATGGGAGACATCACGGGCCAAGCCAAGGCGGCGATGGAAAGGCGCAAGAAGGAACGAGCCAGCGCCAAAAGCAATGCCCATGAGTAACTTGCCAAAAAAGTGCTTGGTTGACACCAATGTGCCTATTACAGCCAATCTCGCAAGCGCTCCAACAATACCAGATGAACTGTTTGATTGTGTTGAAGCCTGTGTGGACGCTGTAGAGCACATTGTCAAGCATGGTGGGTTGGTGCTCGACGCAGGGGATGAAATTTTTGAGGAATATCGACACAAACTTTCCTTGAGCGGACAACCCGGCATGGGAGACCGCTTCGTCAAATGGGTTCATGATCATCGTTGGTCATTGCCAGCCGAAGATCTGGTGGTCATCTCGAAACAAGATGATACGTATCAAGAGTTTCCAAAGCATTCTGGCTTGAGGGATTTTGATCGTTCCGATCGAAAATTCGTCGCCGTGGCCAATGCACATCCTGCCAAGCCACCCATTCTCGAAGCCATGGACAGCAAATGGTGGGGATGGGCTGAAGCCTTGCAGCAGGTTGGGATCACCACGCATTTTCTTTGTCCGGACTATGCCAAAACGAAATATCGTAAAAAGATGGGAAAGTGAACGCGCCATTTTTTAAATTTCCATCAACCCCTCACCTGATACCTGGTGATCATATTGATGTCCGTACTGATAAAACGCTTGCGGATAACGAGCGCGATGCATTATTGCAGCAAGAGCTTGTGATTGAAGAAAAAATTGATGGGGCAAATCTTGGCGTGTCATTTGATGTTGATGGCAATATCATTTTACAGAATCGAGGTTCTCTTCTCACTCATCCATATGTCGGGCAGTGGAAAAAAATCCCGGAATGGTTGTCACCCAGAATCGATCATCTGTTCGATGCGTTGACTGATCGGTATATTTTGTTTGGAGAGTGGTGCTTCGCCAAACATTCCATCGAATACACAAGGTTGCCAGACTGGCTTGTCGGCTTTGATGTTTATGATAAACAAACCGGTCGATTCTTTTCCTGCCAAAGACGGGATAAGATGTTTCAAATGCTTTCGATCGTAAAGGTTCCACAGATTGCAAAAGGCATCTATTCATTGTCGGAATTGATGAATCTAAAGTCAGTTTCGCGATTTGGAGATGGCTTGGCAGAAGGCATTTATG
>JADGBU010000046.1:0-445 GCA_015231295.1 Magnetococcales bacterium | reverse complement strand
GCAAAGATGGTCAACCCGTTTTTCTTCCAAATCATGGGGGCACAGCATTGGTGTCACGCTGGCATCAAGCCCAATCAGCGGGTGTTGGAGTATCCATGAAAAAAGGGGATTGGTGCCACAGCAGCAGACATCATGCCCCATGCCAGTTGTTGGAAACAATCTCCATCTGGAATCATCCCTGTTGCCGCATCTGGCTCCCCGACCAGAACGCCATCGTTCGCGTTTCTTCTGACCAACTCATCCCCATCGAAGACGCACCCGACATCACCGCCAACCATCTGACCTACCTCGCAACCGCCGCCCGCATTGCCGACACCCTGACCCACGATCTGCTGCTGGCGCCGATCGAATCCTCGGTCATCCCCTTGCCGCACCAGCTTCACGCCCTTTCCCGCGCCATGTCCGGCGACCGGGTGCGCTATCTGCTGGCCGATGAGGTGGGACT
>JADGBU010000045.1:3291-22546 GCA_015231295.1 Magnetococcales bacterium | reverse complement strand
GCGCCCGTGGTTTCTCTCGCGCCCGAGATTTCTCCGCCGGCGCCCGTGGTTCCACCCGCGCCCGTGGTTCCCCCTGCGCCCGTGGTTCCTCCCGCGCCCGTGGTTTCTCCCCCCGCGCCCGTGGTTTCTCCCCCCGCGCCACCCATCGTTCAGGCACCAACGTCCACTCAAAACGCGCCGCAAGCAGTCGGTGACGCTTCTCAGGCCGGTCAAGCCGCGAACCCCGATGTGTTGAAGCCGGAAAAGCAGGTTGCCCAGACCATGAAACAGGGCAACAAACAACGACGCTATCTGGCGCAATCGGTTGTTCTGGAGGAGTCCGGCCTCTCCGAGTTGGTACGGTTGTCCTTGGGTTTTGTGGCGGGAATTCTGATTCTGTTTCTGGTTTGGGCCTCTTTTTCCCGCATGGAGGAGATGGCTCCCACCATCGGGGAGGTGATGCCCGCCGGTCCCGTGCAACACATCCAGCACCTGGAAGGAGGGATCGTCAAGGCCATTCTGGTCAAGGAGGGAGAGTTGGTCGAGGCGGGGAAGGTGCTCTTTCAGATGGCTCCCGAGACGGCTCTGGCGGAACTCAATCAGATGCGTGCCCGTCATGCCGCTCTGGAGTCGCAAATCGCCCGCAATCGCGCCTTTCTCGACAACAAAGAGCCCAATTTTGATGCCATTCCCTCGGAATTTTCCCATTTGATTCGCGATCAGCTTCAGTTGCTCTCCGCTCAGCGTGCCTTTCGCGAGAGTCGGCGCGAGGTGTTGCGCATCAAGATGGAGCAAAAACGCTCCCGGATCGGCAATCTGACCAGTCAGCAGGAGAGTCAGGAGCAACAACTGCGCTATTTCGATGAAGAGGTGGCCATGCGTCGTGCCGGACTGGCCAAAGGGGTGATGTCCCGGCTGGCCGCACTGGCCAGCGAACGGGATCGCAGCCGCGTGGCCGGAGAGCTGGAACGGACACGGGGCGAGTTGATCACGGCACGGAAAGAGTTGGATGAGGCGAGCAAACAGCTCACCTCTCTCGATGACGAACTCCGGCAGGAGTCTCTCAAGGAGCTTGGGGCCATCTCTTCGGAGTTGAGCCAGTTGAAGGAAGGGATGATGCGTCAGCAGAATCGGGTGGAACGGCTCGATGTGCGCGCGCCGGTCCGGGGTGTGATCAAGAGTCTGCAAATGGAAACGCTGCGCGGGGTGGTGCCGCCCGGGGGGCTGTTGACCGAAATCGTGCCCGTGGAAACCACCCGTCGGGTCGAAACCCGCATCAATACCCGCGACGTGGGGCATATACGCGCCGGTCAGCGGGTTACGGTGAAAGTGACCACCTATGATTTTTCCCGCTATGGGGGGATCGACGGGGTGCTGGAAGCGATTTCGGCCACCACCTTCAAGGATCCGACCGATCCGACGCCGTACTACAAAGGGATCATTCGGCTCGATCGCGCCTATGTGGGGGGGGATCCGAAACGCAACGAGGTCTTACCCGGCATGGCCGTCCAGGCGGACATTCATACCGGTTCCAAGACCTTGATGGAATATATGCTCAAGCCGATCTACTCTTCGATCGATACGGCGTTCCGGGAACGCTGATCCTGCTCGCGGGGAGGAGGGCGGCGGGTGGATCCGATGGAGAGAGGCACGAAAATCAGGAGTGCTTCCACCACTCTCTGGGGATCAGTTCGTGTTCCGCCAGTTTGACCAGCAGTTTGCCCCGGGTGATCGGTTTGTTGAGATAATCGGTGCAGCCGCCGATATCGAAGGCTTCGGAGATTTCCGACATGGCATCCACCGCCGTCACCATGACGATCGCGGCGCGGTTTTCCTGCGGAACCTGATAATGTTCTTCCAGGGCGCGCATCCGTTTCAAGGCTTCCTGGCCATCCATGATCGGCATCATGATATCCAGCAACACCAGATCGTAAGGGTTGCCATCCACCAGTTCCGCTTCAAAGATTTCCACCGCTTCCTGACCATTGGTCGCCACGTCGCAGTGGGTGAACGGTTTGAGAATGTCGGCCAACAAGGAGCGATTTTCCGTGATATCGTCAACGATCAGGGTATTCATGTCTATGGTGAATCCGGTCCATTAACAGTCTAATTTGATTGATGAATGTATCTCAGCCTATTAATATCAAACATGGTGCCCATCCGGCAAGAAAAAATCAAAAAAAACGGGAATGGATGGTCCATTCCCGTTTTCTTCGACACGGTATCACCAGAATGGAATTTCGAATCAACTTTTGTTCGCGGATCTTTCGTTGATCCATTTATAGGTCATGAGGATGAATCCGAGGGCGATGAAGGCACCGGGAGGCAGGATGAACCCGAGTGCCGGCTGAAAATCGGCCCCGAACAGCACATGACCGAACAGTTGTCCGGAACCGAGAATCTCCCGGACGCTGCCGAGCAGGGTCAGCGCGAAGGTGAAGCCCAATCCGGTGAAAACGCCGTCGAGGATCGAGCCCATCACGGTATTTTTCGAGGCGAAGGCCTCGGCCCGTCCCAGAATGATGCAGTTCACCACGATCAGGGGGATGAACAGTCCGAGCACCTTGTGGAGATCATGCACGAAGGCGTTCATGGCCAGGTCGATGATGGTGACGAAGGCGGCGATGATGATGATGAAGGCCGGAATGCGCACATCGTTGGGAACCGCCTTGCGCACCATGGAAACCACCATGTTGGATCCCACCAGCACCGACATGGTGGCCAATCCCATGCCGATGCCGTTTTCCGCCGAGGTGGTCACGCCCAGGGTGGGGCACATGCCGAGCATCTGGACAAAGACACCGTTGTTTTTCCAGAAGCCGTTGACGATGATTTCTTTGACATTATCGCTCATTTCGCAGACTCCGCCGCCGGGGTTTTGAAGATCTTGTCCTGATTCTCCGCGAAGTATTCCAGACCGCGTTTGACCGCGCCGACCACCGCGCGGGGCGTGATGGTGGCTCCGGCGAATTGATCGAATTCACCGCCATCCTTTTTGACGGCCCATTTGGCATTTTTTAGCGATTTGCCGACAAAGGCTTTCGGCCAGTCGGTCTTGACGATCTTGTTACCCAGGCCGGGCGTTTCGGCGTGAGAGACGATCTGAATGCCGGTGAGCGCGCCCAGGCTGTCCACCCCGATCAGAATGTCGATGTTGCCGGAGTAGCCATCCGGAGCCGAAACCAGAAAGGCCACGGCCATCGGGGCTCCCCCCTTGCGGGCACGGTAAAAGGGAACCTCCTTGGCCTGACGGTTGATGCGTTTGTCGGCCAGCTGCACCTGATCCTCGACCGGCGAGTTGTCGAATCCGGCGGGCAGGACTTTGGCCAGGGCGTTCAGCAGCTCTTGACGCTGGGATTGTGCGATCGGTTCCCGGGTGATGCCTTCCACTCCGGCCAGAATGGCCGTGGCAATCAGACCCACCACCATGAGAATCACACCCATTTTGAGAAAATGCGGCATTGGCGGCCTCCTATGCGTGCGTTTTCGCTTTGCCGTAGATCACGGGCCGCGAATACTGGTCGATGAGCGGCACCGCCGCGTTCATGATCACGATGGCAAACGATACCCCTTCGGGATACCCACCCCAGGTCCGGATGAGATAGGTGAGCAGACCGCATCCCAGGCCGAAGATGATCTGACCGACGGGTGTGACCGGAGAAGTCACCATGTCGGTGGCCATGAAAAAGGCTCCGATGATCAGACCCCCGGTGAAAAGATGAAACAGGGGATCGGGATATTTGGTGGGATCGGT
Source organism: Magnetococcales bacterium (assembly GCA_015231295.1). GTDB lineage: Bacteria > Pseudomonadota > Magnetococcia > Magnetococcales > Magnetaquicoccaceae > Magnetaquiglobus. The sequence continues at coordinate 18,813 of JADGBU010000045.1, read as the reverse complement.
GTACCAGAAGATGATGGCGGGCAGCAGGGTTCCCGCCAGCATCGAAATGGGAATGTGCCAGGTGATGATCCGCTTGCGCAACAGATAGATGCCTCCGGCCAACAGCAGAATGGCCGAGGTCTCACCGAGCGAACCCTTGATCATGCCGCCGGCGGCGGAGAAGAGATCGAAGCCGTAGCTGCCACCCAGTGCCTCGCGGACCGTATGGCCCAGGCTGACTTCCATGCGGTACTGTCCCAACGGGGTGGCGGAAGCCAGCGCATCGAGCAGTTCCGGCGTGTTGAAGGGCGCGGAGATGATCGTCGCCAGACCTTCGGCGAAGGAAAGAGCCTTGTCGCTCAGTAAAGGAGCCGGGGCGGGCCAACTGGTCATCTGCACCGGAAAGGAGACCAGCAGAAAAACCCGGGCGATCAACGCCGGGTTGAACATGTTGTAACCCAGGCCGCCGTAAAGCTGCTTGCCCATCAGAATGGCGAAGCCTCCGCCGATCACGCAGATCCACCAGGGGGTGTTGGGGGGCAGGGGCATGGCGAGCAGCAGGCCGGTCAGGGCGGCGGACTGATCTCCCAGGGTCGAGGCCCGGTGGCGCACCGCGTTGAACAGCCGTTCGGTGACGACACAGGCCAGTGTGGTGATGATCATCACGAACAGGGCCGACCAGCCGAAGACCATCACCCCCATGGCGGCGGCGGGCAACAGTGCCCAGATCACGGTCTTCATGATGACGGGAATCGACAGACCTCCATGCACATGGGGCGAGGAGGGGGTCAGCAGGGTGGTGGAACTCATGGCGCGCTCTCCTCGGCAGCGGGTTTGGAGGTCGGAACCGGTTTCGCGGGGGCGGATTCACCCGCTTGAGACGCGGCGGCAGCCTTTTTCCGGGCTTCGGAGGCCAGTCGCATCTCCTCTTTCTTGCGTTCTTTTTCCGCTTTTTCCGCCTCGGCGCGCGCCTGTTTGGCCTGATTGCGCTGACGGGTCAATTCGGCCTTGTCCTTGTCGTGTTTCTTGGCGGCCATGGCCAGCTTTCCGTAACGGAAATAGTGGACCAGAGGAATGTGCGAAGGACAGACATAGGCGCAACTGCCACACTCGATGCAATCCATCAGATGCACCGCGTCGAGTTGATCGATCAGATCGTGTTTGGCGCGCCAGGCCATTTCGCAGGGGGTCAACTGCACCGGGCAGGCCTGAAGGCAGTTGCCGCAGCGGATGCAAGGCTGTTCCGGCTCCTGCACCGTCTCTCTGGCGAGCATGGCCAGCAGTCCGGAGGTGCCCTTGACCACCGGGGCTTGCAGATCGCCCAGGGCCACCCCCATCATCGGGCCACCCATGACCACCTTTTTCACGCCGTTTTTCAATCCGCCGCAGTGGTCGATGAGATCCTGTGCCGGGGTGCCGACGGGCACATTCAGATTGGCCGGGCGGGCGATGCCCAGTCCGGTGACGGTCACGACGCGATGGACCAGAGGATGACCGAACAAAACCGCTTCCCGCACCGCCAGGGCCGTGGCCACATTGTGGACGATCACCCCCACGTCGATGGGGAGGCATCCGGAGGGCACCTGGCGATGGATCAGGACTTCGATGAGCTGCTTTTCGGCCCCCTGGGGATACATCACCGGCAGAGAGACCACCTGCACGTTTTTGGTCTCCTGGGCCGCCCGCCGCATGGCCTGGATCGCGCCGGGCTTGTTGTCCTCGATGGCGATGACGCACTGTTTGGTCTGCAACGCCTGGAGCATGATGCGGATGCCATCGATGATCTCCTGGGAGTGCTCCTCCATCAGACGGGCATCGCAGGTGAGATAGGGTTCGCACTCCACGCCGTTGATGATCAGCAGTTCGGCGACCTTGCCCTGCGGGGGAGAGAGCTTGATGAAACTCGGAAAAGTCGCCCCCCCGAGCCCTACCACACCGGACTCGCGCACCTTGTCGCGAATTGCCTGGGGGTCGGCGTTGTACGGATCTTCCAGACCCTTGAGCTCCGGATGCCATTGATCGTTGCCATCCGGGATCAGCACGGCGCAGGGCATGGTCAACCCGGAAGGGTGGCCGGACACATGCTCTTCGATGCCCTGGATGGTGCCGGAGGTGGGGGCGTGAACCGGAGCCGAAACGAAACCGTTCGGCTCTCCGATCAATTGTCCTTTGAAAACCTGGGTGCCCGGTTCGACGCACGGGTCGCTGGGCGCGCCGATATGCTGGTGCATCGGGACATAGAGGCGTTTGGGCATCGGGAGCTCTTCGATGGCGCAATGCCGGGAGAGCTCCTTGTACTCCTTGGGATGAACGCCGCCGTGGAATTTTTTCAAAGCGGTAGCCAGGATCCCCATGATGATGTCTCCTTGTATGCGATCAGTGGATCGTGACCTGGGGACCAGCCGGCTTGTCCCATTTCCAGTTGTAGATGGAGTCCGGAACCGGGACCATTTCGATGCAATCCACCGGACAGGGTTCGACACAGGCTTCGCAGTCGGTACACATGTCGGCGATCACGGTATGGGACTGCTTGTTGGCTCCGACGATGGCATCCACGGGACAGGCCTTGATGCAGGCGGTGCAACCGATACATTTCTCTTCGTGGATCATCGCGACGCGCGGGCCCTGATCGGTCTCCATGGCCACGGGATCGACGCCCAGAATGGCGGCGATCGACTGCATGGCTTCGGATCCGCCGGGAGAACAGAGGCTGATGGCGACCTTTTCGCCGCTGGCCAGGGCCTCGGCGTAGGCGTGACACCCCGGAAATCCACAGTTGCCGCAATTGGTGGCGGGCAGAGCCGCCTCCAGACTTTCCACGACAGGATTGCCCTCGACATGGAACTTGATGGCCGCGTAACCGAGCCCAAGTCCCGCCAGCAGGGCCATTCCCCCCATGCTCAATACTGCTTCGATCATGGTGATCTCCTCTTGAATGCTTGAGATTCTTTACAAAGAGTGGGGTCTCACTTGACCATGCCCGCAAAGCCCATGAAGGCCAGCGAGAGTAAACCGGCATTGACCAGGGCGATCGGGGCCCCCTTGAACAACGCCGGGACATCGGCCAGATCGATGCGTTCCCGCATGCCGGCGAACAGCACCAGGATCAATCCGAAACCGGTGGCCGCTCCGAAGCCGTTGAAGGTGGCCTGGAGAAAGTTCAGTTCTTTCTGGATGTTGATGATCGTCACCCCCAGCACCACGCAGTTGGTGCTGATGAGCGGCAGAAAGATGCCCAGGGAGTCGTAGAGGGCCGGACTGGTTTTGTGGACCACCATTTCGGTGAACTGAACCAGGGCGGCGATGATCAGAATGAACGAAAGCGTGCGCAGATAGTCCAATCCGAGAGGGCCCAGCAGATAGCGTTGGGTCAGCCAGGTGATGATGGAGGAAAGAGTGATGACGAAAACTACGGCATAGGCCATGCCGACGGCGGTTTCGACCTTTTTGGAGACGCCTAGAAAAGGACAGATGCCTAGAAATTTGGTCAGTACGAAGTTATTGACCAGAATTGTGCTGACCAGAATCATGATGTAATCAGTCATGGCGAACGCACCTTGGAAGTAAAGTGGCTTCTGGACGGATTGTGACGCCCCTCAACGTCGGCAATCCTTACTGGATATGGGCGTGTATTAGATACTCCTGATTTTCTAACCGATCAATGGAAAAAAAGAGGCTGCGGATGGATTGAACCGTGCATGATGACTTGACGGACGGTGTAAACGGGTGCATTCTTGGTTTTTTTTGTTGATAGAACAAGAAATTGTCATCTCTTAACTTCCTGGAGGATCGTATGTCGCACATCCAAGCGGAACAGGTTCTGGAAGCCTTAAAGAAAGTCATGGATCCGGATCTGAAACGCAATATTGTCAGTCTGGGTTTTGTGAAGGATCTGGTCATCGACGGCGGACAGGTCTCCTTCAAGGTTGAATTGACCACACCGGCCTGTCCGGTCAAGGCGTTGCTGCAAAAACAGGCACACGATGTGGTGGCCGCGCTCCCCGGCGTGGTGCAGGTCACGGTGGAAATGACCGCTCAGGTGCGGGCGGCCCAGAAAAAGACCAATACCGATCTGATCCCCGGCGTGCGCAATGTGATCGCCGTCGCCTCGGGCAAGGGGGGCGTGGGCAAATCGACCACGGCGGTCAATCTGGCCCTGGCCCTGGCCGAAAGCGGCGCGTCGGTGGGCCTCCTCGATGCCGACATCTATGGTCCGAGTCTGCCCCGCATGCTCAACGTCTCGGAAAAACCGGAACCCACCGAAGGCCGTAAAATGGGGCCGATCATGGCGCATGGTCTGGCCACCATGTCGATGGGTTTTTTCATGGACGAGGCTCAACCGGTGGTGTGGCGTGGTCCCATGGTGGGCATGGCCGTGGAACAGATGCTCCGGGATGTGGAGTGGGGGGAGCTGGATTATCTGGTGGTTGATCTGCCGCCGGGCACCGGAGACGCCCAATTGACCCTGGCGCAAAAGGTGCCGATCACCGGCGTGGTGATCGTCTCGACACCGCAGGCCGTGGCCCTGGCCGACGTGCGGCGCGGCGTGAACATGTTCCTCAAGGTGGATGTGCCGGTTCTGGGCGTGGTCGAGAACATGTCCTACTATCTCTGTCCCCAGTGTGGACACCGCGCCGATATTTTTGATCACGGTGGCGCGCGCCTTGAAGCCGAAGCGATGGGAATGCCATTCCTGGGAGATATCCCGCTCGACATCTCGATTCGCGAAGATATGGATGCGGGGAGGCCGATCATGGTGGCCCGTCCCGAGAGTCCTCAGGCGCAACGCTATCGGGAGATCGCCTCGACGGTGGCGGCACGGGTGGCCAGCATGAGCTTTCAGCAGAGTCGCATTCCCAATATCGTGGTGGAGTGAATCCAGGCGACTGCGGCGGACGCTTCCGCCGCAGTCCCGTTCCGCACCAGGGACGAGAGGTTTCCGGCCATGAAATTCAGCCATCGTTTCTTCGAAAACCGGGATTGCGAATACTATCCCTGTCATCCGATTCCCTCCGGCAGGCATTTGAATTGCCTGTTCTGTTTTTGTCCGCTCTATCCCTACGAAGCGTGTCCCGGAACGCCCATTTGGCTTGAGTCCGGTCTCAAGGATTGCTCCGGGTGTACCACCACCGCGTTCGAAGACGCGCATGACGTGGTGATGGAGTTCTTGATGGATCCTCCCGGCAACTCCTGAAGCGGTTTCTCTTTTCGGCCTGGTCGATCAGGAGGGCTCCGGCGAGACGACCTGATGGACCAGCATATCCAATCGGTCGATCAGGACCGCGCCCAGGGAGCGGTAGAAGCGCACCGCCAATCCGGGCATCGACTCCAGCAGGGATTGCAGATCGTGCAGGGCGATGAGTTCGAATTCGCTCTCCTCCTTGGCGATCACCGTGGCCATGATGGCGGTGCCGTTCAGCAACGACGCGATGCCGAGCAGTTCTCCCGGGCCCAGGCGGGAGATCACCACATCCTCCCCCCGCACATCCTTGACCACCTTGACCGTTCCCTTGGTCAGACGGTAGAGGCTGTGGGCCACGACCCCTTCCTTCATGATCACATCCCCTTTCTTGAAGACCCGTCGGGTGGATTTTTCACTGAGGCGGGCCAGATCCTCTTTGATCAGAAATCTGAACATTTCATTTTTATTCATTGAGTCTGCTCCTGGTTCTTCGTGGGCTTCGGATCCGCGACAAGGCCCGGCAAGGCTCCGGTGGTGTGCGTGATGTGATCTTTAGTCAGCAATAATGAAACCATGTTTGTCAACTATATGAAAAATATTGGTAAAATGTGTTTTTGGTCCGTGTCGGATGCGGAATCTGCCTGATTTGTGATCGAAAACGCAAGCGCTTGATTGGTCTGTTGATCAATAAATATGCAGTCGGTGCTTGACCTGTTTTTGCGGGTCTCCGGGTGCATGATCCATAGGCAGATCATTTAACAAAGTATTCACAATCGCTTCATTTGGTTTTAACACATTGTTAACATAATCCCTCTATGATCTCCGGCAACCAAGAAACCTTGCACTGCAATGGTTCACAATGCGGTTTTTCTTCCGGTTATTTTGAACCGGGAGTTCGTACAACAAACCGTGTTATTCTTTACTTTGGCGGACAGATCTGGGAGATTCGATCATGAGTGGCAGTTCCGATTCCTTGGCAACAAAAATTCTCAACAATGTTTTTCCGCGTGTTCCCGATTTCTATGGCATGCTCAACGAGCAGTGCGCGCTTTGCGCCCAGTCCATGCAGGCGTTGGTGGATTTCATGGAAACCAATCAGGCGGAAAAAGGAGTTTTGGTCCGTGAATTGGAAAAAAAGGGCGATGAAGTCAAAGCACGCAATATGAGTGTGCTGAATCAGGCGTTCGCCACCCCCATGGATCGTGAGGATATCTACCGCGCGGTCAACTCGATCGACCAGATCATGAACTACGCCAAGACCACGATCCGGGAAATGGAAGTGTTGGCCCTGACCCCGGATGAGTATACGTTGGAAATGGCCAAACTGTTGCAGGAAGGGGTGGAAGCCCTGCGTCAGGGTTTCCTGAAACTGGCCGAGGCCCCGGCCACCGCTTCGGAAGATGCGGCGGCGGCGAGCAAGGCGGAACGCAATACCGAAAAGGCGTATCGTCGGGCCATTGCCGCGCTGTTCCAGGCGGATGCGCAGATGCTGAAATCCCTGGACGATCGTGAACCCGGCGCGAAAGCCAAAGCCATGGAACGGGTGGTGGATGTGTTCAAGCGTCGTGAACTCTATCGCCATCTTTCCAATACCGCCGATCAGGTGGCCAAGGCGGGCGATGTGTTGCACGATATCGTGGTGCAGATTGCCTGATGCTGCTGCGTAGAATGACCCCCCGGCCTTCGGGCCGGGGTTCAAGGACGACTTCACGTCCGTGACATTGCAGATCCATTTGGTCTTTATTTCAGAACATAGGCACAAGACGAATTACGGGAACCGTCTGAATGATATTTTGGAGTTGTATCAGTGCCTGGAGGATGAGTTGATTGCGGAAAAGCCTTTTTAGAGGGGTGGTCACTGAAAATTCTTGTTCCATCCCAGATTGTGATTATTAAGGTTTTTGCGTTGAATTTCTTCTGATTATAAAACCGCAGTTCTTGCATGCAGGAATCTTTGATGGATCTTTAAGGTTTAGATATCTTATATGGCGCATTTTTCTTGAGTACCAGAAATGAAGAGGTTTGAACTCATGAATAGTAGCGATGACATCTTCTTGTTTGAAGCTGGAACAGCATGGCATGTATCCACCGTGAGAATTTATGTATAGATTTTCCCAAAGACTGGGGCAAGGAATTACAGAGCTATACTGATTTATTTTTTTCTGAGATGTGCCGTCAGATTTTAATACAAAAAATCCGCCATAACCATCTTGTTGGCAGCTGAAATCGTCGTGATTGAGATTCGATTTCTGCTGTTCCGTTCTCGATTGGGTAAGGTCTTTATTGTTTCTTATCTTAAGAATATCCAGTCCTAATGATTTCAATCGCGAATTAATTTCCGGAATTTGTGGCTTGTTGAATTGATTGACGACAAGGACAGGAACTATTTTAGGTCTTTCAGACTTTTCTTCATTTTTGATTCGCAATAGTGTTTCGATAAAAAGATATACCGTGTCCAAACTGCCTTGAAGACGATATTTGGAGTAAGTCTCTTGATCGTTGCCATCAATGGCAATCTGTATGACATCTAGTTCTGATGCGACCAGTTCTCGATACCATTCATCGTTCCGACGAACATTACCATTGGTGCTGATGGAGATCTCTTTGAATCCATGATCTTTTGCGTAACGGACAAAACGATTGAACTCGGGATGTAGAAGAGACTCTCCCCATAGATTGAAAAATGCATAAGGGTAGACACCAGAAAGATCGTCCACAATACTGCTAAAAATATCCCATGACATAAAACCGGTCTCGGGTCGGTCGAGTTGATTGATCCCTGTTGGACAAAATGGACATTTGAGGTTACAAACTGAAGCGAGTTCAATATTGATTACGCGAGGAGGTGCCCATGCGTGGGTCCAATGTTTTCGCTGTAACCACGATAAGATTTGATTGGCTCTGTATCTATATTCCGTAGATGGCATTAAAATTCGCCAAATATGACGCATTGTCTCAGACTTGATCATAACCGGTTCCTGCGTCAATTTTTGTTTTTGTTGGGAGCTTAAGAAACTACATGAATGACTCCGCAGTCATTCATTACTGCATTTCTATTCTTCGCATTAATTTGGCAGTCTTTCTGAAATCTCTAAGGGTAAAATATGGCATCGGGTTTGGCCTGTCAATCCGAATTCACCGCACCGTTCCAAAAAATTGTCATGGGCGATGGCAATAGTCGTCATTCCGGTCGCGGCGCGTCCGGAATGGGGCAGGCGTTGCGTCACCTTCATCGAAACGCTATCCTGAAGCCGAATGCCGGTTGGGATCCCCGATTCTTGACGTGTCGAAACAGAGGCCATGATCCATTTTACCGCTTTGCGTGCCAAAGAGCTTTCCAACCGCTTCGGTGTCTACGGGAGATTCTATCGAACGCTCCTGGGAGGGGTGGAGTATTCGTGTCGGTCGGTGTTGGAGCTGGTCGAGCGCAGTGCCGTCGCGACCACCGATCTTCAGGCATTGGATCGTCATCCCCCCGATCTCCATGTGGTGATGATGAATCCGGGTTCATCGCATCCGGTTCCGGTCGAGACGCCCATCGTCCTGATCGGCTCCCTCGCGGAGATCGAAAAAATCCCGCTGGTGCCGACCAGACCGGACAATACCCAATATCAGATCATGAAGATCATGGTCGCCAGGGGATACCGTCACGCCAGAGTGGTGAATCTGTCCGATTTGCGAGAGCCGAAGAGTCCCGTGTTTCTGGGGCTGGTGGAACGGTTGCGCGGCGTGACCGGAGGAGAACGGCACTCCCTGTTCTGTGATGCCAGACGGGAAGCGTTGCAACGTATTTTGGTTCCATCTCCGGAGGTTCCGGTACTGGTCGGGTGGGGACGGCATGTCGGTTTGAAAGGACTGGCGCAACAGTGTCTGGAAAAACTGGCGGATCGGGTGCTGGTGGGAGTGCCGGTGGTCGGAGAGTCGGTTTTGTTCGCCCATCCCAGTCCCATGCTGCAAAGCATGAAGGATGCCTGGATCGCCGCCGTGCTGAATCATCCCGCGATCGGGCGGTGAGCGCATCGCGCGGATCACGGCACCGGCATCGACTTGAACACCACATCCACAGGAATTTCCGCCTCTTCCACGCGGCGCAGATCGGCCAGCAGTTCGTCGGAAAGCGTGCCATACCGTTTTTCCAACTCTCGCACGCCCTCCAGATCCCCATCTCCCTGCAACACCAGAATGCGTCCGGACAACGCCTGTGACGCGGCCCGCATGCGGGCGAGATTCACCCGATAGCGGCCCTGATCGTCCCGCGTGAACGCGCCATTCTCCCGCAGATAGTTGAAACGGATCAGATTGGCTCGGGCATGCGCACTGCCGGGACCAAACCGGATCGCCCGCCACAACGAAACGAACTCGGTGATGTAACGGCTCTCCTCCGATACGATCGACGCTTCGGGATGGGCATCGAAGAGTTCCAGCGTTTCGTCCAGATCCCCGAGCCACAAGGCGAGGGCATCGGCTTTGCCCTCTTCCATCATCCAGGCATCCTCCTTGAGGGCATCGTTGACCGTCTCTGCGCCGAGGGGAGCGTTCAAGGTTTTCTTGATGCCCAGACCGTGGGCCACCTCGTGAAACAGGGTGTTGACAAACAACGCCTCGAAAGTCACCTGACAGCGTTGTCCGGGATCCAGCAGCACCTTGGCCATGGGCATGAGAATCCGCTCGAACTTGGCGCGCATGACGTTGCGCAGTTGCAGACGACGGGAACCCTTTTCCAGTTGCACCTGGGGATCGTTGGGCAGATTGATGGCAATGGGACGGGTGGCGGCGGCATCTCCGGTCATCACCAGCGCGTCGTAGACGCCGAGGTCCGATTCGGCGGCGGGAGTTTCGCTCCGATAGGCCTCGGGAACCGGCAGATGGGCCTGATAAATCGCCAGACGCCCGGTCTGACGCTCCAGACGACGCGCCCAGGCCGGATCCTTGATCAGCAACAACGCCTCGTGAGCCGCCTTGATCCCCATCAAGCCATCCTCATAGGTTTCGATGGGGCCGATGATCAGATCGAGACGATTGTTTTTCATCTCCATCCAGGCGCGATCGCTCTCCTGATAGCGATCGGTCAACAACGCCTCGGCGCGCAACCGGAGATAACGGGCCAAGGCGGCATCCTCGGTGAAGGTGGAGGCCCGTTTCAGCCGGTCGGCGGCCAGCGCGTGAAACGTGGAAAACGCCTCATGATACGGTACCGCCATCAACGCCCCTTCCGGGTCGCTCCGCACCAGGGCAAAGGGATCCTTCAACTCCGGACGCTTCAGGGAGGCCTCCTCGAAGGCTTCCCGCGTCAACGTTTCCGGATAGAAACGGGCCCCTTCGGGCTTGGCGGCGATGCCGGGCACCAGCGGACGATTGTTCTCCATGCGATCCCAGGGGCCGAAATGAATCGCCAGCAGTTGTCGCACCGGTTGGGTCCAGGGCATGGCGAAGAGGGCTTCCGGATCCCCCATGGTCTGACGCCAGAAGACCGATTCCATGGCGCGCGCCGCATCGGTCAACAGCGGAATCATCCGACGTTCGCCCTCGGAAAGCCCGGAAAGATCCACCTCCAGAGGCACGGAGACATAACGATTCAACTGGGCCTCCGCGTCGAAGGCATCGGCGTGGGCCTCCCGGATGAGAAGGGGGTGCGCCGACCACCCCGACAACAGCACCAAAAGCCAAAAATACCGGTATCGCGCCATGATCCGCATGCCATCGCTCCTCAGAACAATCCGGCCATCAATACCCAGATTTCCAGCAGTTCGCAGGAGGCTCCGGAGGTGTCTCCGGTGATGCCGCCGAACCGGGCTTTCCAGGCCCGATGCAACAGAATCAGCGCACCGCTCCAAACGATCACGACCCACCAGGAGGCGAGCCATCCGGTCAACGCCATCGCCAGCAGCGAAACGCCCATCCCCCTGGCCGGAGACAACTCTGCCGCCGCCGTAGCGCCCATGCCTCCGGGACGGGCATAGGGCAGGGTCAGGAACAGCACCACGATTCCCGCCCGACCCAACAGCGGCGCGAGCAGCCAGAACTCCCAGGCCGGCGGGGCCATCAGCATCACCCGGAGCAGATTCCATTTGAGCAGCAGCACCAGCACCAGGGCCATCACTCCGAATGGACCACTGTGAGGATCTTTCAGAATGGCCAGGGCCCGTTCCCGATCGCCCAGACCACCGATCCAGCCATCCGCCGTATCCGCCAGACCTTCCAGATGCATGCCGCCGGTCATCCAGACCCAGGCGATCAACAGGCCCATCGCGCCCAGGCCCGGATCGGTCGCGAAGGCGCGGCTCAGTTCGGCCAATCCGGCCAGCGCACCGCCGATGATCAGCCCGATCAGCGGGTAGCAGAGCACCGAATCCCCCAACTCCCGCGCCGTCGCCGATTGGCCACGCCAGGGGATCGGGAAGCGGGTCAGCAGTCCCAGTGCGATCCGCAACGGACGCCACACGTCGTCGGCCATCACCCTTCGGAGATGCCGGCCTCGGCGAAGGTGGCCATCTCCCGATGCAGCGTGCAGGCCAGTCGCAGCAGAGGGAGAGCTACCGCGCTGCCGCTCGCCTCTCCCAGACGCAGCCCCAGATCCAGCAGGGCCGATCCGTTCAGGGCCTCCAGCACCACCCGATGGCCCGGTTCGGCGGATTCGTGGGAAAACAGCAGCCAGGGGGCGAGATCGGCCCGCAGACGGGTGGCGACCAGGGCCGCCACCGATACGATATACCCATCCACCAGAATCGGCACCCGATGCTGCGCCGAGACGATGAAGGCACCGATCAGCGCGGCAATCTCGAAGCCGCCCAGGGACAGGAGAGCCTCCACCGGCGTGTTCAGGCTGTGCTGATGGTGATCCAGAGCCTCTTCGATCACTTCGACTTTGCGGGCGACCCCTTTGGCGTTCAGTCCGGTGCCCGGACCGGCGAGCAGGCTCGGAGCCTTGTGGGTCAGGGCGGAGGCGAGGGCCGCCGCCGATGTGGAGTTGCCGATTCCCATCTCCCCCCCGATGAAGAGATCGCATCCGGAGGCGACCGCCCGTTTGGCCGCTTCGGCCCCGGCCCGAAAGGCGATGCGCAACGATTCGGTGGTCATGGCGGGTTGGGTGCGGAAATCCTGCGTACCCGCGCCAGCCCGACAGGAGACCACACCGGGCAACGGACCCGGATCCCGGATCGTGCCCACATCCACCACCTCCAGAGTGGCCCCGAGGTTCCGGGCCAGCACGCTGATGGCCGCGCCTCCGCTGGAAAAGTTGCGGATCATCTCCACGGTCACGGATTGGGGATAGGCCGAGATTCCGGCGGCGGTCACGCCGTGATCCCCGGCGAACACCACCACCCGAACCCGATCCACCGAGGGAAACTCCCGATCCTGCAATCCGGCCAGACGGATCGCCAGCTCTTCCAGGCGTCCCAGCGATCCTCTGGGTTTGGTCAACTGCTCCTGACGCAGACGGGCTCCCTCCATGCGGCGTATCGACGGCGCGGGAATCGGGGCGGACATCCAGGATTGATTCATGCGGTGGATCCTTTGAGAGTCAGGGGTAAACCGGCAACCATCAGGCTGACGTGATCACAGGAACGGGCCAACTCCTGATGCAACCAGCCGCACTCATCGACAAAACGACGGTTGAGCGCACCCATGGGAATCACCCCAAGACCGGTTTCGTTGCCCACCAGGGCCACGGGACCGGCCAGATGGGGAATTCCGTCGAGCAGCGCGCGGCGTTCCCGTTGAAAGACCGGCTCGCCGCCAGCGGGATCGCACAGCAGATTGGCCATCCACAAGGTCAGGCAATCCACCACCACGAAATGGTCACGGGCGGCGTGGGTGGACAGCGCGCTCGCCAGGGCGATCGGTTCCTCGATCACCCGCCACTCCGGGGGGCGCGTGCGACGGTGATGGGCGATGCGTTCGGCCATTTCCGCATCTCCGGGGGTCGCCGTGGCGACAAAAATCACCCGCAGACCGCTGGATGCGGCCAATCGGGCCGCCATGGCACTCTTGCCCGAGCGGGCACCGCCCAGAATCAAATGCGCCGACATCATTGTTTCCTTTTGCATCCAGGGGCGGGAGCGGATAGGCTGCCCCATCGTTTCTTTCCAGAGTCGCGACCATCACCGATGCAAAATATAATCCCTTCTCCCATGCGAATCAAACACCGCGTCACTTTTTGGTTACTGTTCGTTCTCACGGCTCTGTTTTCGTCCGCGCTGCGCGGCGCGGAGGCCGTTTCGACGCGGGACTCCGGGGGACGGACGATCACCTTGACGCAACCCGCGCAACGGGTGATCGCTCTGGCTCCCAATCTCACCGAGCTGCTGTTTGCCGTGGGCGCGGGGGGGCAACTGGTCGGGGTCGCCGATCATAGCGACTATCCGCCCGAAGCCCGACAGATTCCCCGCATCGGGGGGTATGACCGTTTCGAGCCCGAACGGGTGGTGGCCTTGCGTCCCGATCTGGTGATCGGTTGGGAGAGCGGCAATCCGCTCCATACCCTGGAGGCGCTGGAGCGATTCGGTCTGACGGTGTTTCGTACCGATCCCCGGCGGCTGGAGCATATTCCCGGTGAACTGGAGCGTCTCGGGTTGCTGACCGGTCACGAGGCGGAGGCCCGTGACGCGGCCCATGCGTTTCGTGTTCGGCATGCCGCTCTGGAAACCCGGTATCGCGACGCCTCTCCGGTTTCGATGTTTTATCAGGTGTGGCATCAGCCGCTGATGACCATCAACGGAGCCCACCTGATCAGCGATGTGATTGCCTTGTGCGGCGGCGTGAATCGGTTCGCCTCGTTGCCGGATCTGGCTCCGGTCATCGAGCTGGAGGCGGTGCTGACCGCCAATCCGGAAGCGATCGTGGCCAGCGGCATGGGGGAGGCGCGTCCCGACTGGCTGGATCAATGGCGCGTCTGGTCGCCCTTGACCGCCGTGACGCGGGACAATCTGTTTTTTGTGCCACCGGATCTGCTGCAACGTCACACGCCCCGCATTCTCGATGGGGCCGAACGGGTGTGCGAACATCTGGAAACCGCCCGTCGGCATCGACCGGGCGCGCATTGATTCCGGATTTCACGAGAGGCGCGGGTCGGGATGACCGACTCCAGCGAATGGGGTCTGTCGGGCGGTGCGATTTGGAGTGCCAAGCATGAAATCGTGAACTTTCAGGGTGACTTGTTCCCATTTTTAAGTATACACTTGGATTCCTGAATCGGGAGGGTTGGCGGGTGATTTTTTCAGATATGGCGAGCCGGAGGTGAGAATGGAACAGCAGCTTCCCATGCCGACTCAATGGCATGAAAAGTACAAAGTGGGCATTGCGGAGATCGATCAGCAGCATATGGATTTGTTGCGGCATGTGGAAACCATTCATGCCATGCTCGCGCATCCGAAGCTGACCAAAACCAGCATTCGGGCCACAATGAGAGAGTTTGCCGAGCACGTCAAGTTTCATTTCAAATTTGAGGAAGACTTGATGTTTTATTTCAATTTTAACGATTATAGCACACACAAGGAGACTCATAAATTTTTGCTGATGCAGCTTAAAAAGTTGGTCGAAGAGAACGGGGATCAGGTCAGTGGGGCGAGACGTATTGCCAACTTTTTGCAAAGCTGGTTGGTCGGGCACATCTCGGTGGATGATTTTGTTTATGCCAAGCAATTCAATCAGATCGCCGGTGAGGAGTATCAACTGTTTCTGGAGCACCGGCAAGGACGTCGCGACTCGGAGGGACGACCCGCCACCCTGGATGATGTGTAGCCCTACGATTGAAGTACAAAAAAACATCTAAAAGATGTTTTTTTGTACGCAATCAATACAATAATAGTAAAATATTACAATCTTTTATTATGTTCAGTAGTGCTCCTGCCATGATTTTCGGGACTCCCGGTTGATCAAAATTGATTTTATCGCAACCAGTAAGAATGAATGTACATTTACACCCGGAATGGGTGCCTTTATGATTGTGTCGGCCATCTCTTCATTCGTCTCCGGGTTCGTGGAGACAACAGCAGGAGGATCGACACGTTGTTCTTGCGTCAAACCAGACCGGATCCGGAATCCCATCGCATCGCTTCCAACCCGTGCCGGGAGGATGCGCAGGAGATGCTCTTGATTGCGAACGCCCTGTCGGCGGCCAAACCGGAACTGGGAGCCAGCCTGAATGCGTGGCGAGAGCAGATGGCCGCTCTTCTGCTGGATCCCGCGTTGGAAACCTTGGAGGGGGAAGAGCGACTGGAGGCGTTGTCCCTGGAGTTGCGTCGCACCTGGATTGCAACCGCGCATGCCCTGGTCAACCATCAGTTGAAATCCCCGCCGGCGCATCAGACGGTCGCGCTGCCCCTGGGAGGCAATCTCCGTTATGTGTACGAGCGGATTCT